>NZ_CP050695.1:3323518-3648076 GCF_012044895.1 Aquisalimonas sp. 2447
CCGGCCACTTCGTAGGCACGGAACACCAGCTCGCTGCAGAAGAAGCTCGCATCGTGGCCGTCCACCGCGAGGACTGCCGGAACCTCGTCAAATGCTGACAACGAAAGTCTCGCCAGCCCGATCCGGTAGCCGGGTGCACCCGGCGCAGCGGCAACCCGAGCGGCGCCGGTGGCGTCATAAGGAGAACCAGCCTGTTTCTCCGCCCACTTGACAGCCAACTCACGTTGCGCCCGAGTCGCATTATTGCTTCGGAATACGGCAGCCAGGTTGCTACGCCCCAGCAGTTCCCACAATGCGCCTCTCTGCACCCCTCCGGCAGGGACGGCATCAATGGCTCGTCCCGATCCCCGGTACAGAATCACGTGACTGAACGGTGCATTGGTCGCCGCCTGAATAAACCGCGAACTCTTCTGTGGATTGGCCGTGGCGATGATATCGCCCGGCTCCAGGGTGGAGGCGGAAATGCACCTCTCGGCACCGGGATTCAGGCCGGCACGTGCAGGATCGATGGATACATCCATGTGGAACTCTCCCTCCATGTCGGTAAGCCGTTGAAGCTACTTCCTCTTGTTCGTGGCAGCGTCAAAACCCACAACGATCGGGCTCAGGGCGCTGCCGTCATCGTCGTAAGGGACGTAGCGTTGCTCCAGGGCGCGAAAACTCAGAGTGATGGCCTCCAGCGGCCGTGTAACGTCCTCTGCGTTGGCGTTCACCTGGTAGCCACTGACCAGCGCATGGTCGAGCGTGTACGTGTTGAAAACGTCCGCGCCGCAACCATCGCCGGTTTTCGTCAACACCAGGGTGACTGTTCTGCCCCGGCCACAGCAGGCCAGACGGAACAGCTCGGGCGAGGTGCGATCCATGAACTTGTTGAGCGTCAGCTCCAACATTTCTGCGTTGCCGCTTTCCCGGCCACAGCGGGCCCCGGAGCGGGAAGTGACCTTGCGGCTGGTTCCCCAGGTCAGGTCGACAACGTCGATCCAGCCCGGGTGATTGGCATCGGCGGCTTCGCCGTTATCGATTCCCTCGATGTGCATGAAGATGCTCATGATGTGACGTCCCTTTCCACATCCCTGTTGCCATGGCACGTGCGGAAAATCTAGAACACCAGGATGTGTTCCACAAGCGTGCTCACGCCGCATCCGCCCCCTGGAGATCGGCACGGACTCTGGCTGGTCGCGAAGGGCAGCATCGTAGGGCGGACCTTCAGGTCCGCCAATCAGGCTTCGACAAGCCACGTTGGCCTGCATGTCTGGAGACGGCGGACCTGAAGGTCCGCCCTACGATGCTGCGATTCTCCGGTTCACGACGAGTCGTAAAGCCCCTCAACGACGTGCCTCCGGAATCACATCACAGTCACGCCGCGCGCGAACCCCTATAATCGCGCTCCGAACAGGATTACGGGCACCAGCCAGGAGGCACCTCGTCTTGAGCACCCTCGGCGAGCACATCGGCACAACCGCGGACAGCGGCCAGGAGCGCTATACCTGGCGGCCGCTGCGGCTGTTCGCGTACTACCGGGTGCTGGTGGCGCTGATGCTGAGCCTGGCCTTCGTCACCGGCCAGGACACCTTGTTCATCCGCTCGGAACAGCCGGTGCTGTTCCTGCAGCTCGCCATCGTCTACCTGACCGTCGCCCTGGTGGCGCTGGCGATGGCGTACCAACTCAAGCACTTCCTCACGCTCCAGGTGTGCGCCCAGACCGTGCTCGACATCCTGCTGCTGAGCGCCCTGATCTACACCACCGGCGCCCAGGATCCGGGCCTGGCGGTGCTGATGCTGGTGGCCGTGGCCGGCGGCGGGATCCTGGTGGGCACCCGCCTTGCCGCGCTGTTCGCGGCACTGGCCTCGCTCACCCTGCTGTTCCTGGAATTCCTCACCCAGCTCGATGCCGCCGCCGACACGGCGGGCTACACCCAGGTAGGCGCCTTCGGCGTGGCCCTGTTCCTGGTCACCCTGGCCGGCAACCTGCTCGCCCGCGGCGCCCGGGAAGGCTACGCCCTGGCCGAACAGCGCGGCGAGGATCTCGCCGATCAGGAGGTGTTGAACGGCCATATCGTTCAGCGCCTGCAGGACGGCGTGCTGGTGCTGGATCGCAGCGGCCGCGTGCGGCTGATGAACGCCACCGCCTGGAAGCTGCTGGGCCAGCCGGCGCAGCTCGACGCCCCGCTGCTGGAGGAGCTCTGTCCGCCCCTCGCCGAGGCCCTGGCATCCTGGCGCGAGCAGCCCGCGCAGGAGGCGGCCCCGTTCCAGGCCACCCGCAAGAGCCCGGAACTGCAGCCGCGCTTCCGGCGGCTCTCGGATGCCCCGGGCGGCGGCATTCTCATCTTCCTGGAAGACCGGGCGGAGATGAACGCCCAGGTCCAGCAGGCCAAGCTCGCCTCCCTGGGGCGCCTCACCGCCAGCATCGCCCACGAGATCCGCAACCCCCTGTCGGCCATGACCCACGCCGGCCAGCTGCTGGGCGAGGCGGAGCTCGACAAGGGCGACCAGCGGCTGGTGGAGATCATCCAGCGCCACGGCAAGCGCCTGAACAACATCGTCGAGAACGTCCTGCGGCTTTCCCGTCGCCAGCAGCCCAACCAGGAGCCGGTGGAGCTGGATGCCCTGCTGGACGACGTCCGCCAGGATGTGAACAACCAGCCCGAGCTGCACCCGTTGCAGCTCCGGGTCGAAGGGATCGCCGATCGCCTGATCGTCCCCTTCGACCGGGGGCATCTCCATCAAGTGCTGACGAACCTCATCACCAATGCCACGCGTCACGCCCGCCACCCCGAGCGGGAGCTGGTCATCTCCCTGGTGGCCGGCCAGGATGCCCGCGACCAACCGTACCTGGACCTGGCCGACAACGGCCCGGGCATTCCGGAGGAGCACCGCGAGCGGCTGTTCGAGCCATTTTTCACCACCGCGGGTGACGGCACCGGTCTGGGGCTCTATCTTTGCCGGGAACTGTGTGAAGCCAACCACGCCCGGCTGAGCCTGGTGCAAACCGGCGCCGCCGGCACCCGATTCCGCATCACCTTCGCAGCGACAGGATCAACAACGACATGAGCATGGAACGTCCACTGGCCCTGGTCATCGATGACGAACCGGACATCTGCGAACTGATCCACCTGACCCTGCAGCGGATGGACATCGACTCCGAGCTCGCCGGCACCCTGAAAGAAGCGCGGCGATTGCTGGAGGAACACAGCTTCGATCTGTGCATCACCGACATGCAGCTCCCCGACGGCAACGGCATCGACCTGGTGGGCGAGATCACCCAGGAACGCCCGGAACTGCCCACGGCGGTGATTACCGCCTACGGCAGCATGGACGCCGCGGTCCAGGCCCTGAAGGCCGGCGCCTTCGACTTCGTCCCCAAACCCGTGGACCTCGCCATGCTGCGCCAGCTCGTCGACGGCGCCATGCAGCTCACCCGCGGCCCGAAGATCGACCGCCGCTCCCGGGACACCCTGCTGGGCGACTCCCCCGCCATGCAGAAAATCCGCGGCACCATCATCAAGCTCGCCCGCAGCAACGCCCCCGTGTACATCAGCGGCGAGTCCGGCACCGGCAAGGAGCTTGTCGCCCGCACCATCCACGACAAGGGCAACCGCCGCGAGCAGCCCTTCGTGCCCGTGAACTGCGGCGCCATCCCCTCGGAACTCATGGAAAGCGAGTTCTTCGGCCACGTGAAGGGTGCGTTCACCGGCGCCAACCGCGACAAGCAGGGCCTGTTCCAGGCCGCCGACGGTGGCACCCTGTTCCTGGACGAAGTCGCCGAACTCCCGCCGGCCATGCAGGTGAAGCTCCTGCGCGCCATCCAGGAAAAGGCCGTACGGCCGGTGGGTGCCGAACACGAGGTGTCCGTGGACGTGCGCATCCTCTCCGCCACCCACCAGGATCTCGCCCAGCTCGTCGAGGAAGGCACCTTCCGGCAGGACCTGTTCTACCGCATCAACGTCATCCAGCTTGCCGTGCCCAGCCTGCGGGAGCGTCGTGACGACATTCCGCTGCTGGTGAACCACGTGCTGGAGCGCCTCACCGGCGGCGACGACGCCGCCCCCGTGCGCGTGAGCGACACCGCCATGGGCAACCTCCGCGCCTACGCCTTCCCCGGCAACGTACGCGAACTGGAGAACATCCTGGAACGCGCCCTCACCCTCTGCGAGGGCGACACCATCGAGGCCGAAGACCTCCAGCTCCCCGACCACCCCGGCAACGGCGCCGCCGTGGAGGCCGCTGAACCGGCCCCGGAACCGGACGACGACTTCGCCCTGGACGACTACCTGGCCGACGTGGAACGCAACGTGGTGGTCAAGGCCCTGGAGAAGACCCGCTACAACAAGACCGCCGCCGCCCAGCTCCTCGGCATCAGCTTCCGCGCCCTGCGCTACAAGCTCAAGAAGCTGGACATGGAGTAAACGGCCAGCCCCGAATCGCGACTGACGTCGCTCCCACAGCGCGATGGGGGCAGCGCCTTGTGGGAGCGACGTCAGTCGCGATCAAGCCGACCTCCGCCACCCCCAACTGACAAAAAACGTCACCCAACAAGAACCACCCCACCCCGACCTGACAATCAACGTCACCCCAATGTGAACCACTTCACACGAACACCCCCAAACCCCGCGCCACTGGATGACACCGCCCCCTGGCACGCGTCCTGCAAACAGTCCCACCAGAACAAGACCAACCTCCCTCGCGGTTGAGCTGTTCTCGGCAAAACGGTAAAACGGTGCGCACTCACTCAGGACCGGGTGGGTTCCACCACAACGAAGATGGAAAGGAGCACAACCATGCACGAAATGAAGAATCAAAAGGGTTTCACGCTCATCGAGCTGATGATTGTCGTGGCCATCATCGGCATCCTGGCGGCGATTGCCATTCCGCAGTATCAGAACTACGTTGCTCGGGCGCAGTTCTCGGAGGCGCATAACCTGCTTTCTGGTGCAAGCACGACTGTTCAGGAGCGGTGGGTGCAGGGTGGCGAAGACGCTTTTGATGAAATTAACCAAGATGAGCTTGCGAACAATCTTGGTGTGCAGATGCTTGGCCAACATGGTGTTATTGACAACTTCGAAATGGACGGAGATAACCCTCGCATCATCTACCGGTTCGGGGCTGGGTTCGATGGAGAAGGAACAGAGGCCAGCCCGCGCCTAGATGGTGATGTTGTTCGGTACACGTATGATGACGAAGCGGGAACTTGGGAGTGCACCACCGACGTCTCCAGCGAGTACGTTTCTAACTGCGAGTCGGACGGCTCTTAAGAGCTGGCAGGCGGAACTCCCTAAAGTTTGGCTAGACCGAAATGGAGGATGTGATGCATCCTCCATTTCATTTTCTTTCTTAAATTTCTGAAAAGCCAGAATCTCGCCCCTCCCTCGCCCAAGGAAAAAGGGAAGCCCAAACTCACGGTTAGCAGACTTTCAAGTTGTCACCTGCCTAACGGTACTACTTATTGGCTGGTTGGTGACCTTGGCGACGGATATTCTGGGCCTTATTCCCTTCGAAATATTTATCACAAGCAAAGTAACGAGCTCACCCTTCATCTGGTACCACATATTTAGCGAAGCCGGACCCATCGAAAAAACTCAGTGGGTGTGTCTGGGGCTTGCGACCTCTATAACGCTGTATAGATATCAATGGGCAAAGACAAGCGGCCGAAAACTAGAGGCACGAGTGTTCTTCCTGTTTGCAGCGGGCCTTTTCCTCATGCTGCTGGAGGACAGCTTGAACGTCCGGCATATATTCTCCGATCATTATGTTATCCCTCTCACTCAAGGCCAACTCGAAGAAAGCATTGCCCGGCCACTCTGGGAGCTGTCTTTCTTCGCCCTACTTGCAGCTCTAATGGCATCGCCGCTGCTAATGCTCCTGAAAGGGGATAAGCTAGGGCTAGCTTTGTGGACACCCCGAAGACTTATCGTTGCTTACGTCATTTACGGTATCGTTGCGTTCGGCTCGGCGCTACGAAGACTTAACGACTGGCAAGACCGGCTGGGCCACTGGATCATATACACGCTTAACCTTGATGAAAGAGAACCTTGGAAAAGCGAACTCGAGAGGGTCGCAGCACAACTGGAAGCTGACCCAGATTTCTATTTCACAATTGGTTACCTCCCCTAACCGACCACCTGATCGAGGAATCCGTGGAACTCATCGCCGTATCACTTTTGTTAAGCGGAATAATAATATTAGCAAGGCAGTACCCAGTGGCCACCCAGTGACAACGGGCAAGCGGGTCCATGGCGCAAAACTTGCTTAGTTATATACGGACATTTCTCAGAGGACTAACCCATGAAGCAACAAGGCTTCACACTCATCGAACTCATGATCGTTGTAGCAATCATTGGCATCCTTGCTAGCATCGCGATCCCCCAATATCAGCAGTACGTTGCGCGGGCCCAGTTCTCGGAGGCACATAACCTTCTTGCAGGAGCCAGGGTGGAATCTCAGCTCCGCATACTGCAGGGGCAACCCTTGGAAGAGGGAATCGGGGAACTTGCTGATCAGCTTAATCTGACGGTCAACGGACGTCACGGTGCACTGAGCGCCACCAGCGGGTGGGATGGTGGTGACGATTTCTGGATAGAGTACACGTTCGGGGAATCCGCCGACAACGGCAATGCCGAAGTCACTCCTCGATTGCGTGATGAACGAGTTCGTTACACGTTCGGTTACTCTGGTGACGGTGAAGCTAGGGAAGGCGCCTGGCGGTGCCAGACGACCGCAGAATCGGTTTACTCCAACAACTGCGAAACCGGGCTGTAGAGCAGCCCCAGCGACTGCATTTAGCGAGCTACCCTTGGAGTCGCGGCAAGCCTGGCTGAACAGTTACGCATGCTGCGGTTCAAACCTCCCCTTCCCCGACTCCTTCGCCCGATACAACGCCGCATCCGCCGCGCCGATGAGGTCCTCGGTGGTTTCGTGGGCGTTGAGTGGGACGAAGCCAAGGCTCGCGCCCACGGGCTGATCCGTTAATCGCTCGCCCACCTGGCGAAGTTCGTCCAGCAGCCGTTCCCCGATCTGCTCGGCCAGCCGCTGGTCGCCGCTGGAGAGCAGGATGATGAATTCGTCGCCGCCCCAGCGGGCGGGGTAGTCCTGATCGCGCACCGTGGCATTGATCGCGGCGCCCACGGCGCGCAACACACGGTCGCCGTGTTGATGGCCGTAGCGGTCGTTGACGGCCTTGAAGTCGTCCAGGTCCACGAACAACAGGCCGCCGCGGCGGTTACCTTCGTTGATGCGCTGCTCCGTAAGCGATCCGGGAACTGCACCTACTCGGTGGGTTTGAGCGTGTATAGGCTCTCATCCTGATGCCACGGCAGCAGGCCGTCGATGGCCTCATCGCTGGCCGCCGCCGGCAGGTTCTTTAACACCTCGAGCAGGTACGCGTAGGGCTCCAGGCCGTTGATCTTGGCCGTCTCGATGACGCTGTAGATCGCTGCGCTGGCGTGGGCACCCCTCGGCGTCTGGCTGAACAGCCAGTTCTTGCGCCCCACCACGAACGGCCGGATGGCGTTCTCCGCAGGGTTGTTGTCCAGCGGGATGCGGCCATCCTCCAGGAAGCGGATGAGCCGGGGCCATTGGCTGTTGAGGTAGTGCACGGCCTTGCCGATGGCGCTCTTCGGCGGCACCTTCTCCAGGGACTGGTCAAGCCACTGGCGCAGATCCTCGATCAGCGGCCGGCTGTGCGTGGCACGCAGGCGTTCACGCTCCTCAACGGGCAGACCCTGTGCCTCGCGCTCCACACGGTAGAGTTTGCCGATGGACGCCAGAGCTCGGTCGGCCTTGCCGGTCTTGCCCTTGGGCTGGGCTTTCTGGGCCTCAACGAACTTGCGGCGCGCATGCGCCCAGCAGCCAGCGTGAGTGATCGCATTGTCGCGCACCACCTGGGCATAGCCCTCGTAGCCATCAGAGAGCAGGATGCCGTTGTAGTCGTCCAGCAGACGGCGCGGCACCTGGCCCGAGCGGCTGGGATCGTAGTCGAACAGCACCACCTCGGCACCGGGTGGTCCGCCGCGCTGGACCCACATGTACGAGGTGCTGGAGGCGGCCCGCCCGGGCTCGGTGTTCACCTGCACGGTGGTCTCGTCCATGTGGATGAGTTCCGCATTGTGCAGATGGGCGCGCATGCGCTCGGCCAGTGGGGCGAGCAGCGCGCCCATGTCTACCATCCAGCGGGCGAGCGTGTTCCGTGGCAACTCCAGGCCCAGTCGTTTGAACACCTGCTCCTGGCGGTACAGTGGCAGCGCATCCTGGTACTTGGCGGTGGCGATATAAGCGAGCAGCCCGGGGCTCGCGTTGCTCTTTGGCAGCGGCTGCGGTGGCAGATCGGCGATCTGGACGCCGTCTTCGCAGGCCCGGCAGGCGTACTTGATGCGCACATGGCGCAGCACCTGGATCTGGGCCGGGATGATGTCGAGCTGCTCGGTGACTTCTTCGCCGATGCGGGTGAGCGCACCGCAGCCACAGGCGCACTGCTGTTCGTCCTCGGGGAGGTCGTGGACGATGTCCACGCGGGGCAACTCCGGTGGCAGCGGGGCGCGGCCGCCCCGACGGCGGCGCTTACCGCGGACTGGCTGGTTGTCCTCATCCGCCTCGTCGGTCTCATCAGACTCGGCGGGCTCTTCCACCAGGCTCTCGGCCTCATCGAAGAACATGTCCTGCTGCTTGATGCTGTACTTCTCGGTGGAGGGGCCGAAGCGGTTATCGAGCAGCAGCCGGATCTGCTCGAACAGCGAGCGCTTCTCCGCCGCCCACGCGGCCTCCTTCTCGGCGAGCTGGGCCTGGAGGCGTTCGACCAGAGCGCGCTGCTCGTCGAGCTCGCGCTGGAGGTCGGAACTGGATGGCAACGTGTTGGTATCGGCCCGTTTCATGCCGACAATTGTACCAAAACGACACCGGTGCGGCGAGCAAAAATTTCATCCAACCGACTGAAAATGCAGCGCTTTGTGCGGCTGCATGCGGGTGATATCGATGCCGTCAAGCAGCCAGTTGAGCTCCTGGCCCGAGAGCGTGAGCCGATCCCCTTCGCCGCACTCCGGCCACTTGAACCGCTCCTGCTCGAGGCGCTTATACCAGACCACGAAGCCGTTGCGCTCCCAGAATAGGATCTTCACCTTATCCCGCGCCCGGTTGCAGAACACGAACACCGCCGCGGTGAACGGGTCGCACTCCATGACCTCCTGGACGAGCAAAGACAATCCGTCCATCGACTTACGCATATCCACGGGCTCGCGGCACAGATAAACAGCGACATCGCTCCCGGGCCGGATCATGCCACCACCTCCACGGCGACGAACCGTGCCGGGCGGTGGCGCTCCGGCACCGCAATCCCGGCCTCACGCAGCCGGCGCTCCCAGTCCATCAGCTCGGCAAGCGAGACATCCTGCCGGGCGGCATACTCGCTCAACGTCAGGCCGCTGGCGTGCGCGTGATACAGATAGCCCAGCCAGCGGGCGCGTACTGGGGATAACCACATGCTCCAAGCCTCCCATCAATCCGGAAGGCTCAGTGTCCCGGAACCACAATCCGCTCAACAGATGGGGTTCGTGGAGCGGTTACGCTGCTCCAGCATCTGTTCCAGCGCCACCCGGGAGTAGAGGCCCGTGAGGCGATCACGGCTCAGCGCTTCGTTCAGCTCCCGCACCGCCCGCCGGCCTTCCTCCAGGTTCTCCAGCACGCGGGCGTACTGGACGGTCAGGAGAGCGAACGAGCTCATGGCGAAGAAGCCGAACCCCACCCAGGAGACCGGCGCGGGGAAAATCACGATGCCGAATTCCCGCAGCATGTCGGCAACGGGGGTGAGACTCACGGCGAGGAAGCTGGCCCCGTGGAACCACCACACGCCGCGCCCGTAGTTCTCGCGACTGGCCAGGGCCATGGCCACCTGGATCGCCATGGCCGCGATGAGCACGGTGACCAGCGCGAAATACGCGGGCGCCAGCGCGCCGAAGTCCATGCGCACGATGCCGTCCTCGATCCACGGCTCGCCGCTGCCGAACACGCCAAGGCCACCGGGGACCAGGACCAGCACCGCCGCCAGGGGCGCCACGACGAAGAGCACAACCCGTAACCACGGCCCGGGCGGCCAGCGGCGGATCAACATGGCGTGGACGGCCAGGTAGAAGCCGGCCAGCACCGGGGCGGCGAGGAGCGTCACTGTGTAGGCGGGGCGCATCCAGCTCAGATCCCCGACGTGGTAGCCGAGCCGGATGAACGCCATGCCGAGCAGATAGGCCGTGGCCGCCAGGTTGGCCACGGACAGCAGGGCCGGGATGATGGTGAAGCGGTCCCGCAGCGGCCAGCGGTTGAGCACGAACAACCCGGTAAACAGCGCCGCCACGAACGCCAGTGCCGCCGCCGTGAAGATGCCGTAGAGATAGATTGCGTCCGTCAGCGCCATCCGCCCCATACCCACTGTTCAGGAAGGCTGCAGACGCTACCACGCCCCTCCCTGCGCCAAAAGTCTTTTGCCACGCCGCCTTGTGCCGGCAGCGGCCGTGGCCCGCCGTTCGTGTATCGCATTGTCCGATTTCGGTCTACGCTTGTCTGAGAACGCTGCCACGGAGAACAAAATCATGGGGTACCGTCATAATCACCGGTTCGACATGGTGCTCCATGGGCGCCTGATCCTCTCCGACAGGCCGGACATCCGTGTAGTCACCCGCGATATCTCCCTGCGTGGCGCCAGCCTCGAATGCCTGGCCCGAGGCGTCCGCGCACACGACCGCGCCATGCTGGTGCTGCAGGCGGAAGACGACTCATTGCTGTCGCTGACCCTGGCGGGACACGTGGCGTATGTTCGCCAGGGCGTCTGCGGCCTGACCTTCGACGCCATCGACGTGGAAGACTTCGCCGAGCTCTACCGTCTGCTCGCGCGCTCGACCCGCCACCGCGCCAGTATCGATGACGAGATTGAACTCGGGTTCGTGCCGGCCTTCCGGCACTGGGCGCTGGACGCCTCCCCCCGCCACCTCTGACGCCGCACGCGCCGCGCATCCGGCCGGTTCCCTCCCGGTCTCCTAAGATGTATACTGGAGACATTATAAGGCAGTGCATCGGCCATCCCCGGCCCGAGCCTTCAGGAAGGAGCGCGCCATGAGCATTCAACTGACCGAGGCCGCCGCGCGGCACGTGAAAATGCAGGCGGACAAGACTGGCAACCCCACGAGCCTGCGTCTGGGCGTGCGTACCAGTGGCTGCTCCGGCTTCATGTACACCGTGGACTATGCCGACGATGTGCAGGATAACGATGCCGTCTACGAGCAGCACGGCGTCAAGGTGGTGATCAGCCGCAAGAGTCTGCCCTTCCTGGAGGGCATGGAAGTGGATTTCGTGCGGGACGGGTTGAACCACCGGCTGGAGTTCCGGAACCCGAACGTGAAGGATGCGTGCGGGTGTGGGGAGAGTTTTACCGTGTAGGGCGGACGTGAACGTCCGCCCTACACGTTGGTGCGTCGAGATGCGACCTACGGGTTGATGTCGATCTGGTAGGGGTCGATGATGCCGGCGACCACGCAGAGCTGGACCAGTTCGGCGAGGTTGTTGATCTGCAAGCGCTGGAAGACGCGGCCCCGGTAGAGTTCCACGGTGCGGGCGCCGACGCCCAGCTCTTCGGCGATTTCCCTGGAGCGCAGGCCGCGCGCCAGGGGCTCCACCAGATCCCGTTCCCGGCGCGTCAGCGCGGCGAACCGGGCTTCTACCTCTCGCCGGTATGCGCGGCGTTCGTGGACGCGGCGGTCCTCCTCCAGCGCCTGCTGGACCACGTCCAGCAGCTCCTGCTCGTTGAAGGGTTTCTCGATGAAGTCCGTGGCGCCGCCGCGGAAGGCGCGTTTGACCATGGGCACGTCGGCGTGGCCGCTGATGAGGATCACCGGCAGCTCGCAGTGCTGCTCCTTCAACGCCTGCTGCACGTTCAACCCGCCCATGCCCGGCATGCGTACATCCAGTAGGATGCAGCCGGTCATGTCCGGGTGGACGGCCTCCAGGAACTGCGCGCCGTCCGGGAACGTCCGGCACGGGATGTCCATGGACTCCAGCAGCCAGGCAGTGGATTCCAGCATGCCCGTGTCGTCGTCGATGAGGTAGACCACCGGCCGGTAGTCACTGTTCTCCGTCAAGCCTCCATCCCCCGTGTCCACACCGGCAGCGTGACATCGAACACCATGCCGCCGGCCGAATCCGCATCCCCCGTGAGTGTGCCCCCGAGCTGTTCCACGATGGAACGGCTGATGGTCAGGCCCAGGCCCACGCCCTCGGGTTTACTGGACAGGAACGGCTCGAAGAGGTTCTCCACTTCCCGGGCGTCCAGGCCTGGGCCATTGTCGCGCACGTGGATGGTTACCGTCCCCGCCGCCTCATCGCGGCTGGTATCGATGCGCACCTGGGGCGAGGCGGTGCCGTGCGCGTCGCTGCTGGCCTCGATAGCGTTACGGATCAGGTTGACCAGGACCTGTTCCAGCAGCACCCGGTCGGCAACTACCTGCGGCAGGGCACCCGCGTCCCAGTCCACCTGCACGCCGCTGCGCCGGGCTTCCCAGGCCACCATGTCGATCACCGAACGGATGGCCGGCTCCACCGCCACGGCGCCGATCTGCCGTCGGTCCTTGCGAATGAAGGCACGCAGGCGCTGGATGACCTCGGCGGCGTGCTGGGCGCGGTCATCAATGCGCTTGAGCCCGTCCTGCAGATGCGCCCGGTCCGTCGCCTCCGCGCGCTCCAGGTGATTCCGGCAGGCACGGGCGTAGTTCATGATCGAGGCCAGGGGCTGGTTCATCTCGTGGGCAATGCCCGAGGCCAGTTCTCCCATGGTGCTCAGCCGTGCGGCGTGGGCCAGCTCGTCCTGGTGCTGCCGGGCCTGGGCCTCGCGCATCTCCCGGTCGGTCATGTCCCGGGCGATGATGGACACGTACTGGGGTGCGTCGCCGTCTCCCCGGTGGGACATCACCACCATGGAGACGGGGAACGAATCCACCGCGCCGCGCCCTTTCAGCCGCAGGTCCCCCCGCCACAGGCCTTGCTCCAGGGCCGTGGGCAACGCCGTTCGAACGAAATCCTCGCGATCATCGTCCGCCACCAGATCGGCCATCTCGATGGGCCGCTGCAGTGGATGCTGCAAGCCCAGGGAATCGCCGGCGGCGCGGTTGAAATGCAGCACCTCACCCTGGGCATCGGAGAACAGCACCAGGTCCGTGGTGGCGGCAACGATGGCGGCCAGCCGCCGGGTCTCCTCCTCCGCCCGGTGGCGCTTGGTCACGTCCCGGGAGATGCACACCAGTTCGGCGATCTCGCCGCTGTAGGTGTCGCGGATCGCCCGCATGGCGATCTCGAACCAGCGGTAATCGCCTTCGGCGTGGCGCAGGCGGCAGGTCATGGTATGAAAGCCGCGCTCCACCAGCGCCGCACTCGCCTCGGCGTCGTGCTGCTCGCGCTCGGCCGGGGACATGAGCGCACTCAACGGCTGGCCTTCCAGATCCGCCGGCATCCGTCCCAGGAGCTGCAGCGACGCAGGCGAGGCGTAGAGAAACGTGCCTGCGCGATCGTGCCGCGAGATCAAATCGGTGGTGTTCTCGGTGATGAGCCGGTGGATGCGGTCCACCTTCCTGGACCAGCGTGCCGCCCGCCGCTGCTCTGTGGCATCCCGACCGCGGACGGCAACCCGGCGGCAGTCCGCAAAGGGGATGTAGGTCCACAGTAGAATGCGCCCGCCGACGTCCGCTTCGACTTCGGCAATGGCCCGCGCGCCCTGCACCGCCGAGCGGAACAGGGCCGCGTGGTTGCCGGGCAGCAGGTGCCGGGCGGTGTCCAGACCAAGTTGTGCGGCAAGGCTGGTGGCGGCGGGGTTTTCCAGCAGCAGCTCGCCGCTGCCGTCGAAGAGCAGCCCGGGACACGGATCCTGCCACAGCAGATGGGTCTCCGGCGGTGCCGCCTCGCCCCCCTCCGCGCCGGCGCCGGTCTGCAACAGCCCCGCCAGCAGCGTAACCACGGGCGACACCCCCGGAGACAACGGCTCCGCCAGGGCGAACAGCACGTCACCGCCGTCGGCCAGGGAGCCACGCACCAAATGCCATTCGGTATGAGGCACGGCGCGGCCCAGCCGCGCCAGCAGCGGTGAGTGCGGACACCGTTCCACCACCGCGCTGCGGGGCATCAGGGTACAGGCCGGCAGGCACTCACGAAGGCGGCGGTCATCGCCGCCGCCCGAACGTGTCACCACGCCGTGTTGCAAACGCGGCAAGCCGGCCACCGGCTGAAAGCTCACTCCATCGAGCCGCCGCAGGAAGACGGCGTAGACCTGCTCCGGGAACAGGGCATCCAGGAACTCCGCCACGCCACGCGCACGTCCTGCGTGATCGGGCTCCAGCATGGCGCTACCCAGAGTGCGCGCAAGAACGTCCGTTATATCCCAAGTCATATATCGTATTTTTACTATATTGTCTTCGTTTTATTGCACAATTACGAAACTGCTGTTAGGTTTCAACGAAAAATTCTTCGATCAATCAACAGTCACGAGGAGAAGACACAATGAATCCGGCCGCTTCATCCATCTTCGAGCAGCATCTGGATCCCACGCCCGCCAACTATACGCCCCTGTCGCCGCTCACCTTCATCGAGCGCACGGCCAGTGTCTACCCCGAGCGCACCGCCGTCATCCACGGTGCCGTGCGCCGCAACTGGGCGCAGACGTATGAGCGCTGCCGCCGGCTTGGCAGTGCCTTGCAGAACCGCGGCATTGGCAAGGGCGACACTGTCGCCGCCATGCTGCCGAACATCCCGGAAATGCTGGAAGTGCATTTCGGCGTGCCCATGGTCGGCGCCGTGCTGAATGCCCTCAACACCCGCCTGGACGCCGAGGCCATCGCCTTCATGCTGGGCCACGGCGAGGCCCGCGTGCTCATTGCCGATCGCGAGTTCGGTGCCGTCATCCGCGAGGCCCTGAGCCGCGTGGACCGGGACATCCTCGTGGTCGACGTGGACGACCCGGAATACGGCGAAGGCGAGCCGCTCAGCGACCTGGACTACGAGGCGCTGCTGGCCGAGGGCGATCCGCAGTTCCAGTGGCAGGGCCCGGCCAACGAGTGGGACGCCATCGCCCTCAACTACACCTCCGGCACCACCGGTGACCCCAAGGGCGTGGTCTACCACCACCGCGGTGCCTACCTGAACGCCGTGGGCAACACCATGGTGTGGGACCTCGGCCACAGCCCCGTCTATCTGTGGACGCTGCCCATGTTCCACTGCAACGGCTGGTGCTTCCCCTGGACCATCACCGCCTGCGCCGGCACCCATGTCTGCCTGCGCAAGGTGGACCCGGAGAAGATCCTGCAGCTCATCCGCGAAGTCGGTGTCACCCACATGTGTGGCGCCCCCATCGTGCTGAACGCGCTGCTGAACGCCCCCGACGCCTCCAAGCAGGGCATCAACCACGAGGTCAAGGCCATGACCGCCGGCGCCGCGCCCCCGGCCCAGGTCATCGGCGGTGTCGAGGAGATGGGCATCAGCGTCACCCATGTCTACGGCCTCACGGAGGTCTACGGGCCGGTGATGGTGTGTGCCTGGCACGACGAGTGGGACGAACTGCCACTGGATCAGCGGGCCCGGCTGAAGGCCCGTCAGGGCGTGCGCTATCCGACCCTGGACGGCGTCATGGTGGCGGATTCCGAGACCATGGAACCGGTGCCGCAGGACGGCGAGACCATGGGCGAGATCTTCATGCGCGGCAACACCGTGATGAAGGGCTATCTCAAGAACCCCTCGGCCACGGACAAGGCGCTGCACGGCGGCTGGTATCACACCGGCGACCTGGCCGTGTGGCACCCGGACGGCTACGTGGAGATCAAGGACCGGCTCAAGGACGTGATCATCTCCGGCGGCGAGAACATCTCCACCATCGAGGTGGAGGACACCCTCTACCGCCACCCCGCCGTCATGGAAGTGGCCGTGGTCGCCCGGCCGGACGACAAGTGGGGCGAGACGCCCTGTGCGTTCGTGACTCTGCACCCCGGCCAGGAGGAGGTCACCGAGCAGGACATCATCCAGTTCTGCCGCGACAACATGGCGCGCTTCAAGTCGCCGAAGACGGTGGTGTTCTGCGAGCTGCCCAAGACGTCCACGGGCAAGATCCAGAAATTCCGGCTGCGCGACCAGGCGAAGGGACTGTAGCCAGCCACCACTGCCGATGACTCCAGTCGCTCCGCCCGAGGCGCCGCCCGCCGGCGCCGCCGGGGCGGCGTGTATCCCAGCATTCGATCAAAGAGCACGGAGGAGACCCCATGCAACTCTACAAGCGCCAGCACGGCGAGGAGCAGCCTTACTGGCCTGCCGGCCCGTTCAAGATTCGCCTGCCGTTCATCCACTACCGGTGGGAAATGGCGGAAATGATCCAGGGCCTGATCATGTTCGTGGTCAGCCTGGGCATGATCCCGCTGCTGGAACAATACCTCGGGCTGCCCTACGACGTGGCCCTGGCCTACGTGGTGGTGTGCGGCATCGGCTTCCTGCTGCCGGCGCTGATGGGCGTGCCGTTCGTCCCCGGCTGGATCACCCCGGCGATCCCGGTGGTGGTGCTGTTTCTGGGGGACTTCGAGCCCGGGCCCGAGGCGATCCAGGCCCTATTCGCCCTGCAGTTCCTGGTGTTCCTGATCTTCCTGATCCTGGGAGTGACCCGGCTGGGCAGTACGCTGGTCAACATCATCCCCCGATCCATGAAGGGCGGGATCATCATCGGTGCCGGCGTGGCCGCGATCATCGGTGAAATCGAGGAAGGCGGCCGCCTGGCGGAGACGCCCATCTCGCTGATCATCGGCGGTCTGGTGTGCGCCTATCTGATGTTCAGCCTGTCCTTCAAGCACCTGGTGGACAAGTCCGACCTGGCCCGCAAGGTGGCCAACTACGGCATGGTGCCCGGCATGGTGGTGGCCATCATCGTCGGCTTCCTGGTCATGGAGTATCCCTTCCCCGACGTGGAGTTCGGCATCACCCAGCCGGCGTTCGCGGAGATGTGGGGCTATCTGCCGTTCATGGTCGGCTTCCCGGGGCTGGACATCTTCATGCTGGCCATCCCAACGGCGCTGATCGCCTACATCATCGCCTTCGGCGACATCATCGTCGGCAAGTCCCTGCTCGACCGCGTGGACCACCTGCGCCAGGACGAGAAGATCGACACCGACATCGACCGTGTGCACCTGGTCACCGCCATCCGTAACGCCCTGCACGCGTTCTTCGCCCCCTACCCGGGGCTGGCCGGCCCCATCTGGACCGCCGTCGCCGCGACCATGGCCGAGCGCTACAAGTACGGTCGCAACGCCATGGAGTCCATCCACAGCGGCTCGGGCACGTTCTGGGTCACGGGCTTCATCGCCCTGTTCATCCTGCCGCTGGTGTCGTTCTTCCAGCCGGTGCTGCCCATCGCGCTGTCACTGACGCTGCTGCTCACCGGCTACATCTGCATCATGGTCGGCCTGGAGCAGCTCGAAACCCAGGTGGAGCGCGGTGTCGGCGGCGTCATGGCCGTGGTGCTGGCGGTCTACGGCGCGGGCTGGGGCCTTGCCGCCGGCGCGCTGCTGTACATCATCGTGGAGAAGACCAACCTCTTCGGCCGCGAGCCGCGTGACGAGCACGGCCGGCGTCCGGCACAAAAGGTCGAAGGCGAGGACTAACCAGGACACGGGGCGCCGCCGATCCGGCGCCCCCGGAGGAGACTCAATCATGACGGAGCAAGGCTTCTACAACACCATTCTCGTCCCGGTGGACGGCTCGAACACGGCGGAGCGCGCCCTGCAGGCGGCGCGCGAGCTGGCCGCGGCCAGCGGCGCCGAAGTCATCACCCTGTCGGTGGCCGTGGACCGGGATGTCATGCCCTCGGAACTCATGGCCACCGGCCAGATCAGCAAGAAGGACATCCAGGATGATCGGCGGCGGCAGGCCGCGGAGGTCGCGCAGAAGGCGGCCAAGGCCCTGCAGGACGCCGGTATCACCGCCCGGGACGAAGTGACCGTGGGCGACCCTGCCCACTGCATCATCGAGCGCTCCCGTGAACTGGATGCCCCGCTGGTGGTCATTGGCCGCAGGGGCCTGACCGGTTTCCGCGAACTCATCATGGGCAGCGTCAGCAACAAGGTCGTGCACTACGCCGACTGCCCGGTGCTGGTCATCAACTGAATTCGAGAGAGAGAGAGAGAGTCACATCATGACCGATTACACCGCCCCCACGCGCGACATGCGCTTCGTGAT
Organism: Aquisalimonas sp. 2447; assembly: GCF_012044895.1. Classification (NCBI taxonomy): domain Bacteria; kingdom Pseudomonadati; phylum Pseudomonadota; class Gammaproteobacteria; order Chromatiales; family Ectothiorhodospiraceae; genus Aquisalimonas; species Aquisalimonas sp. 2447. Next base: position 3,341,741 of record NZ_CP050695.1, read on the forward strand.
GCAGGAATTGCTGGACTTCGACGCCATCAATGGGCTGCCGGGGTTCGAGGAGGCGAGCCCGGAGCTGGTCGATGCGGTACTGGAGGAGGCGGCGAAGTTCGCCGGTGGCGTGCTCGCACCGCTGAACCAGTCCGGCGACCAGACCGGCGTGCGCTGGGACGACGGCGCCATCACCATGCCCGAGGGCTTCGTCGACGCCTACCAGCAGTTCGTCGAGGGCGGCTGGAACGGCGTGCAGTGTGACGAGCACTTCGGCGGCCAGGGGCTGCCGGAGCTGGTCGCCACCGCCACCCAGGAGATGTGGCAGGCGGCGAACATGAGCTTCGCCCTGGGGCCGCTGCTCACCGCCGGCGCCATCGAGGCGATGCACGCCCACGGCACCGAGCAGCAACAGGCGACGTATCTCCACAAGCTCGTCTCCGGTGAGTGGTCCGGGACCATGAACCTCACCGAGCCCCAGGCGGGCTCGGATCTCGCCGCGGTGCGCACCCGCGCGACACCCGAGGGCGACCACTATCTCGTCCAGGGGCAGAAGATCTACATCACCTGGGGCGAGCACGACTGCGCGGAGAACATCGTCCACCTGGTGCTCGCGCGCACGCCGGATGCCCCGGCGGGGGTGAAGGGGATTTCGCTGTTCATCGTGCCGAAGTTCCTGCCCGATGCCGACGGCAACCCGGGCGAGCGCAACGACGTGCGCTGCGTGAACACCGAGCACAAGATCGGCATCCACGCGAGCCCCACCTGCACCATGTCCTACGGCGACCAAGGGGGCGCCATCGGCTACCTGGTGGGCGAGGAAGGCAAGGGGCTGATGTACATGTTCACCATGATGAACGAGGCCCGCCACAAGGTCGGCGTGCAGGGGCTCGCCATCGCTGATCGCGCCTACCAGCAGGCGCGCTGGTATGCCTCGGAGCGCATCCAGGGCACCCCCGCCGGCGGCGATCCGGCGCAGAAAGTGAACATTCTCCACCATCCCGACATCAAGCGCGTGATGCTGACCATGCGTTCGCAGATCGAAGCCATGCGAGCGCTGGCATACTCGGCGTCGTGGTCCATGGACATCAGCCGTCGGCACCCGGACGCCAAGGAGCGCGAACAGCACCAGGCGCGGGTGGATCTGCTCATCCCCATCGTCAAGGGGTGGTGCACGGAGGTGGGCCAGGAGCTGGCGAGCCTCGGGGTGCAGGTCCACGGCGGCATGGGCTACGTCGAGGAGACGGGTGCGGGGCAGCACTACCGGGATGCGCGGATTACCACCATCTACGAGGGCACCACGGGCATCCAGGCCAACGACCTGATCGGGCGCAAGACCTACAAGGACGGCGGCAAGGCCATGCACGCCATGCTCGCCGAGATGGAGGGCCTGGCCGCGGAGCTCGAGGGCAGCGGTGATGCGGGCGTGCGCGCCATCCACGAACCGCTCACCGCGGGTATCAACGCCCTGCGGGAGGCCGCCGAGTACGTGGTGCGCACCCACGGCGAGAACCCGGCGGCAACCTCGGCTGGCGCAGTGCCGTACCTGATGCTGGCCGGCTACGTCTGCGGCGGTGCGCTGCTGGCGCGCTCCGCGCTCATCGCCCGTGCCGCGCTGGATGGCGGCACAGCGGAGACGGGCTTCTACGAGACCAAGATCGTCACCGCCCGGTTCTATGCCCAGCACATCCTGCCCCGCGCCGCCGCCCTGCTGCCGGCGGTGCTCGCCGGGGATGATGCCGTGGGCGCGATGGACGTGGCGCAGTTCTGAGGGATGCCCCGGGGCGGAGCCGGCCCCGTAGCCCCGTAGCCCCGTAGCCCCGTAGCCCCGTAGCCCCGTAGCCCCGTAGCCCCGTAGCCCCGTAGGGTGGACCTTCAGGTCCACCGTTGGTGACTTCGAACAATCACCCGGTTTGCAAATCCGTGGATGGCGGACCTGAAGGTCCGCCCTACGGTTACTGCCATTCTCACTATTGCCCACCCGGTCCAGGCTCGCCTCATCTTCTTGTGAGCTCTGCGGCAAAAGCGTACGCTTGATGCAAATCACGTACACCAGAGGCAGCGACCATGACTGAAGAACTCTCGCCGACCCGTCTTCGGGCGGACCTGTATCGGGTTCTGGACCATGTGCTGGCTTCCGGAGAAACCGTCGAGGTAGAGCGAAAGGGGCGCCGCATCCGGATTACAGCCGATCAACCGCCACGGCTGTCTCTTCTCCGGCCGCACTCGGACTATCTGAAGGTTCCCAAAGACGACGCTGTGCACATCGATTGGTCCGGCGAATGGCGACCGTGACTTATCTGGACACTGATGTACTCGTCTGGCTGTACAGTGATGGGCGTCAAGGGGTACCCACAGGGGTTGCAGAGCGCATCGAGGCCGCCCAACGACTACTGATCTCACCGATGGTCAGGCTGGAACTGCAGTACCTTCATGAGATCGGCCGCGTGAGTGAGCCAGCACTCCCGGTCATTGACGCCCTGGCGCCCGCGTTGGGGCTCCAGGTCTGCAATGCACCGTTCTACGCCGTTGTGCAGGAGGCGCAGCGACACAACTGGACGCGTGACCCGTTTGATCGATTGATTGTCGCTCAGGCGGCGCTGGTTGAAGGCGAGCTCATCACGAAAGACGAGACCATTCGCGCCCACTACGCTGGCGCGTTCTGGTACGACTGAATCGTGGTGGAACGTCGCGACTGACGTCGCGCCCACGGGGTGGTTTTGGCCGTGTGCTTTCCCGGTGGCTGTGGGAGCGACGTCAGTCGCGATAGTCAGGCGTCGGGTGGACGTTCAGGTCCACAGTGTCGGCCGCGGATCGGCCACCCCGGCCGGCCTGTCCGGTGATGGCGGACCTGAAGGTCCGCCCTACGCCTGATGCCTACGCCTCTCCGATCAGGGGGTTTTGCCGGCCTTCAGCAGCTCCTGGATGCCGCCGATGGAGCTGAGCAGGGAGGTCATCTCGGTGGGCAGGAAGACGCGCTCCCCGTCCTTGGCGATGGTGGGCAGGGTTTCCATGTAGCGCTGGGCGATGAGGTAGTTCACCGCCATCTCGGTGCTGTTGGGTGCGCCTTCCGTGGAGCTCATGACCTTGGCGATGGCCTCCGATTCGCCTTCGGCCACTAGCACCGCGGCCTTGCGATCGCCTTCGGCGTTGGCGATGGCGGCGTCCCGCTCGCCCTGGGCCTTGAGGATGGCGGCCTGCTTGTCGCCCTCGGCGCGCTCGATCTCCGCCTGCTTGTAGCCTTCCGCCTCACGCACCGTGGCACGACGGTTGCGCTCGGCCACCATCTGCGAATTCATGGCCTCGCGGATCTCGTTGGGCACGTCGATGTCGCGGATCTCGACGCGGTTGACCTTCACGCCCCACTTGCCGCCGGCCTCGTCCATGGTGGTCTGCAGGCGGTTGTTGATGTCCTGGCGGGATTCGAAGATCTTGTCCAGCTCCATGGTGCCGATTTCCGAGCGCAGGGAGGTCTGTGCCAGGGTCTGGATGGCCAGCACCAGGTTCTCGGTGCCGTAGGCGGCGGCCTGGGCGTCCATGATCTGGTAGTAGAGCACCCCGTCGATCTGGACGTTGACGTTGTCCTGGGTGATGACGTTCTGGCTGGGGAAGTCCAGCACCACCTCGCGCATGTCCACCAGTTGCTCGCGGGTAATCAAGGGCTCGCCATTGACGAAACGCAGGATGCTCACCTGCCGCGGTTGATCCACGAAGGGGATGATGAACCGCAGGCCCGGTTCGAGGGTGCGGTGATACTTGCCCAGCCGCTCGATCACCATGGTGCGGCGCTGATGCACCATCACCAGGCCCTTGACCAGGAAGATGATGACCAGCAGCAGAATGATGGCGGTGACGATCAAGGGCGTCATTTCGCCCAGTTGGTTTTCCATGCAGGAGCTCCTTTATTTTCCGTTCGTGCTGCTGTCGGCGGCCTCGTTGACGGGGCGCACCATCGCCGTGATGCCCTGGAAATGGTCGATGAGGACCTCCTCGCCCTCGACCAGAGCGCTGTTGTCCGTGTGGCGCGCGGGGAAGAAATCGCCCAGGAAGTACACGCCGAGCTGACCATTGTGCTCGGTCACCACGGCAGGCGTGGTGCGAAGGCGCGGGTCGTCGTTGCCCGTCTCGGGCGATCCCTTGGCCATGGCCCCGAACGCCCACAGCAGCACCGGCAGGGCGACAATCCCGGTGACCGCCGCAGTGGCCATCTGCACCACCAGCGACGCCCCGACCAGGGCCGCTATCAGCCCGGCAAACGCCATTACCGCCAGCGCAAGCAGAAAACCGCCGCTGCCGCCAATGACTAGGAGATCAATAATGAGCAAGGCCAGGGCGGCCAGCAGCCACCAGAGCCAGGGATCGAGAAACTCCATTGTCATCGCTCCCGCTGGTTGAACAGGGAATGGCCGTCGCCGCGTGCGGGCCGCTGTTGTCCCTCCCCGGCGGGGTGCCCATAATAACCGTCATCGTCCAGCCCAGACAGGGGAACGTCTTGAACGAATCAGCCATTCTCGTCACCGGTGGCGCCGGCTACATCGGCAGCCACGTGGCCCGCCAGCTTGCAGCCCGCGGCGAGCGGGTCATTATCCTGGACAACCTCTCCACCGGGTTCCGGGAGGCCACCGAAGGCTCGGAACTGGTGGTGGGGGATACCGGCGACGCCGAACTGGTGAACCGCCTGCTGCGGGAGCACGGCATCGACACCGTCATGCACTTCGCCGCCAAGACGGTGGTGCCGGAGTCGGTGGCCGACCCGCTGAAGTACTACAGCAACAACACCAACAACAGCCGCATCCTGCTCGAGGCCTGCGTGGCCCAGGGCGTGCGGCGGTTCGTGTTCTCCTCCACCGCCGCCGTCTACGGCGAGGTGGACGGCGACGCCGCCAGCGAGGACGCGCAGCTCAACCCCATCAATCCCTACGGCCGCTCCAAGCTCGCCACGGAGTGGATGCTACAGGATCTCGCCACTGCCGGCGCGCTGGAGCACGTGAGCCTGCGCTATTTCAACGTCGGCGGCTCGGCACCGGACGGGCGCATCGGCCAGTCCACCCCGAAGGCGACGCTGCTGATCAAGGTGGCCGCCGAAGCCGCCGCCGGCGTGCGCGAGGGGCTGCAGGTGTTCGGAACCGACTACCCCACCCCCGACGGCACCTGCATCCGCGACTACATCCACGTGGAGGACCTGGCGCATGCCCACGTCCTCGCGCTGGATCACCTCCGCGACGGTGGCGCCTCTCTCACCCTGAACTGCGGCTACGGCCACGGCTACAGCGTGCTGGAGGTGCTGGAGACGGTGAACCGCGTCAACGGCGCGCCCTTGAACGTGACCTACGCCGACCGCCGGCCCGGCGACCCCGCCCGTCTGGTCGCCAATGCCGACCGGATCCGCGCAAAGCTCGGCTGGCAGCCGCAGCACGATGACCTGGACGTCATTGTGCGTACGGCGCTGTATTGGGAGCGGAACAAGCGGTACTGAAGCGCTGGACAATGGTCGCGGCTTGCGCCGCTCCTACTCCGATCTGGAAGGTATCGCGGCTGACGCCGCTCCCACGACGCCGGGGCAAGCCCAGTCTCCTCCCGTGATGTCCGACGCCGTAGCCCAAGCGGAGGGAACCAGACGCGATACGCTTTTGGCGTCCGGTTGACCGACTGGTTATGCGGCTGACTCGTCCTCGACTTCCCAACCAGGAAAAACCAGAACTGCGGGGTGACACCGCAAAGCCCTCGCCAGGACCTTGGCGCGCTCTACACCAAGCCGTACGCGATCATTCTCGATGGCAGAAATGGTGGATTGAGGTATCCCCGTAGCCGTCGCCAGACCATTCTGACTCATCTCCTGCAATTCACGCAGGATCCGGACTGACTCACCAACAGAAACCTCAACTCGCTTCTTCGCTTTACGATATTCGCTCATTTCATTTCCTCCCGTAATCGTGGGGAGTTATCTTCTCGACTGCTACCAGCACCTGATCCTTCTGTACACGATAGATGACGCGGTACTGAATATTGAGTCGCGAGGACCGAAATCCTTTCCACCTACCTGACAAGGCCTCATCATTAAAGCCCCGTATATGGCGCAGCCCCTGAGGCCCGGAGATGGCGACGATGTCCTTCCATTTCTCGTAGCGCTTCTGAACCTCGGCAGGTGCTGCCGCCAGGCTCTTTGCCACTTTCCTGTGCTCGAATATTTCTCACATAACAAAAATAGTATGGATACCATATATGGTATGTCAAGTTGCGGATGCAGGAACTATCACTCCTTACCTGTTCGGTCACGAGCGCCACCTTCTCGGCTCCATCCCCGCGTCACCACGAGCAGCAGAGCTGTCCCGTTCAACAATCGCTTCGTCGTCAGCCGACGCAGAAGAAGCTCCTTGGCAGCAAGCACGATGGTGGCAATGCCCAGGAGCACGGCCGCCTCCCCACGCAACACCAGGTCCGCAAAGCATGACCCGATCAGAAAGTGTTCGCGGACGTCGGATAGGCCGACCGGTTGCCCGACCGGCCCCCACAGATCCACTCGTGCGGGTTTCCCGCAAGTGGCTCCTCGTGTGCATGGCTTCGCTACGTGGCACAGATCCGCGCCCGGGCGAGCGGGTAACGCCCCAGGAACCTGGACACTCGCTGTCTACGCTTCACCACAGCAGTCGCCCACTGCAGCGCAAGACTCGCTTCCGGCTGGTGGCCAGCCTCTACCGGGCGGGCTCTGCGGCCCGCTGGGTCCCTCTCGCAATTTCATGGCCGCCTCCATGCCACCAATCCCAAGCGACCAGGCTTCGCCTGGCGCTCGTCGGGTAGGCCGGCCGGTTACCCGGCCGGCCCCCACAGATCCACTCGTGCGGGTTTCCCGCAAGTGGCTCCTCGTGTGAGTGGCTTCGCTACGTGGCGCAGATCCTGGCCCGGGCGAGCGGGTAACACTCCAGGAACCGGGAGAACTCCGACCACGGGATCGCCGCCTTCTGCGAGCGCCGCGACAGCCATCGGTGCCAGGAGCGCATCGCCTGGGAGCGGACCTGGTCGATCGCTGCAAAGTTACCACGCACGCCGAAGTAGGCGTAGTGGCCCCGGAGTCTGCGGTTCAGGGCTTGCCACTGCTCAACCACGGGGTGATGCCGCATCACACAGCACCAACGATCGATTGCATGCATGGCCCGGCGCAGCCATCCCGCGCCGTCTTGCGCTTGACCACCAGCGCCCTCGCCTCGACCGCCCCCAGTAGTGGGTGAAGCCGAGAAAATCGAAGGTCTCCGGGTGCGGTCCTCCGCCCGATCCGGGCCGGTCGAACCGCACAACCCGGGTCTTCTCCGGGTGGAGTTCCAGCCCGTAGCGCGCAAAACGCTTGGGCAGCACCTCCATCACCCGCCGGGCATCGCTCTCGCAGGCGAACACCAGCAGCGCATCGTCGGCAAAACGCACCAGGTGCGCCTCACCGCGCAACCGGGGCCGGACACTGTCCTCGAACCACGTATCCAGCACCTCGTGGAGGAAAATGTTGGCGAGCATCGGCGAGATCACCCCGCCCTGCGGGGTGCCCCGCCCGGGCTGGCGCCACTGCCCTTCCTCCAGCACGCCGGCGTTCAACCATTTGCCGATCAACCGAACCAGCACGCCGTCACGTACCCGCCGACGCAGCACCTCCCGCAACAGACCATGGTCGACCCGGTCAAAGAACTTGCGCACGTCAAGATCAATCACCCAGCCACCGCCCATCGCCATCAACGGCCGCCAGACCGCCTGCAGCGCCTGGTGCGCCGAGCGTCCCAGGCGGAAGCCGTACGAGCCCTCGTGGAACTCCGGCTCGTAGACCGCCTCCAGCACCATCGCCACCGCCCGCTGGAGCACCTTGTCCTCAAACGTCGGAATGCCGAGCGCTCGGCGCTCGCTCCCGTCACCCTTGGGGATCGAGGTGCCCCGCACCGGCGGCGCCCGGTACGCCCCGGACTTCGCCCGCTCCAGCAGCGAGCTCAGGTTCGCCTCAAGCTCCTCGCCGTAGGCGGCACCCGTGCGACCATCAACGCCCGGCGCCCCGTCCTTGCGCGTGCGTCGATACGCCTCACGCAACCACGCCTCGTCAATGTGATGGGCCAACGTCAAAAGCGGCCTGTCCGGAAGACGCCGCGCCAGATCCGCTATCTGTTGGCATCGCGTTGAGATGAGATCAGAGTCCAATGCCTCCGCCATCGGTCCCTCCAACAGCTCCACTCACACGGTCTCCCCTTCCCCTTCACCGGGTCCGCTGGGGCGCGTTCCCCGGCTGCTCCGGTACTATGGGAGACTCCGACTGCCTGCCGCCCGTCTGGCACCGCTCTGGCTGTCCTCGCAGCACCATACCGCCGCAGCGCCCTCAGCCTTCGCTCCAGCAGCAGGAGGACGCTCCCACCACTGGCCCGGACTGCGGATCAGCGGTCGCCCGCACCGTCTACTTCTTAGGCGGAGACGACAGGCCCTCCCAGGTTCCTGGGGGACCCCAATGTGCCCATGCCCCGCTCTCGGACCCCGGCGGGCACACCACACCAGGCCTCTACAGTGCAGCGTTACTGCCTTCCGGTCTTCAGACACCGTCGGCACCCACAATGTCGCGGATTTCGGGGCTCAATCACGCAGCCTGGACACTCGCTGTCTACGCTTCACCACAGCAGTTACCCACTGCAGCGCAAGACTCACTTCCGGCTGGTGGCCAACCTCTACCGGGCGGGCTCAACGGCCCGCTGGGTCCCTCTCGCAATTTCATGGCCGCCTCCATGCCACCAATCCCAAGCGACCAGGCTTCGCCTGGCGCTCCTGAAGGTCCGCCCTACGCTGAATGCGTGGACGAACACGCAGAAAGGGCGTAATGCCGGGTCAGGCGGCTGTCCAGGGACGGATCCGCTTGAGGGTCTCCGCTAGCGTTTCCTCGGCGACTTCGGTGTCGTAGGCAACCTGGGCGCGCAGCCAGTAGCCGTTGGACAGACCAAAGAAGCGGCACAGACGCAGATCCGTATCTGCCGTTATCGCCCTTTTCCCAGCAACGATCGCGCTGATGCGCTGCGGCGGCACCCCGATTTCCCGTGAGAGCCGGTACTGTGAGATCCCCATGGGTTCAAGGAACTCATCGCGCAGAAGTTCGCCAGGGGTTACAGGCTTCAAGCGCTTCATATATCGCCTCCACCACTCAGCGGTGGTAGTCCACAATCTCGACGTCTTCAGGCCCAGCGTCAGTCCATCGAAAACAGATCCGGAACTGGAGGTTGATTCGGATGCTGTACTGACCTTCACGGTCTCCTTTCAGTTTTTCCAAACGGTTCGCTGGCGGAATCCTCAGGTCATCCAGGCACTCGGCCACCTCCAACTGACGAAGCTTACGAAGAGCCACGCGTTCAAGATTCGCGAACCGATTGACCCGGCGCCGATTCGCCAGCGCCTCCGTGTCCGCGCACTTGAATGACCGAATCATGGTTGCATGATAACGCGATGCGTTATGCACGCAATGCGTTATAGGTTGGTCATAATGGACGTATAAGGTCCATCCTGCGTAAGACGACAACTGGCGGTCTGCTCCCGGCGCGTGCAAGGTCACGGGGTGCGTAGCCGCGACACTCCACGCCCCGCAGGAGAGCGGCGCAATCTGCGACCATACCCCCGGATCCCCGGCGCAACATGCCCTCACCAAGGCTATTCCTCGCACCTGACCCACCCTGGCCACGGAAATGTGAACCCGTTCACACCGCCACTCATTCCGGGTGTCTGCTGTAACGGTTATCTATACAATACCGGTACGTCATGTGGGAGCACCCCTCGCTGCATGATCATACAACCCGGTCTGCACAGCGGTGCAGCGTTTTTGCGAGGTGAATCATGGAAGTAGTGCAGTTCGGCAACGACAACATCGAGAACACCCTGGCCAACATGAAAGACGGCGACCTGGATCAGCTTGCCTTCGGCGCCATCCAGCTCGACGGCAGCGGCAAGATCCTTCAGTACAACGCCGCCGAGGGCGACATCACCGGCCGTAACCCGAATTCGGTTATCGGCAAGAACTTCTTCACGGACGTCGCGCCCTGCACGGACTCCAAGGAATTCCGCGGCCGCTTCGAGGAAGGCGTCAAGAGCGGCGAAATGAACACCATGTTCGAGTACGTGTTCGACTATCAAATGAAGCCCACCAAGGTGAAGGTGCACATGAAGAAGGCACTGGTGGGCAACAGTTTCTGGATCTTCGTCAAGCGCGTTTGAGAAGTCTCTGACGGTGGCCGGCCGTGACCCGCGGCCGGTCTGCCGCAAGCAGGTGCCCCTTGGAACTCGATCATAATTTCCTCCAGCCCGCGATCTGCAGCCTGATCGCGGAGGAGCTCGCGGAGCTGCGCGGCATCAGTCTGCTGGACCTGGATGCAACCCGCTGGGACGGCGAAACCGTCATCGGCAGCGACGCACTGCCGGTGGACTCCATCGAGCTGGTCTCCCTGGCCACCAACTGCGCCGAGCGCTTCGGACTGCAGGACATGGGCGCGGGGGACTACCTCCTGCGCCACCGGCGCATCATCGACTGGGCCGATCTTGCCGCCACCGGCATGCGGGAGACCGGTACGGTCACGTTCCGGACGTCCGGGACCACCGGCCAACCCAAGCGCGTCACCCACCGGCTCGAGGATCTCGAGCAGGAGATCGCGGTGCTGGCCGATTTGCTGGCCGATGCGCGTCGCATCGTCTCCCTGGTGCCGGCCCACCACATTTACGGTTTTCTGTTCACGGTGCTGCTGCCCATGCACCGGAACCTGCCCCTGTCCCGGGCGGGCAGCATCTCCGGCATGCCGCCCGCCGATCTGCAGGCCGGCGACTGGCTTATCGGGTTTCCGTTGCGCTGGCGGCAGATGAGCCGCCTGGGGCGTCCACTGCCCGCCGGCGTCTCGGCGGTCACCTCCACCTCGCCCTGCCCGCCGGAGCTGATCCGCGACATGACCGCGCTGGGGCTGGAGCGGATGCTGTCCATCTACGGCTCCACGGAAACCGCCGGCGTCGGCTTCCGCTTCAATGCCGATGAACCGTACACCCTCTTCGACTACTGGCGCTGGGACGGACATGCTCTGGAACGGCGGCGCCCGGTCAGCGGCGCGACTGTCCGCATCGAGCCGGAGGACATCCTGGAGTTCAGCGATGACCGCCGCTTCCGGCCCACGGGGCGCAAGGACGCCGTTGTGCAGGTGGCGGGGCGCAATGTGCGGCCGGCCCATGTCGCAACCCGCATCGCCGGCCACCCGCTGGTGGAGCGCTGCAGCGTGCAACTGGATGACGGCGGCGAGGAACCACGCCTTAGCGCCGCCATCGTGCTGGCTGCGGGCACCGAAGAGACTGCGGCCGAAGCCGCACTGCGTGACTGGGCGGGCAACGAGCTCGCCAGCGCCGAACGGCCGGCGCGCTGGCGCTTCGTCAACGAACTCCACTTCACCACGACGGGCAAACCCCACGGCTGGGAGGCCTCCACTTGAGCACCATCCACATCAGAGGCGAGCCGCTGGACGGCAGCGACATCGAGCGGATCGCCCTGGGCGCAGGCGTGGTGCTGGATGCGGATGTTCTGCGGGCCGCCGAACGGGGACGGCAACAGCTCGATCACCTCATCGACGAGCGCCGGCTGATCTACGGCGTCACCACCGGCTACGGCCCGCTGGCCGGGCGCCATATCGACCCATCCAAGGCCGGCGAACTGCAACGCAACCTCATCTACCACCTGGCCAGCGGCACCGGGCCGGAACTGGAGCGAACCTCCGTGCGCGCCATCATGGCGGTCCGCCTGAACACCCTGGCCCAGGGCCACTCCGCGGTGCGCCCGGAAACGCTGGACCGCCTGGCACAGTGGCTCAACGCCGACCTCGTGCCCATCGTGCCCTGCCGCGGCACCGTAGGTGCCAGCGGTGATCTGACGCCCCTTGCGCACATCGCACTGGCACTGATGGGAGAGGCCGAGGTCTGCGACAACGGAACCCGAAAGCCCTCGGCAACGGCACTGGCCGAGCGAGGCTGGACACCACTGACCCCCGAAGCGAAGGACGCCCTGGCGCTGGTCAACGGCACCGCAGCGATGACCGGCATCGCCGCCCTGAACGGCCAGGCGGCGCTGCGCAGCGTGGACACCGCCCTGCGCTGCACCGTCGCCTATGCCGAATGCCTGCACGGCCGCCTCGAGGCATGGCAGTCAACGCTCGGAGCCGTGCGCCCGCACCCCGGGCAGCAGGAGGCGCACCGCCGGCTGCTGGCATTGTCGGAAGGCAGCGAGCGGCTGATCCCTGCGCAGCCTCAGTACCTGCCCAAGCAAGTGGACGACGCCGCACCGGTGCACGACAGCCACGCCGTACTGCAGGACCCCTACACCATCCGCTGCGCACCCCAACTCTTCGGCGCGATCCTGGATGTCATCGACTTCCACAACACCACCGTCAACCGCGAGATCAACGCAGTCACGGACAACCCCATCTTCGACCCGGACGAGGACGCGGTGCTCCATGGCGGCAACTTCTACGGTCAGCACATCGCATTCGCGGCGGACAGTCTGAGCAACGCAGTCATCAAGCTCGCCGTGCATACCGAGCGCATGATCGCCCGAATTACGGACGAACGACAGAACGGAGGGCTGCCGGCATTCCTGCAGGGCACCGACACGGGGCTGCACAGCGGACTCATGGGCGCCCAGGTATCGGCCTCCGCCATCGTGGCGGAACTGCGCAGCCTTGCGCACCCGGCCTCAATCCAGTCCGTGCCCACCAACGCCAACAACCAGGACGTTGTCACCATGGGCACCATCGCCGCCCGCAAGACTGCCGATGCGCTCGTCCAGTTGCACGAGCTGCAGGCCATCGGCGCGCTGACCATGGCCCAGGGGATGGATCTTCTCGGCAACGACGGCTTCAGCCCGGCGTCGGTTGCACTGCGTGACTGGGTGCGGGAGCTCTCACCACCGATCACCACCGACCGGCCGCTTTACAAGGACATCCACCGCGTCGCGCAGGCGTTGCGGGGTGGTAGCAGGCAAACGCCGATGGCCGAACGCAGGAGCGACGTCAGTCGCGATATCCCAGCCTGACCAGCCTGCGTAGGGCGGACCTTCAGGTCCGCCGTTCCCGCGACTTGGGAACCCCTATGGCCGGATCCGGGCGGCCGAATGATCCGCTGAGACGGTAGATCTGAAGGTCTACCCTACGGAGTGCGTGCTTGGGTGAGCGGTTGTTTGGCGGACCTGAAGGTCCGCCCTACGGTCCTACGCTAAACGCCAATCCTCATGACACCTTCTGGGCCTGGTGCTTGGACTGCACGAAATCCACGAGGGTGCCCACGGTCTCGAAGGTCTCGGCGGTGATGTCGTCATCGTCGACGACGATGCCGAAGCGCTCTTCCATGGCGGCGATCAGCGAGACCACGGCCATGGAGTCAAATTCCGGAACGCCGCCCAGCAGTTCGGTATCCCGGTCGAATTCCAGCGCGCGGCCTTCCAGCGCCAGCGCTTCATCGAGAATGCTTTTGACTTCTTCCTGCGTGGGCATGCGTGAATAGTCCCCTCGACGCTGCGCATTCAGCCACCGGTTCGCAAAGCGCTTCACAGGGCGACACTGTCGCCGATTCAAGACGCGTCCGGATTATCAACGGCGCGCCGGTGAAGATCAACGCGCCGGGTGGGCATGTTACCGTTCCCCCCGCAGGGCAACCCGTCGACCCCGTCGCAAATCAGGAACGTCGACGCCGGTTGCAAGAACGACGGGCAGGACGTGACGGCGCGGTACGCTTGATGATCACACTCTTCCACGACATCCCGCTGGCATCGGCACGGCGCACACCCGATGTCACCGCGCTGGAGACGCGGCGCGGACACTGGTCCTACGCCGAACTGGCGGATTACCTGCTGCGCGCCGGCCGCAGGCTGCACGAGCGCGGGCTGGCCCCGGGCGAGCGCGTCGCGGTGTACCTGGACAAACGCCCGGAAACCGTGGCGGCGCTGTTCGCCGTCACCCTGGCCGGCGGCATCGCAGTGCCCGTCAACCCCGCACTGAAACCCCACCAGGTGGCACATGTGCTCCGGGACTGCAGCGCGCAGGGGCTGATCACTTCCCGGCAGCGCTTGAAACTCCTGCAAGACGGTGACGCCATCCCGGAGAGCGTCGCCGACCAACTCACGATTGCCGTCGACTGTGAGACGGCCGGCTGGCAGGCACTCACCGACACGCCGCCAACGGCGCCCCTGCCCCGCCGCGTGGAGACTGACCCGGCGCTGATCCTCTACACCTCCGGCAGCACCGGCCCGCCCAAGGGCGTGGTGCTGAGCCACCGCAACCTGGTGGCCGGCGTGGAGAGCGTGGTGGCGTACCTGGCCAATACCGCCGATGACCGGATCCTGGCCGCCCTGCCGCTGAGTTTCGACTACGGCCTGAACCAGGTCACCACCGCCCTGTACGCCGGCGGCACGGCGTTCCTGTACGACTACCTGTGGCCGAAGGAGCTGCTGCGGGTGATGGAGGAAGCGCGCATCACCGGCCTCGCCGGCGTGCCGCCGCTGTGGAACCAGCTCGTACAGAGCAAGTGGCCCGCCGGTATCGCGGCACATCTGCGTTACATCACCAACTCCGGCGGCAAACTCCCCCGCACCACGCTGGACCGGCTGCGCAGCACGCTGCCGGAGACCCGCGTGTTCCTGATGTACGGGCTCACCGAGGCGTTCCGCTCCACCTACCTGCCGCCGGAGGAACTGGACCGCCGGCCGGATTCCATGGGCCAGCCCATCCCCAATGCCCGCATCCAGGTCGTACACCCGGACGGCGCCCTCTGTGGCCCGGGCGAAACCGGCGAGCTGGTACACGGGGGCCCGCTGGTGGCCCTGGGCTACTGGAATGCCCCGGAACGCACCGCCCAGCGGTTCCGTCCCGCACCGGCACCTGCGCCCGAACTGCCGCTGGAGCAAACCGCCGTGTGGTCCGGGGATCTCGTGCAACAGGACGAAGACGGCTTCCTCTATTTCATGGGCCGCCGGGACGACATGATCAAGAGCTCCGGCTACCGCATCAGCCCCACGGAAGTCGAGGAAATCCTCCACGGGACCGGCCTGGTGGAGGATGCCGCCGTGGTGGGCGTCCCGCACCCGGTTCTCGGTGAAGGCATCCTCGCCATCACCACGGGCACTGACGACATCAACGCCCTGCGCAAGGCCTGCCAGAAGGAGCTGCCGGCCTTCATGGTGCCCGGCGATTTCGTACCCGTGGAGGGCTCCCTGCCCCGCGGCCCCAATGGCAAAATCGATCGAGCCGCGCTGCGCCAGCGCCACATCCACCACTTCACAGCGGAAAGCGCCTGAACCATGGCCAGTCAGCCCGATACCGCGCGCATTCCCCCGGCGTTCGCCAGTACCGACGCGGTGCTGCACATCGGCGGCCGGAGCGTTGAAGCGCTCGCGGAGCGCCACGGTACCCCGCTCTACGCCTACGACGGCGCCGTGATCGCGGATCGGCTGGACCAGCTGCGCCATCACCTGCCGGAACGAGCGCGGCTGACCTACGCCATCAAGGCCAACCCCATGCCGGAGCTGCTCGCCTGGCTCACGCCGCGAGTGGAAGGCCTGGACGTGGCCTCCGGAGGCGAGATTGAACGGGCTCTCGCCGCGGGCGCCGCCCCTGCGGACATCTCCTTCGCCGGTCCCGGCAAGACCAGAGACGAAATCGCCCGGGCCATCGAGGCGGGCATCACCATCGGCCTGGAATCCCGAACCCAACTGGACACCGTTGCGGAGCTGGCCGCAAAAGCCGGGAGTCCCCCACGCGTGTGCCTGCGCCTGAACCCGGATTTCCAGGTCAAAGGCTCCGGCATGCGCATGGGCGGCGGTGCGCAGCCCTTCGGTGTGGACACCGAGCGGGCGCCGGAACTGCTCCGGGCCATCCACGACCAAGGCCTGGAACTCGCCGGGCTGCACATCTTCGCCGGCTCCCAGAACCTGAACGCCGAGGTCATCGCCGAGGCTCAGCAGCGGAGCATGGACCTGGCCCTGGAGCTGTTGCGCGACGCCCCGCGGGCACCGGAATTCATCAACCTGGGGGGCGGGTTCGGCATCCCCTATTTCCCGGGCGACAAGCCGCTGGACCTGGCCGCCGTTGCCGGGCGACTGCACAGCCTGGATCAGAAACTCGCCGCCGCCCTGCCGGGCACCCACATGGTCATCGAACTGGGCCGGTATATCGTTGGCGAGGCAGGCGTCTACGTCACCCGGATCGTGGATCGCAAGATTTCCCGCGGGCACACCTACCTCATCACCGACGGTGGCATGAATCACCACCTGGCGGCTTCCGGCAACCTGGGTCAGGTGCTGCGCAAGAACTACCCCGTGGCCATTGCCAACCGGCTGCGGGAGCCGGAGGCGGAGCCCGTTACCGTGAGCGGGCCCCTGTGCACGCCGCTGGACGTGCTCGCGGACCGGATCGCGTTGCCGCATGCGGAGGTGGGGGATCTGGTGGCGGTGTTTCAGTCCGGAGCGTACGGGCTCAGCGCCAGTCCGGTGGGTTTTCTCGGGCATCCGGCGCCGGAGGAGGTGTTTCTGCCGGGTGAGGGGCGTCCGGAACCGGTTGATCGCGGCTGAAGCCGCTCCCACGGCGGGCACGGCCCGGGCGTGGGGTGCACCTTGATGCACCGAAAACCGGCTCGATGCACCTTCCCCCGACACGTCGGCCGAGGCGGGTTTCCGGAGGCCATTGGCGGTGCATCAGGACGCCCCCTGATCCATTTCGCGCTTGCCCAAACCGGCCGATGGCGGCAGGCTCGGGAACATCCGTGCTGAAACAAGGACACCCGGCGCAACGTGTCTCACCGCTTCTACTACTATCTGGCACTCGCTGTCGTCGCCGGCATCGTCCCGCTGTTCTTCATTGATCTCGGGCCGTACCGGCGCATTTTCGCGCCGGAGGTGCACGCCTTCGGTCATCTCTTTTTCTTCGCCGTCCTGGCCTGGGTGGGGCTGCAACTGCCGCCGGTGCGCCGATACTCATACGCGGTGCGTGCGGCCATCGTGCTTGTGGGCGCGTTTGTGCTGGGCGGCATGATCGAGCTGATCCAGCCCTATTTCGGGCGCTCCGCCGCCTTCAGGGACGTCTGGCAGAACGTGCTCGGTGCGTCCATCACCGTGGCGCTGGCCGCGCCCGGCGGGGCGCCGCGGCGCATCCTGGTCACCGTCGTGGCCATTGTCCTGTTCCTGGAGATGCGCAACCCCGTGATCTCCCTGTGGGACCGGGGCGTTGCCCGCATCCAGTTCCCCGTGCTCTCGGATTTCAGCACCGCCTTCGAAGACCGCCGCTGGTCCTCCGGCCAGACGGATGCCCGCATCGCTCGCGTCGGCGAGCGCTCCCTACGGGTCCCCCTCAAACCCTCCCGCTACGCCGGCACCACCATGCGGCGCTCCTTCGGTAACTGGAGCGGCTACAAGACCCTGGAGTTCAGCATCTACGTCCCGGACGGCTCCCTCGCCATCACCGTCTCCATCCGCGACCATGAGCACTTCGACCGCGGGGGCGCCTACGTCGACCGTTTCAACCGCCGCTTCCTGCTGCAGCCCGGGTGGAACGATATCACCATCCCCGTCGCCGACATCCGGGATGCACCGGCAGAGCGGCAGCAGGATGTCAGCGACATCGCCGAGTTCGCGATCTTCACCTCCAACCTGGAAGAGGAGAAGACGTTCTACCTGGATCGAGTGCAGTTGCGGGAGTGAGGGCAGGTGGGTCGCGGCTTGCGCCGCTCCTACGGCCGCGGGATCCAGCCCCGTAAGAGCGGCGCAAGCCGCGACCCCTGGAACCCGTTCACAGAACCCGGCATACCCCCTGGCACCAAACGGCGACAGTGTGCACACTTGCATCGCCTGACCGTAAGGTCGCGTAGTCGTGTCGGCGAGTGCGGACGGTGCATCAAGATGCACCCTACGGCGGCGTGGCCTGTAGGGCGGACCTTCAGGTCCGCCGACCGGGCCTTGATGAGATTGTAGGGTGCATCTTGATGCACCGCCTACCACCACCCACAAACAGCACGGCCCAAACAACAACGGCCACATTATCGGCCTCTGGACCAGACACCATGTACGAGGAGTTCTACAACCTCACCGGCAAACCCTTCCAGCTCAGCCCCGATCCGTCCTTCTTCTTCGGCAGCCGTGGCCACAAGCGGGCCATGGCCTATCTGGAGTACGGGGTCGAGCAGGCTGAAGGGTTCATCGTCATTACCGGTGAGGTGGGTGCCGGCAAGACCACCCTCGTCCGCAACCTCTTCGAAGGCCTGAACCGCAATGAGGTCATCGCGGCGCAGCTCGTCAGCACCCAACTGGAAGCCGACGACATGCTGCGCGCCGTGTGTTCCGCCTTCGGCCTGGAGTTTCGCGGCAACAAGGCCGAACGCCTGCTGGCACTGGAGTCCTTCCTGCTGGAGTGCCAGCGCAAGGGCAAGCGCTGCCTGCTGGTGGTGGACGAAGCCCAGAACCTGCCCCCCGCCGCCGTGGAAGAGCTGCGCATGCTCTCCAACTTCCAGACCTCCAGCGGCTCGCTGCTGCAGAGCTTCCTGGTGGGCCAGCCGGAATTCCGCAGCACCCTGCAGAGCCCGTCCATGCGGCAATTGCGCCAGCGTGTCATCGCGACGTATCACCTCGGCCCGCTGGACGAGGAAGAGACCCGCGACTACATCAAGCACCGGCTGCAGCGGGTTGGCTGGCAGAACGATCCGGAGTTCAGCAACGAGGCCTTCGAGGCCCTGCACGAATACGCCGGCGGCGTGCCGCGGCGGATCAACACCGTCTGCGATCGCCTGCTGCTCATGGCATTCCTCGAGGAACTCCACTTCATCGACAGCGATACGGTACAGGAGGTCATCAACGAACTGGATCAGGATTTCGGCGTCCGCGGAGACGAAGACGACACCGCCCTTCAAACAACCGTCAACGAAGGCGGCCAGGGCAGCAGCGGCGTCATGGATGACGAGACCGCATCCAATATCCACGCCCGCATCGAGAAACTCGGGGCACGAGTTTCCCGCCTGGAACGCTACGTGGTGTACACCTCGAAGCTTTCGCGCCAGATCCTGACGCACGTCAACAAGAAAAAAACGGATTGATCCCGAAGAACCGCTAAGAAAGAACCGTCTTTGCGAAGATCTTCCCAATCAACGGGTTGCGCTCGGTGGCACCGGGCCGGATCGGTCCTTGAACGGTTGATTCACCCGTACTGTGAACTCCGTCACACGCATTGTGCGACGGCCGGCACATCGTCGGTCCGGGCAAGTGCATAGCATCACACCCATCGAGATTCCTCGTGACGATGACACGGTCAGGAGCATGTCGTGCTGAAGCACTACAGCAATGGAAAAACTTTGCCCATGAATCGGCGGCTGCTTGCCCTGCTGGTTCTGGCACTGGCCGTTCTCCTCGCAGGCTGCATCGAGGATTCGGATTCCAGCGACTCGGAGAGCCTGATCGGCGACGGCTCCGGCAACGGCACCGATACCAGCGGCGAGGTGACCCTCTCCTGGGAACCGCCGGCCACCCGTGAAGACGGCGAAGAGTTCTCCCCCAGCGAGGTGGATCGGTACATCGTGCAGTACCGCTCCGAGGACGGCGAGTTCCAGACCGTCGACTCCCCCCCTGAAATCCGTGATACCAGCGTGGCCATCAATACACTGACCCCCGGGGAAAAGTACTATTTCCGCGTGCAGGTCCGGGACACCAACGGCCTGGCCAGCGACTTCTCCGAGGAAGTATCCACGGTGGTCAACTAAACCACCCATCAAGCCCCAGCCCACCTTACGTAGGGCGGACCTTCAGGTCCGCCGTCAAAAGACATGCAAGCCGAGGCGGCCCATCGAGGCCGAATCGGCGGACGTAAACGTCCGCCCTACGGTCCCGTGGGACCGACGTCCGCTCCTCCCCCTCCAAAAACCCGTTGGCCTCAAACTGTGAACTACGTCACACTAGAGGCATCTAACCCGTCCGAGTCACACAAAAATCCGACCGGGCGGCACAGGGTGCGGTCGGGGCTTGTCTACGCCTCCCAATGGCAGGATGATGAACAATCGGTGATGGCTGCAGGGCCATGACAAGCCGCTGGCGCAACGAGCATTTCTGACAGGGAGTACGACGATGGGGTGGGTACAACGCGCGATGCTTCTGCTGGCCGTGCTGGCGGCGGCAATCCTGGCCGGCTGTGGCAGCACCGGCACCCCGATCGAGGACATGGACCGCCCCGAGATGGGCGACTACGTCATCGGCCCAGGGGACGCACTGCAGATCCACGTCCGGGACAACCCGGACCTCTCCGTGAGCCTCCCGGTACGTCCGGACGGAAAAGTGTCCGTGCCCATGGTGCGCGACGTCAGAGCTGCCGGAAAAACCACGTCGGAGCTGGCAGACACCCTGGAAGAACAGCTCTCCGAGTTCATCCGGGACCCCATGGTCACGGTCATGGTCACGAGCTTCGTCGGCACCTACTCCGACCAGGTCCGCATCATCGGCCAGGCGGTGCAGCCCCAGGCCATTCCCTACCGGGAGGGCATGACGGTGCTGGACGCCATCATCCAGGTGGGCGGGCTCACCCAGTTCGCCGCCGGCAACAGAACCCAGCTCGTGCGCGGTACCGGGGAGGACGCCCAGAAATACCGAATTCGCCTGAATGATCTGCTCAACGACGGCGACGTGAGCCAGAACCGGCCCCTGCGGCCCGGCGATATCCTGGTGATCCCGGAGGCATTCTTCTGACGCCCGCCGGGCCCGCGGGCTGCGGCGGCGTATAACGCTCGATGAAAGACATTCTTCAAGGAAGACCGCTTCACCATGCATGAACTCTATCAATTCATCCTCGGCGAACTCCGCGGTGCCTGGCGCTTCCGCTGGTATGCCCTGGGTGTGGCCTGGCTCGTGGGCCTGGCCGGCGCCTTCGTCGTGCTCACCATGCCCGACGAATACCGGGTGGAGAGCCGCGTTCAAGTCAACACGGAATCCATGCTGCAGCCGCTGCTGGCGGATCTGGCCATTGAGCCCAACCTGCAGACGCGGCTCCAGGTGATGACGGCCACACTGCTCAGCCGCGAGAACCTGGAACGCATCGCCAACGAGAACGATCTGCTGGTCCGCGCCCGCACGGCGGCGGACGAGGATCGCATCATCCGCAACCTTGGCAACAGCATCAGCATCAACCAGGGCCGGCGTGACCAGGTTTACCGCATCTCCTACCAGTCCGATGACCCGAACCGCTCCCGGGGGGTGGTGCAGTCGGTGCTGGATCTGCTCATGGAAGAAGCGGCGGGCATGACCATGCAGGACGCCACCAGCGCCACGGAGTTCCTGGAGCGGCAGGTGGAAGACTACGAGCGCCGCCTGCAGCGGGCGGAGGAACGGCTCGCCGAGTTCAAGCGCGAGAACGTGGGCATGCTGCCGGACCAGGGTGGTCGTGATTACTACCAGCGCCTGCGCGCCACGGAAGACCAGCTCGAGCAACTCGAATCCCAGAAGCGCACCGCAGAGCGGCGCGTCAACAGCATCGAGGAACAGCTCACCGCCCTGCGCACCGGTCAGGAACAACCGGACCCGGCAGCCAACCCCCAGGTCCAGGCCCTGGATGAGCAGATCCGCGAGGACCGCGACCGGCTGGACGAACTCCTGCTGCGCTACACCGAGCAACACCCGGACGTCCGCAACCTGGAAGCGCAGATCGAGCGCCGGGAAGAGCGGCGCGAACAGCTCGTTGCCGAGGCCGGGGAAGGCAGCGAGAACCGCGCCATCGAGACCAACCCGGTGTTCCAGGAGCTGCAGATCCGCCTCAACGACTGGCAGGGCGAGATCGCCGCCCTGGAGAGCCAGATCGAAGAGCAGAGGGATCGCAAGGAACGGCTACTGAGTCAGGTGGACGAGATCACCGAGGTAGAGACTCGACTCAACGACCTCACCCGGAACTACAACGTCACGCGGGAACGCTACCAGACCCTGCTCGGGCGTCTGAGCACCGCGGAGATGACCGCGGAAGCGGACTCCGGGGGCGGCATGAACATGCGCCTGGTGGACCCGCCTCGTACGCCACAGGAGCCGGATGGCCCGCCACGCGACCTCTACATGGTGGCGCTGCTGCCGGTGTCCTTCGGCGTGGGTGGCGGCTTCGCGTTCCTGCTCCACCAGATTCGCCCGGTGTTCCAGCGCCGCGATATGCTCGCCGAGATCACCGGCCGCCCCGTCCTCGGCTCCGTCAGCCTGGTGATGACACGCCGGCAGAAGAGCATGAAGCTCGGCGCCATCACCGTCTTCGGCCTGGCTGCCATGACCCTGGTGGCCGCCGCCGCGGGTGCCGCCATGTTCGCGGATGGGGGTGCCGAGTACGCTCAGCAGTTGGCAAGGAGGTTGCCGTTTTGAGCACGATTGAACGGGCACTGAGCCGCAAGAAAAAGCGGGAACGCGACCAGCCTCACCAGGAGCGGGACGGCGCCGACGACAGCGGCGCCATGGGGCCGCCGAATGCGCCCCCCACCGGTGCGCCACCGACCAGCGACCGCAAGGACCTCATCGGTGTGGGCTTCGAGCCCCGCGGGCCGCTCCTGAAGGTGGACATCAACCAGCTTCGCCGGCAGAGCATGTACCCCACCGTGGCCATGGAAGACCGCATCGGCAACGAATACCGCCGCATCAAGCGGCCGCTGCTGGGCAACGCCACCGGCCGCGGCGTCATGCCGGTGGACCGCGGCAACCTCATCATGGTCACCAGCGCCATCCAGGGCGAGGGCAAGACGTTCACCTCCCTGAACCTGGCACTCAGCATCGCGCGGGATCCGGATTTCTCCGTCACACTGGTGGACGGCGACGTGGCCCGCGGCCACCTCACCCGCGTGCTGGGCGCCCAGAAGCACCACGGGCTGCTGGACCTGCTGGCCGATGAGAGCCTGAACCCCATGGATCTCATCATGCCCACCAACATCGAGTCCCTTTCCGTACTCACCGCCGGCAGCCGCCACGCGCTCAGCGAGGAGCTGCTCTCCAGCGAGCGCATGGGCCGGCTGGTGTCGCAACTAGCGGATCCGACGCCGCGACACATCATCCTGTTCGATTCCCCGCCCGTTCTGGCGGCGCCGGACGCGGTCACCCTCTCCCACCACATGGGCCAGGTGGTGGTGGTGGTTAAGTCCTCGTCCACCCTGCGCCACCAGGTCACCACGGCCTTGGATCAGCTGGACCCTGACAAGGCCATCAACATGGTGCTGAACCAGGCCCTGGGGGGCATGGGTGGCGACGATTACGGCGGCTACTACGGCTACGGCGACAACGAAAACTAAAGGATCCGGAGTGGCATGGGCGCCAGCGCAGCAAACAGGAGCAAGGTCTGCCGTTACGCGGCCGCCTCGGTGGCCGCCGCCGGCCTTGTCCTGGCGCTGACACAACCGGCATACACCCAGGCCCGCACCGAACTCCAGGGCGCGCTCGCCGGGGAACAGGACGTCCCCCAGACCCTGGCCGGCTGCAGCCTGCCGCTCCCCGGCGGACGGGACCGCGACAGCGGCCTCGCCGGCCAGTACATCAGTGATCGCCAGGGCCAGCCCTACCTGTTCGCCCCGTCACTCACCGCCCGGCAGACCTACAGCGACAACGTCACCCTGGCCCCGGAGGGCGAGGAAGAGTCCGACCACATCAGCCAGCTCATCCCGGCGTTCAGCTTCTGCCAGATTCGCCAACGCACGCGCACGCAGGTGGACTACCAGGCCCAGCTCCTCCACTACTGGGAGGACTCGGACCGCAACGACGTCTACCATTACGCCAATGTGGACAACACGACGACGCTGATGCAGGACTTCCTGTTCCTCGACCTGGGCGCCCGCTACGACCAGCAGCCCACAACCATCAGCGGCGTGCTCACCGGCGACAACGAACTGGTCACCGGGGACCGACAGGACACCACCACCCTGCGCGCCAGCCCCTACGCGTTCCAGAGCCTCGGCCCCGTTGGCGACTCGGTGACCCGCTACGAATTCCGGCGCACCATGTACGACGAGGACGCCCGGGACACCACACGCCACATCGGCAGCTTCAACGTGACCAGCCCCGGCGCCGCGGATCCACTCTCCTGGCAGGGCAACGTCCGCACCGAGCGCGTCACGCGGGACGACATCGACGACGCCACCTACTTCGACGACGGCTTCATCGAGCTGGGCTACCGCGCCATCGGCCGCCTCACCCTGCTCGCCCGCGGCGGGCTGGAGACGGTGAACCGCGCCGACGGCAGAGACCGCTTCGGCAACGAATACTGGGAAGCCGGTTTCCGCTGGAGCGATGAGCGCACCAGCGTGGAGGCCCGCTACGGCGAACGCTTCTTCGGCGACACCTACTTCGCCGCCATCAGCCGTCGCGGTGGGAGCTTCACAGCGCGGCTCGACTACCGCGAAACCCAGGAAATCCCGGACCGCATCGGCGCAGGCGTGCCCGATATTCCTCCGGGTCTGGAAAACTTTATCGATATACCCGAGCCCGAGCTCACGATCAGCAAACGCCTCACCGCCTCCGGCACGTACGAAACAGGCTTGTCGACCTTCCGCGTCACCGCCTTCGACGACCGCCGCGAGCTGGTGGTCTCCGGCGACGAGCGCCGCCGCTACGGCGCCGACGCCTCCTGGCGCTGGAGCTTCGCCCCCAGAACAACACTCACCCCCAGACTCACCTGGGAACGCATCGACGACCGCGACGGCCAGATCGACACCCTACGCGGCGCCCGCCTCAGCGTCGCCAGAATGCTCGACCGCCACACCCAAGCCGGCGCCACCATCCGCCGCCAGGACAGAACATCCGACATCGCTGATCAAGAATACGTAGAAAACGCCATCACCCTGGAACTAACCAGATTGTTCTAACGTAGGGTGCATCTTGATGCACCGAATGAATGTATAACCAATGTGGGAGCGGCGTAAGCCGCGATAAAACGACCCGGAAATCATGGCCACAACCCAAACCACAATCCGCCAAACCCTCCTCCGCGCCGACATCCCCATCATCGCCGCGGCCCTGGCCCTCGTGGTTGCAACGGTCTACTTCCCCGTCTCCGTCATGGTCAACCGTTGGTTCGTCTTCGACGAAGCCTACTCCCACGGCCTCTTCGTCGCCGGCGCGGCGCTTTTCCTCATGTACCGAGTCCTCCGCAGCCACCACTTCCCACTCAACCCGAGCTACCTGGGCATCGCCCTGGCCGCCCTGTCCTCCGTCGCCATCGCCATGGCCAACGTGGTCAACGTCCTCATCCTCCAACAACTGGGGGCAGTGTTCCTCTGGTGGGCCATCATCGTCGCACTGCTGGGCTGGCGCGCCGGCTGGCACCTGGCCATCCCCATCGGTTTTATCTACTACGCCGTACCCATCTGGGACTACCTCACCGACCCCCTGGTGCACCTGGCCGTGGTGGTGAATGAATTCCTGCTGGGCTTCCGAGGCATCCACTTCCAGGTGGACGGCGTGTTCATCCGCCTGCTGGACGTGGGCACCTTCGAGGTGGCCGGCGGCTGCTCCGGCCTGCGCTACCTAGTGGTGGCGCTGACCCTCTCCACCCTGTTCAGCGCCCTGAACTTCAGCCGCATCCGCGAGTGGATCGCCCTGCACGCCACGGCCATCATCATGGCCCTGCTGGTGAACTGGATCCGCATCTTCGTCATCATCCTCATGGGCTACGAGACGAACATGCAGACCGGCCTCATCGACGATCATGAGTTCTTCGGCTGGGTGCTGTTCGTCATCGCCCTGGTGCCGTTTTTCTACGTGGCGAACAGGCTGATGAACCGCTCCCCGGAGCCAACACCCAGCCAGGGCATCGTCACCGGCCGCGGCAGCGCTGGCGCGAGCAAGGCCGCCCTCGCCTCCGTCGCCACCATCGCCCTGGTCGCCGGCCCGGCCCTGTACGCAGCAGCGCCCAGCATCGCCGGCACGCAGCAAACAATCAGCCTGCCCGACACCCTCGGTGACTGGCAGCGCACCGACGAGAGCTTCCGGGTGAGTTGGGAACCCACCATGCGCCGCGCCGACCAGGTTCTCCGGGCGCCCTACCGCACCGATAGCGGCAACCCGGAAGTGGTCAATGTCGGCATCTGGCACTACCGGAACCAGACTCAGGGCAGTGAACTCGTTCAACACCAAAACCGGCTGGTTGACAACCACGAATGGCGTGTACTGGAGCGCCGACCCGCGGGCGTGGACGGCTGGCAGACAATGGTGCTAGAACACCGCCGACAAGGCGAAGTACGAGCCATCAAATACGGCTACTCGGTCGCGGGCGAATGGACCGACAGCCAAGTGATGGTCAAAGCGTTGATGCTGCGCGGTACGCTGCAGGGCCGGCGAGATGGCACGCTCGTCGCGATTGAGGTGCCATGCAGCGATATCACCTGCACGGACGCTGCTGAAAATCTAGTTTCATCTTCCCAAGAACTCTTGGCAGCGCTTGAGAAAACGCTCTGAGCGGTCAAGACCGAGCGTGTGCGTGTACGTCTTTACCTGCTCCCCTGGCAAACACGCCTTCGGTTCTGGCCGCGCCAACCATATATGACGGTTTCATATACGCAAATACTATTCAGAAGCTAACATCCATAAGCACGTCCCGCTTCAAGCGGTGTGAACAAGAGAGAGCCATTCATACATGAAACAAGATCCCATATTCATTGTTGGTACTGGCCGTTGCGGCAGCACAATGTTCCATGACGTGCTGAGTCATCACGGTGATCTGGGATGGTTATCGAATATCGTGGCAAAGAAGCCCGGTCGACCAGGGATCAATGCCATGCTGAACCGGACGCTGGATGTCCCAGGTGCTGCACGAGTCCTACGCAGGGTATTCCGACCTTCGGAGCCGTACGTCTTCTGGGAGCGCTATTGCAAGGGTTTTTCCAGGCCGTACAGGGATCTTTTCGAGCACGACGTTATACCAGGAAATATCCCTAACATCCGTGCCGCCTTTAACAGCGCCATCCCTGACACTAAGATTCCAGTCGCTAAGATCACCGGCTGGCCTCGCGTTCGCTACCTCAAAGAAATTTTTCCAGGCGCCAAGTTTGTTCACATTGTCCGTGACGGACGGGCGGTGGTGAACTCCGTACTCCAAGCCCCCTACTTCGACGGTTGGACGGGTCCGGAGCAATGGGCCCGAGGCTACTTAGATGGACGGCAGAGGCAGGCATGGCTAGATGCTGGGGAATCATTCGTTGTTCTCGCGGCGATAGGCTGGGAGAACCGCATACGGGCGTTTCAGGAAATTCGCAGGCTAATGCCGGACTCCGATTATCTGGAGTTCAGGTAAGAAGACTTCTGCGATGACCCACGGAGAGTGTCAGAACACGCCCTCAACTTTCTCGGGCTTATGGAATCGCCCAAAACGGAGGGGTTCCTATCAAGCATGGAGAAATTCCGCATCTCCAGCAAGAACGAGAAATGGCGAAGCGATATGAGCGAACAACAAAAGATTGATCTTAACCGTTATCTCGCTCCACTACTGGAAGAGTATGGGTACACCCCCGAGACGCAAGAGTAAATTGATACACATTGAGATTTTCCAAGTTGGCAATTTATCGCCCCCATTCGGCGACCCACGTCGATCAACCCATTAGGGAAAAGCGACATTATGGCTACATATGCGAAACCAACATTCCTCTGCATCGGTATCCAGAAAGCGGGTACATCTTGGCTTTATCGCATGGTCGATCAGCACCCGAAGGTCTGCACGAGTAATCCGAAGGAGCTTCACTTCTTCAACCGTCACTACCACAAGGGCGTAAACTGGTATCTATCTCATTTCTCCTGTGACGACAACACCAAGGCGGCGGGCGAGTTCACGCCTGACTATCTCTGGGTGCGCGACGAACACAAAGACGAGCGCGGGTTCGAAGCAACACCGAACATTCCGGCGCGGGTTGCCGACGTATGCCCTGACGCACATTTCATCGCGATTCTGCGGGATCCGGTCACCCGAGCCGTCTCATCCTATTTCCACCACATTGGCGCCAACCGGGTTAGCCCCAACCGACGTCTCAGCGAAGTCGGAGATCAGTGGGGCATCCTCTCCATGGGCCATTACGCTGACAACCTGGAACGCTGGTTCGAGTATTTCCCAAGAGAGCGCTTCCAGGTGCTCATCTACGAGGAGGATCTGAGCGGCGATGCCCGGCGTGAGACCCTGAAGCGGGTCTTTACACACATCGGCGTCGATTCGGAATTCCAGCCCGGCCAGCTTGACGAGCGATACAACAAGCGCCGTTCACATTTCGACTACCGGCTAGCGCGCTTATCCGGTCGGCTGCAGCGCCTGGCACGGCAGTACACCCCTGGCTTCGTTAAAGAGAGCTCATTCTGGGACATCCCCGTGTCTGAGGACGAAATAGAGGAACTACGCCGCTACTACACGCCCCACAATCGGCGCCTTGCCGAGCTTCTCAAACGAGATATGCCCTGGTAGCTCACTCGTGTGTCTGATCTGGAGGTTGGAAGCGAACAGCTATTGAGACCTTTCGAAGTCGACAGGCGATTCACTTGCTGCCTGACGCAACCGAAAGTTTTCTGCCGACAACCGATCCACCGTCTCGTTGAGTTCATCAACGGAGTCCCGGAGGTCGTGTACGGAGGAATGCGATAAGCTATAGGACTGCGCCCGTGCCACGGCAAGCAGGCGTCGGCGCATCGGGCGCGGAAACAGCACCTGCCGAAACACCTGCATGAGTCCCTTTCGCCAGCCATAAAGAGTCCGGAACAAAAAGGCGTGCCCCGGAGATTCAAGCGCCCGAAAAAAATAACGTACGTCACGGGAAATACTTCCCGGTCTCCGGAGCAAAGCATGCCCCTCGCCCCCAAGACGCTGCATAAACTTCTTCAGCTCTTCCTCCATGGCCGGCCGGTACTCAGGGGCCAGTTGGAAATAAGCACTGCGGATAAAACCCAGTGCAAACGGATACCATGCCGGCAACAGGCCTTTTGGATCTTCCAAGTCTTGGATATCCTCACGGATTGCCTCCATGACATGAATCACCTGGATGAATCTTGGCCCGATGGTGCCGGTAACGGAATTCGCGTGCACACGGTAATGATACAGGGGCTCCGGTACCACGCTCACCCACTCCGCTAGTGACATTGTCTTCCAGTGAAAGATCAAGTCCGCCTTGGTGTAGAACTCTTCACGGAACCTTAGGCCATACCGGCGCAAAAAATCCGTGCGGTAAAGCTTCATCCACACGTAGCCGTAAGCCATAGGGAAGCCGTTACTTCGCTCCCCGCGCCGCCAAGCGCGGAGATTCCATCGGCGGACGTCGGGTGACCTATAGGGACCGCTCAGGTAGTCCCAGCCCACCAGCGTAATATCCGCACTGTCTGTCTCGGCACGGTGAACAAGTCGCTCGACAAACTCAGAAGCCACCACATCGTCGCAGTCGACGGAGAGCATGTACTTACCACGTACTAGCTCCAGGCCCACATTGCGAGTAGGGTACTGTCCCCGGTTTTTCTGATGCAGCACACGAACCCGCTGATCCCTAGCTGCGTAGCGCTCAAGGATCTCGCCGGAGGCATCGGTCGAGCCATCATCGATGCAAATGAGCTCGAAATCCGTGAACGTCTGCGCCAACACGGAGTCAAGGCACGCCTGTAAGATATCCTGCACGTTGAAGACAGGCATTACGATTGAAACGAGAGGTTTCATGACGCCCTGTGCTCCCGCGGTAGCAAGCTCATAACCGCAAATGCCCCTTGGCCCTTCCGCATAGCCCGTCCCGCAAATAAGCTGCATCCGTTGAGTCCATCATCGTCCGCGCCGGACGACACATACGGCTCGCGCACGGCTCGCACTGCGCATGCAACCGATGGCCTCCTGAATCGCCGCTCGGCTGCGGCTGCCACAGACCTCGCAAGACAGTCTGCCTAGATGATGTTCATTTTATTGCACCCATGTCTCCAAGGCGAACGTGGTCGCCATCTCTGCGCGACACAGGCATAATAGAGACTAATCGATCGCAGCGAGCCTTTCCGACTAAGGTTTGCATAGGATCAGGAGAAGCCGCGACGGAGATAAATGTCGGATGTAGCTTAACCCATCACACAGTCTGAGCATACTACAAGCGCTTTCCTGAGTCAGTGGGGTCAAAAATGCTATCGCCTTCAGAGATTATTCAACGAGCACACGCCTGGAGGAAACGCCGTTTCGTCTACCGCATCGAAGAAAAGATAAATAAAGATCCGCTTAATCATTACTTGATATTAAGCGACCCAAGAGGGGGAAGCACCTGGCTCGCAGAAATAATCAATCTAATAACAGGTGCACCCATAATTTGGGAGCCTCTCCATATAAAAAATAACCCGAATTTTCGCGACTTGGGCTTCGGGATTCGGGAGTATATCCCTGAAGACCAGAAATGGAAGGAATGCGAAAAAGAATTTGAGATGCTCTTTAAGGGAAAAACCCTGAACACATGGACACTAAAACATGCTTCGCCCAAAGCCATAACGCTCTCAGATCGCTTCCTCTTTAAGTTTTGCCGTGGGAACTCACTCCTTCCTTGGCTAACTACAAACTTTTCTTTCCGACTCAAGCCCGTCCACCTTCTTAGACATCCTTTCGCCGTAATTTCCTCACAACTCAAACAAGGCGGATGGGACCAGGGCTTCGAAGATTTTTCTATACCTACTGGGCATAACCGATATATCTACACCAAGCACAAAACGTTTCTTGACTCTTTGCAAACGCGCGAAGAAACATTGACTGCTCTCTGGTGCATCTCTAATAGCGTTCCTCTTTACAAAAACAAACGAAACCATGAATGGATTACCATATTCTACGAGGATTTAGTTATAAACCCAAGGAGTCAGATAGAGACAATATTCCGCCATTGGGGCCTGGATATGCCAGAATTTAATTTTGAATTTAATAAGAACAGCCGAACTAGCCTAAAAGACACGCCTCAATCTCCAGAAATGCGGATAGGCAGATGGAAGCAAGAGATTGATGCCTGGAAGATTGAAAGAATGCAGAAAGTATTGCATTATTTTGGATTCGACCTATATGCTTGGCACACCCCTTACCCGAGAAAGATCGTGGACTGATCATCGCATTTTTTTGCCACAAGTCGAAAAAAATATGATCCCGATCAAGAGACACGATGACACCCCATCGAACATTCGTTCCATCTCTAACAAGGGTGCCTAGAGCAAAAAATGGAATGTCCTCCTGCAGTTTTCTACTGGAAACCTGAGAATGGATCAAACTTCGGCGACGCGCTGAACGCATGGATGTGGCCGCGCATCTGTCCCGAGTTAGCCGATCTACCGGATGGCAGTCGTTTCCTGGGCATTGGGACTGTGCTCACTCAGCGCACCCCCCTTGGAAACCCGACACTTGTATTCGGTAGCGGTGCCGGCCTCAAACCAACACCGTCTGTCACTGACACCTGGAATATCTACTGCGTTCGCGGTCCGAGAACGGCTAACAGGCTCGGCTTGGGTGGTGAGTTCGCAGTAACCGACCCAGCGGCTCTATTGGCCAGGATGGATTTACCCGAGGTAGCAAGCAAGCATGCCTGGGGATACATGCCGCACTGGCTTAACGCCCACGACGGCTGGAAGCGCATATGTACTCGCGCCGGTGGGGAGTACCTCGACCCACGCGAAGATGTTGAAACTGTGCTCCAGCAGCTCCAATCGGTTCGCTTGGTCGTAGCCGAAGCAATGCATGGTGCCATCGTGGCTGATGCGTTGCGCATCCCATGGATTGCCGTCAGGGCGAGCGCCACGCCCGACGACGTGAAATGGGAAGACTGGGCGAGTTCACTGGAAATTCCTCTTGAACACCACCAATTGCCAAAACTGCCGAACAGGCAATCCGCGAACCTTGCGCTCCGACTCTGGCAGCAACTCATTGAGCGGCGGGCTGCGCGCGCGCTTGACAAACTGGTGACCAGCGCAAAGCCGCAACTCAGTGATAGCAACGTTTTGGCGGACCGCTTGAATCGATTAGAAACGTTGCTGGAAAGCCTCAAGCGGGACATTAATCAGCGCCGCTTCGGATAGGCTACCGATACCGAGAAGGTTTTATAGCTTGCCGGTGAACTTAAGCCTAATGTACTGTTTGATAAGTAGCCCTCTTTGCCGCCAAGTATAGAAATCCCAGTATTTCTGCAGGTACCGGCGCCGGCCAATCGCCAAGTTGCGCGGTTGATTAAGCCGTTCCGAAGGACCATGCTCGGCGCGAAAAAGAACAAAAGCGCGCTCCGCGCGCTCAATATGCATCCCTGCCTGCGATAACTCCAAGACTAGACCTCGGTCCTCTCCCGTAACCAGTAGCGGGTCGAATCCGGCTGTCCCAAGCAAGCACTTGCACCGTACGGAAATGCAGCTACCCGAGACACCGGGATTCCCCATAAGTAACTCCTGCCGGAACCATGCCTGGTCGCGAACAGGGACCGATTTTGCCGGAACAACCTCGCGATTGTGCATCAGCTTTCTAGAACCGAGTACGACGTCAGCCCTTGTTTCCTGATACACCTCGGCAAGTTCAGCGAGATAGTCCGCCTCCCATGCGTCATCATCATCCAGAAACGCGATGTGCGAACCACTCGCCATGACTGCACCGATATTACGCGCTTGGGAGGCTCCAATTCCTGGCATCGCACGTACCACATCAATCAGCGACGAAGGTGGTAACGCACCAACTTCAACAGCACGACTACCGTTGTCAATTATCAGAACCTCGATTGGCGCCAAAGTTTGCCCAAGGACGCTCTCCACCGCATGCGCCAGTGCATCCGCGCGATTGTGGGTTGGGATAACAACTGAGAACGTTATGTCGCTCATGGGTTGCCATGCGTTGCGTTAACTAGCCAATTCACTCGAGGCATGAGTTCGTTACCCTTACTCATCCCCATGCGCCATTGAGCGGAACTTAGCGCTCTTAGAGATGAGCTCATTGAACGTACCTGAGTTTACGACTTTACCTTTCTCCAACAAGTAAATTCGGTCGCACGACTGCACTGTACTGAGCCGGTGCGCGATAATCACAATCGTCTTGCGGTGGCCGAGATCAGCGATTGCCGCCATCACCGCATTTTCTGTCACGTTGTCCAGTGCACTTGTCGCCTCGTCCAGCAGAAGCGTGTCGGGGTCACGATAAAGTGCGCGCGCAATACCGATGCGCTGACGCTGTCCCCCCGAGAGGCGCACACCGCGTTCACCCACAATTGTGTTATATCCCTGCGGCAGCTCATTCACGACGAATTCATGCAAATGCGCCATACGTGCCGCTCGTTCGACGGCTGCATGGTCGATGTGATCTTCGGGCAGTCCGAATGCGATGTTGGCTGCAATCGATTCATCCGACAGATAGATATGCTGAGGAACGTAACCAATCGAATTCTGCCAGGCGCGGACGTTGCTCGCGTCAACGGGCGCACCATCAACAAGCAACATTCCCGACTCAACACTCAACAGGCCCAGAATCACATCCATCGTGGTCGTTTTTCCTGAGCCAGTCGTTCCAACGAGCCCGACTGTATGCTTCGCAGGAATGCGAAGGTCGACGCCGTCAAGTGCCGGCTGTTCCGAGCCGGGATAAGAGTACGTAACATCCCGCAACTCTATGGCTTCCTCTGGTGTTGGCCACCGAGCGTCGGTCGCGCGAGACAATGCTCCCGCTGGCTGCAAACTATTGAGGTCGGCCACCAACGAATCCAGTGCGGGTCTCGACACACGCAACATCGAAGCCTGGCGATAAATGGTCTGTAGGGCCGGCATCATCCGGTAGCCTGCGAAGGCGAAGGTCGCAAAAACGGGCAGCGCTTCTCCTAGGGAACCATAAACCGCCATGAGGTATAGCAAGATCAAAATCATGCCCCCGTATATCAAGCCCTGGATGCCGAAATTCGGGATTTGGGCCAAGACTTGGGCCAAGATTTCCTGTCGAGCCATCCGCTTCGACGGGCTCGCATAGCGGTCCGCCATCGTCTCTTCCATTCCGTAGATTTTAACCTCCTTTACGCCTCCGAACGTTTCATGCGTAACGCGAAAACGTCGTCTATTCGCTTCGAGGCGGATGGCACCAATACGGGTCAGCTTCTTGCGGATGAAAAGGTAGAGGCTGCCGTAAACAACGATCGCAGTGAGGCCCATGATTAACGCCAAGGAAAAGTCAACTACGAGTAACAGACCGAACAATGCGATTGCGACAAGACCATAGGCCACGATCTGCATGGCGGGAAATAGCGCCCCGGTTACAACGCGATTGACCTCGGACAAGATCGTTGTGGCAATCTTCGAACTATGCCGCCCCAGGAAGAACGAGTAAGGCTGGCCCAAGTAACGCGCCATCAAGCGACACGATAGCGAGTGAATGCGCATCTGTGCATATGAGATCTGTACCCACTGCGTTACGGCCTTAAATGTGAGGGATCCGACCAACACAAGGAACACACCTGCGCCAAGGAGGGTCAAGAACCCCTGAGTAGACTCGGCCCCACTCAACTCGTATGCTCGGCTGAGCCACACGTTACGCTCAACAATTTCGGGGTCTGATAGCACAGCCATAAAAGGCATGATAGAAGCAACACCTACCATCTCCAAGATAGCCATCCCAACCATCATCAAAAAGACAAGGAAGGCACGGTGACGCTCGCGAGGTGTGAGTATTGAGAGTAATGCTTTGAATATCCCGAGCATAAATACACATCTTTTTGAAAATCGTAAATGAAACAAAGCGTAGAGGCACCAATGGCTACCAAGCCTCCACCCGTTAATAGCCGATTAGCCTAGACCAGAGAATCGTAGACTAACAGATCTTAGAGAAAGCGTGGCGAAAAGTGGCATTAAGTCGCCCTGCCCCGCAGAGCATGTTTAGCCAGTCTCTTGATAAACCGCACAGGGATACGCGCCGAAGTACGGATTCCGGCCAAGCCGTTTTCCAAGCTGGCACGGCGTTGCAGATTGTTAGGAATATCAAAGCCAACACACTCAGCAAGCGCAACAATTTCCCGTTCAAGAGGGCCTGGCTGCCTGAGAATACTGACGATGTAACCATCTCTGGCGTCACGGTAGGCGGCAAGGTCAAAGCTGTCGGCATATGCTTCCAGCTTTCCGAGAATCTCAAGCGTAAGCAACGTTCTTAGGCATTTCGAACACTTAGAGCAGTTCTCCCCGGTTTCACTTTTCACACACACGTCAAGGTGGCGATACGAGTCAGCGAGCCCCGCAACTTTCTGCGTCTTTTCTGTGCGTATGTACTCGCTGCCCACTGCGATCATTTCGATCTGGTCGGTTCCCAGCAACGGCAGGGAAGCCGGATCACTGTACGCCATGCTATTTGCTTCGCCGATGTACATATCCTTGTACTGATAGGACGATGCATACATGTAACGTCCGATTCCCTCCTGCAAGAGAAGGGCAACCGCAGCGTTTCTCGGCGTATGCGTCATCTGGAAAGTTAACGACGCTGGATAGAAAACTTCAACGTTCGAGTTAACCTTAACGAGCGGCAAACCGATCTCATTAGTGACTCTAGAAACCTGCTCGAACCGCCGATGGAAGAGCTCCTCGCCTTTTCCTCCATGGGACCCGACATTATTGTACAAGAGGTGCGTAAGCTTGAAGCTGTCTACCGGGTCTCCGTAGTAGTAGTCCGCCAGGACGCAGTAAGAGTCGATTCCACTCGAAAATCCGCTCGCAACACCAGCGCCGCTACCGGACCTGGCCACCAGTTCCGTTCCGGTCACCGTAACGGGTCGTAAACTAGGTATAACGTCGATCAAGAGACGTTGATAGGGGCCGCTGATGGTTTGATAGAGACGTTCCGACATGGGGCCATCAACATGAATATCCTCGCCGACCGCCATGCAAGGGATCAACAAAGCCAGCACAGCCGCATCTGCCAGATGGCTAACCAAACCACCATGTTCCTCCGGCACCGTGAACCACAGCATCGGCAGATCCGTCTCGTAGAGTGGGGTGCTGTATTGTAGGGCCCCATCATGGTGGGCAGTTTGAGGTTCGCCAATGATCATCTATACGATTTCTCTATAGTCATCGTTACGGCAAAGCGAGGAGACGCTGGACGCACCAATGGCGAGCGGACTTCGAGACATCAGCGCACCGCACCTACTGTTGCAACACAGACCTTGCCCCTCAGAACACTTGGCACGTTCGGCATGCTACCGGACCAGATCAACCAGAATGCGCAACCCTGACCGCCATGCCCCCATTCGTTCCGGAGCATAGCGCACGGCGCGGAAACCTGAAACGAGTGCGGCCTTGGGTCGGCCACCGCTGGCCTCATGGCGCCCCTTGCGCCCGTACAAGCGAGAAAGCGCGTCCCGTACCTGCCGGGCATCGAGCTGATCGGCGTGTTCGCGGACAAAAGAGTGAACCAAGGCCTCGTTCGCATCTACCCGGATAATTCACCAGCAGGGTAAGAAAAGGATGACGCAGCGCCGTAATCCCTTCAAAATCAGTGTTGTGACGACATTGATCAAGAGAGGGGACGCTGCGCCATGGGTGAAACGCTATCGCTGTTCGAGCCGTCGTTCAATGGCTCCGTGCGGGTGGAGACGCGCTCGGAGCGTCTCAGTGGCGATGCCGGTTTCCTGCTGTTGCGCGAAGTCCTCGATGACACCGGCCTCATTGACCACCTCGTCGGGCGGCTGCACGACCCGCGCTGCCCGGAGCGTGTCGTGCATTCACTCCCGGAGCTGCTGCGCGAAGCCGTTGCCATGATCGCCCAGGGCTGGGGTGATCAGAGTGACGCGCAAAGGTTGCGCGACGACCCCTTGCTCGCGCTCGCCGGCAGCGACAGGCGCGGTGTGGGTGCCGCTGGCAAGACCCTTGCCTCGCAGTCGACGTTCTCGCGGTTTTTGGACTTGCTCGCGCAGCCCGCCAACCAGGCGGTGATCGATACCGCGGCGCTGGAGCTTGCCTCGCGGCGGCGGGCCGCTGCCGGTGCACCGCCGGCGCCGGTGATGACCGTCGATGTCGACGGTCTGCCGCTCACTGCCCACGGTGAACAGCCGGGCAGTGACCACAACGGCCATGTCGGTGACCGGATCCACTACCCGCTGATCGCCTCCTGTGCCGAGACGGGCGACATGCTCGCCGGGCTGCTGCGCCCCGGCAACGCCGCCCCTGGCGCGCAGGCCGCAGCGTGGATCCCGCAGCTTGTCGCCACCCTGAGCGAGCGCGGCCTGGCCCGGCAGGTGCGCTGCCGGCTCGATGCCGGGTTCACCGATGGCGCCACACTCGAGGCGCTGGACCAGGCGGGGATCGGCTACCTGGGGCGGCTGCGCGATAACGCCGCGCTGGACCGCCACTTCGACCCGCACCGCCGGCGTGGCCCTGGGCGTCCGGCCGAGCGGCCGCGGGAGTGGACCGAGGAGACGGTCTACGGCGCCGAGAGCTGGCAGCGCAAGCGCCGGGTGGTCATGGTCATCCAGGAGCACCCGGCGGAGCTCTTTCGCAGGTGCTTCTACATCGTCACCAACCTGCCCGCCTCGACCCACAGCGGCGAGCAGGTACTGGCGCTGTACCGCCGCCGTGGCAAGGCCGAGGGGCACATGGGCGAGCTCAAGGACACCATCGGCACCTCGCTGCCATGCACTTCGCGGGGCCGCGCCAGCGAGGCGGACGTCTTTGCCCGGGCGCAGGCGCTGCTGTCGCTGCGGCTGCTCGCCTATGAGCTGCTGCACGTGCTGCGCGCCCAGATGGAAGCGGCCACGGGACAAGGCTGGAGCCTGCGGCGGCTGCGTGAGCGTGTGCTCAAGGCCGCAGCCCATGTGCAGCGCCATGCACGCCGGTTGCACGTCATCCTGGAGCGCCGCGCCGCCCGACTGTGGCGCCAGCTCCTCGGGCGGCGTCACCGATGGCGACTGGCCGCATGACGACGCACCGAAGCTGCCGACGACAACCACAACACCCCACTGGGAATCCCCGGTGACGGGCAGGCTCGTCTGCATCTCGGGAAACGGGCTCTCATAACGGCTCATGTGGCCAATGAGCGGGGTCGGTCAGGCCACTTCGGCACTACCCTGACCGCTGCGTCCCCCATCAACCTGCCCAGCGGCACCATCTGGCACCGTGTGAGCATGACCTCACGCAGCCTCATGAATTACGCGGGATCTAGGCGGGTCAGCTTATCCCTGGAGATCTGATTTTCGTAAGCGCTCCACGAACCCCATCTGTTGAGTCGATTCCAGTTCCGCGACACTGAGCCTTCCAGATTGATGGGAGGCTTGGAGCATGTGGTTATCCCCGGTACGCGCCCGCTGGCTGGGTCATTTGTATCACGCCCATGCCTTGGGGTTGTCGCTGAGTGAGTATGCGCGGCGCCAGGATGTCTCGCTCGCCGAGTTGATGGACTGGGAGCGCCGGCTGCATGAGGCCGGAGTTCCGGTTCCGGAGCGTCACCGTCCCGCACGGTTCGTGGCCGTGGAGGTGGTGGCATGATCCGGCCCGGGACGGATGTGGCGGTGTATCTGTGCCGCGAGCCCGTGGACATGCGCAAGTCGATTGACGGTTTGTCGCTGCTCGTCCAGGAGGTCATGGCGTGCGATCCGTTCACCGCGGCGGTGTTCGTGTTCTGCAACCGGGCGCGGGATAAGGTGAAGATCCTGTTCTGGGAGCGCAACGGCTTTGTGGTCTGGTACAAACGCCTCGAGCAGGAGCGGTTCAAGTGGCCGGCTTGCGGTGAGCGGGAGCGGCTCACGCTCTCGGGCCAGGAGCTCAACTGGTTGCTCGACGGCATCGACATCACCCGTATGCAGCCGCACAAAGCGTTGCATTTTCAGTCGGTTGGATGAAATTTTTGCTCGCCGCACCGGTGGCGTTTTGGTACAATTACCCACATGAAACGGGCCGATACCAACACGTTGCCATCCAGTTCCGATCTCCAGCGCGAGCTCGATGAGCAGCGCGCTCT
This sequence comes from Aquisalimonas sp. 2447, assembly GCF_012044895.1. Classification (NCBI taxonomy): domain Bacteria; kingdom Pseudomonadati; phylum Pseudomonadota; class Gammaproteobacteria; order Chromatiales; family Ectothiorhodospiraceae; genus Aquisalimonas; species Aquisalimonas sp. 2447. Next base: position 3,380,623 of record NZ_CP050695.1, read on the forward strand.
GGTCGAACGCCTCCAGGCCCAACTCGCCGAGAAGGAGGCCGCGTGGGCGGCAGAGAAGCGCTCGCTGTTCGAGCAAATCCGGCTGCTGCTGGACAACCGCTTCGGCCCCTCCACCGAGAAGTACAGCATCAAGCAGCAGGACCTGTTCTTCGACGAGGCCGAGAGCCTGGTGGAAGAGCCCGCCGAGTCAGGTGAGACTGCCGAGGCGGAAGAGGAAAACCAGCCGGCCCCCAGTGGCGGCAAGCGTCGCCGGGGTGGGCGCGCCCCACTGCCGCCGGAGCTGCCTCGCGTGGACATCGTCCACGATCTCCCCGAGGACGAACAGCAGTGTGCCTGCGGCTGCGGTGCGCTCACCCGCATCGGCGAAGAGGTCACCGAGCAGCTCGACATCATCCCGGCCCAGATCCAGGTGCTGCGCCATGTGCGCATCAAGTACGCCTGCCGGGCCTGCGAGGACGGTGTCCAGATCGCCGATCTGCCGCCGCAGCCGCTGCCGAAGAGCAACGCGAGCCCCGGACTGCTTGCCTATATCGCCACCGCCAAGTACCAGGACGCGCTGCCGCTGTACCGCCAGGAGCAGGTCTTCAAACGACTGGGCCTGGAGCTGCCACGGAACACGCTCGCCCGCTGGATGGTGGACCTGGGTGCGTTGCTCGCGCCACTGGCCGAGCGCATGCGCGCCCATTTGCACAGTGCGGAGCTCATCCACATGGATGAGACCACCGTGCAGGTGAACACCGAGCCCGGGCGGGCCGCCTCCAGCACCTCGTACATGTGGGTCCAACGCGGCGGGCCGCCCGGAGCCGAGGTGGTGCTGTTCGACTACGATCCCAGCCGCTCGGGCCAGGTCCCGCGGCGCCTGCTGGATGACTATGGTGGTATCCTGCTCACCGACGGCTACGAGGGCTATGCCCAGGTCGTGCGCGATAATGCCATCACCCATGCCGGGTGCTGGGCGCATGCGCGCCGCAAGTTCAAAGAGGCCCAGAAGGTCCAGCCCAAGGGCAAGACCGGCAAGGCCGACCGGGCGCTGGCGTCCATCGGCAAGCTCTACCGGGTGGAGCGCGAAGCCCAGGGCCTGCCCGTTGAGAAGCGTGAACGCCTGCGCGCCACGCACAGCCGGCCGCTGATCGAGGATCTGCGCCAGTGGCTTGACCAGTCCCTGGAGAAGGTGCCGCCGAAGAGCGCCATCGGCAAGGCCGTGCACTACCTCAACAGCCAATGGCCCCGGCTCATCCGCTTCCTGGAGGATGGCCGCATCCCGCTGGACAACAACCCCGCGGAGAACGCCATTCGGCCGTTCGTGGTGGGGCGCAAAAACTGGCTGTTCAGTCAGACGCCGCGGGGTGCGCACGCCAGTGCCACGATCTACAGCGTCATCGAGACGGCCAAGATCAACGGCCTGGAGCCCTACGCGTACCTGCTCGAGGTGTTAAAGAACCTGCCGGGCGCGACAACCGGCGAGGCCATCGACCGACTGCTGCCGTGGCATCAGGACGAGAGCCTATACGCGCTCAAACCCGCTGAGTAGGTGGGGTTCGCGGAGCGCTTACGGGCTTCGGTGATCCAGCCACTCCGCCTCCCCATATTGCGCATGGACAGCGTATCGCCCTCGGCATCGATGAAAATGTAATCACCGTAGACGACTCCCGCTTCGGGATGTGCCCTAAACGCTTCAAGCTGCTGTTGCAGCTTTTCCGGAACCCAGGCGTCGTCGGAGTCCAGGAAGCATACGAATTCGCCGCGGCTGTTCTCGATACCAACGTTCCGCGCAACGCTCTGCCCCTGGTTCTCCTGGCGAAAGTACCGGATGCGCTCATCATCATACGAATTGACGACATCGGAGGTGTTATCCGTGGAGCCATCATCCACGATCAGATACTCGAGGTTCGGGAAGGTCTGCGCCAGTACGCTATCGATGGCGACCGGCAGATAGCCGGCCCGGTTGAAGGTCGGCGTCACGATGCTGATGAGTGGAGCCGCTGTCATGGAATGAGTCCCGTCAAGCGATTCAGCGTTCCCAGGCACATGGTCCCTTCCTGCAGCCGACAAGGCAGCAGCTATACAGAGGAGGACTCACTGCATACTGCGCGAATTGTCACTATGCGCGATCCTTGACTGCATCACCTGGCAGCCCCTCGCGGCGCGTCCACCAGAATACGTAGTAGAGAACGCCAGGCATTCAGGCGCGTCGGCGCGTAGGCGACGGCCCGCAGTCCTGAACGGATCGCGCCGTAGCCCCGGCCTCCGTTGGCTTCGACACGGCCCTTGCGCCCATAAAACCGCGCCATTGCAGTGCACAGCTCGTTGGGGTCGAGCTCATGCGCGTGCTCCTCGACAAAACTGCGCACAAGATCCTCATTCGCATCCAGACGGGTCAGCTTGTCACTGGAAATCTGGTTCTCCATGATCCGGTAATAGGCCCAGAGCCTCGGGAGATACAGGAACGACTCGTGCAGTGACACCCGTAACCACAGGCCGTAGTCTTCCGCATAACGATCCGCCGGGTCGAATCCTCCAGCCTCGCGGAGTACGTCCGCCCGGCTCATCGTAGTATTCATGCTTACGAAGTTGTCCCCCAGCAGGGCTTCGGTGATTCGGCCACTGAATCGCAGCATGTTCCGGCCACCCAGATCGTTACCCCAGGCATCAATGAAAATGTTGTCTCCGTAAACCACTCCCACGTCGGGGTAACTCTCGAAGGCCTCGATCTGTTGTTGGAGCTTCTCCGGAACCCATGCGTTGTCAGAATCAAGAAAACAGATATAGTCGCCACGGCTCTGCTCGATGCCCACGTTACGTGCAACGCTCTGGCCCTGATTCTCCTGACGGAAATAGCGAACGCGCTCATCACCGTATTCGTCCATTAGCCTCGGCGTGGAATCTTCGGAACCGTCGTCGATGACCAGATGCTCGAAGTGCGGATACGTCTGAGCGAGCACCGAATCAATTGCTATGCGCAGGTAGTCCGCGCGGTTGTATGTCGGTGTCACGACGCTAACCAACGGACGCGACTTCATGGTTTACCGTCCTTATGCATGTACCCCGGATAATTCACCAGCAGGGTAAGAAAAGGATGACGCAGCGCCGTAATCCCTTCAAAATCAGTGTTGTGACGACATTGATCAAGAGAGGGGACGCTGCGCCATGGGTGAAACGCTATCGCTGTTCGAGCCGTCGTTCAATGGCTCCGTGCGGGTGGAGACGCGCTCGGAGCGTCTCAGTGGCGATGCCGGTTTCCTGCTGTTGCGCGAAGTCCTCGATGACACCGGCCTCATTGACCACCTCGTCGGGCGGCTGCACGACCCGCGCTGCCCGGAGCGTGTCGTGCATTCACTCCCGGAGCTGCTGCGCGAAGCCGTTGCCATGATCGCCCAGGGCTGGGGTGATCAGAGTGACGCGCAAAGGTTGCGCGACGACCCCTTGCTCGCGCTCGCCGGCAGCGACAGGCGCGGTGTGGGTGCCGCTGGCAAGACCCTTGCCTCGCAGTCGACGTTCTCGCGGTTTTTGGACTTGCTCGCGCAGCCCGCCAACCAGGCGGTGATCGATACCGCGGCGCTGGAGCTTGCCTCGCGGCGGCGGGCCGCTGCCGGTGCACCGCCGGCGCCGGTGATGACCGTCGATGTCGACGGTCTGCCGCTCACTGCCCACGGTGAACAGCCGGGCAGTGACCACAACGGCCATGTCGGTGACCGGATCCACTACCCGCTGATCGCCTCCTGTGCCGAGACGGGCGACATGCTCGCCGGGCTGCTGCGCCCCGGCAACGCCGCCCCTGGCGCGCAGGCCGCAGCGTGGATCCCGCAGCTTGTCGCCACCCTGAGCGAGCGCGGCCTGGCCCGGCAGGTGCGCTGCCGGCTCGATGCCGGGTTCACCGATGGCGCCACACTCGAGGCGCTGGACCAGGCGGGGATCGGCTACCTGGGGCGGCTGCGCGATAACGCCGCGCTGGACCGCCACTTCGACCCGCACCGCCGGCGTGGCCCTGGGCGTCCGGCCGAGCGGCCGCGGGAGTGGACCGAGGAGACGGTCTACGGCGCCGAGAGCTGGCAGCGCAAGCGCCGGGTGGTCATGGTCATCCAGGAGCACCCGGCGTAAGCGCTCCACGAACCCCATCTGTTGAGTCGATTCCAGTTCCGCGACACTGAGCCTTCCAGATTGATGGGAGGCTTGGAGCATGTGGTTATCCCCGGTACGCGCCCGCTGGCTGGGTCATTTGTATCACGCCCATGCCTTGGGGTTGTCGCTGAGTGAGTATGCGCGGCGCCAGGATGTCTCGCTCGCCGAGTTGATGGACTGGGAGCGCCGGCTGCATGAGGCCGGAGTTCCGGTTCCGGAGCGTCACCGTCCCGCACGGTTCGTGGCCGTGGAGGTGGTGGCATGATCCGGCCCGGGACGGATGTGGCGGTGTATCTGTGCCGCGAGCCCGTGGACATGCGCAAGTCGATTGACGGTTTGTCGCTGCTCGTCCAGGAGGTCATGGCGTGCGATCCGTTCACCGCGGCGGTGTTCGTGTTCTGCAACCGGGCGCGGGATAAGGTGAAGATCCTGTTCTGGGAGCGCAACGGCTTTGTGGTCTGGTACAAACGCCTCGAGCAGGAGCGGTTCAAGTGGCCGGCTTGCGGTGAGCGGGAGCGGCTCACGCTCTCGGGCCAGGAGCTCAACTGGTTGCTCGACGGCATCGACATCACCCGTATGCAGCCGCACAAAGCGTTGCATTTTCAGTCGGTTGGATGAAATTTTTGCTCGCCGCACCGGTGGCGTTTTGGTACAATTACCCACATGAAACGGGCCGATACCAACACGTTGCCATCCAGTTCCGATCTCCAGCGCGAGCTCGATGAGCAGCGCGCTCTGGTCGAACGCCTCCAGGCCCAACTCGCCGAGAAGGAGGCCGCGTGGGCGGCAGAGAAGCGCTCGCTGTTCGAGCAAATCCGGCTGCTGCTGGACAACCGCTTCGGCCCCTCCACCGAGAAGTACAGCATCAAGCAGCAGGACCTGTTCTTCGACGAGGCCGAGAGCCTGGTGGAAGAGCCCGCCGAGTCAGGTGAGACTGCCGAGGCGGAAGAGGAAAACCAGCCGGCCCCCAGTGGCGGCAAGCGTCGCCGGGGTGGGCGCGCCCCACTGCCGCCGGAGCTGCCTCGCGTGGACATCGTCCACGATCTCCCCGAGGACGAACAGCAGTGTGCCTGCGGCTGCGGTGCGCTCACCCGCATCGGCGAAGAGGTCACCGAGCAGCTCGACATCATCCCGGCCCAGATCCAGGTGCTGCGCCATGTGCGCATCAAGTACGCCTGCCGGGCCTGCGAGGACGGTGTCCAGATCGCCGATCTGCCGCCGCAGCCGCTGCCGAAGAGCAACGCGAGCCCCGGACTGCTTGCCTATATCGCCACCGCCAAGTACCAGGACGCGCTGCCGCTGTACCGCCAGGAGCAGGTCTTCAAACGACTGGGCCTGGAGCTGCCACGGAACACGCTCGCCCGCTGGATGGTGGACCTGGGTGCGTTGCTCGCGCCACTGGCCGAGCGCATGCGCGCCCATTTGCACAGTGCGGAGCTCATCCACATGGATGAGACCACCGTGCAGGTGAACACCGAGCCCGGGCGGGCCGCCTCCAGCACCTCGTACATGTGGGTCCAACGCGGCGGGCCGCCCGGAGCCGAGGTGGTGCTGTTCGACTACGATCCCAGCCGCTCGGGCCAGGTCCCGCGGCGCCTGCTGGATGACTATGGTGGTATCCTGCTCACCGACGGCTACGAGGGCTATGCCCAGGTCGTGCGCGATAATGCCATCACCCATGCCGGGTGCTGGGCGCATGCGCGCCGCAAGTTCAAAGAGGCCCAGAAGGTCCAGCCCAAGGGCAAGACCGGCAAGGCCGACCGGGCGCTGGCGTCCATCGGCAAGCTCTACCGGGTGGAGCGCGAAGCCCAGGGCCTGCCCGTTGAGAAGCGTGAACGCCTGCGCGCCACGCACAGCCGGCCGCTGATCGAGGATCTGCGCCAGTGGCTTGACCAGTCCCTGGAGAAGGTGCCGCCGAAGAGCGCCATCGGCAAGGCCGTGCACTACCTCAACAGCCAATGGCCCCGGCTCATCCGCTTCCTGGAGGATGGCCGCATCCCGCTGGACAACAACCCCGCGGAGAACGCCATTCGGCCGTTCGTGGTGGGGCGCAAAAACTGGCTGTTCAGTCAGACGCCGCGGGGTGCGCACGCCAGTGCCACGATCTACAGCGTCATCGAGACGGCCAAGATCAACGGCCTGGAGCCCTACGCGTACCTGCTCGAGGTGTTAAAGAACCTGCCGGGCGCGACAACCGGCGAGGCCATCGACCGACTGCTGCCGTGGCATCAGGACGAGAGCCTATACGCGCTCAAACCCGCTGAGTAGGTGGGGTTCGCGGAGCGCTTACCACCCGGCGGAGCTCTTTCGCAGGTGCTTCTACATCGTCACCAACCTGCCCGCCTCGACCCACAGCGGCGAGCAGGTACTGGCGCTGTACCGCCGCCGTGGCAAGGCCGAGGGGCACATGGGCGAGCTCAAGGACACCATCGGCACCTCGCTGCCATGCACTTCGCGGGGCCGCGCCAGCGAGGCGGACGTCTTTGCCCGGGCGCAGGCGCTGCTGTCGCTGCGGCTGCTCGCCTATGAGCTGCTGCACGTGCTGCGCGCCCAGATGGAAGCGGCCACGGGACAAGGCTGGAGCCTGCGGCGGCTGCGTGAGCGTGTGCTCAAGGCCGCAGCCCATGTGCAGCGCCATGCACGCCGGTTGCACGTCATCCTGGAGCGCCGCGCCGCCCGACTGTGGCGCCAGCTCCTCGGGCGGCGTCACCGATGGCGACTGGCCGCATGACGACGCACCGAAGCTGCCGACGACAACCACAACACCCCACTGGGAATCCCCGGTGACGGGCAGGCTCGTCTGCATCTCGGGAAACGGGCTCTCATAACGGCTCATGTGGCCAATGAGCGGGGTCGGTCAGGCCACTTCGGCACTACCCTGACCGCTGCGTCCCCCATCAACCTGCCCAGCGGCACCATCTGGCACCGTGTGAGCATGACCTCACGCAGCCTCATGAATTACGCGGGTGTACAGCTGAGCCGCTATAGCGGACAGAGAATCTAGGTTGTACCCGACCAACGAAGAATCGGCCGCCTTGCCTTCTCAGGCAGACAGTCGTAAAAGCGATAGGCGGCCTTCAGAAGAGAGCTCCGAACGAGATGCAACTGCCGAAATGGCACTGGGTGCCCCCGAAATCGGCCCTTGTAGTACGTCTTCTTGCCTCCACCAGCCAGTAGATCATACGCGGTAACCGCCGGCTCATGAAAAGCTCCTTCGATTGCGTAGCCCAAGTGAAGCGTCCCCAGTGACAGTTTCGGATCGAAAGACTCATCGAACCCCGCCTGGAGATTGTAAACGCGTGCACTGACACGTACGTCATACAAGACCGAGCACAACCTCCTGTTAAACCATAGCTCCGAGCATCTTGGTTCGGCATCCCCGGGAAGGCACTGCAGGAACAGTCGGTGAAACTCCAGACTAAGCCCTGAAAACGCCGGCTTACCCCATCGGGTGATGTGGAACGCGTTCAACCGCCCAAGCGCTTCCTCGGAAGATTCGGCGTGCCTCAAAGCAACGTTTCCCTGTTTCTCTAGATAGGTTCGTCGGTTATACGCTTTGAGCCGGGTATTGCGACCCAGCTCCTTCAGCCAGGCCTGGAACGATCCCGTGGTGTCCAGAACCACGCCCCAGTCCTCCTGACGAACCGAACGCATGGCATGACTCGCCTTCTCCACCTGGTCGAGATGACCGGACTCGACATGGTCGCAGACGATGAGAACGTCCCAGTGCAAGGCCTTCAATGCCCGGGCCAGCGCCTCTCGGACACCATCCTGTTGAGCGCTGTCGATAACGAAATCGCTGTACTCCGTACGCACCGTGGGCGCGATCCGCGGCGCGTTCCCGATTACATGCAGTTCCGTCGTCGTTCTTCCAAAGGGGCCGCGGCGACGGTATCGATACAGGGGAGCCAGTCCGACCAGGGCGTGACCGCAATAGACGCCCACCAGGCAGGGCTCCAAGCCCAGAGGTACGTTCCAGGTCCGCCACCAGCTCGACTGCCAGGCCCAGCCCATGAACAGCCGATCCGCATCCGAACGCTCCAGGAGATCGTGCCAGCGCTCCGGCTCCCCGAGAATCTCGTCTTCCGTAAGCCTGGCCACCTGGAGGGGGGCCTCGCCCTCTGCCCCTTCCCGGGCAACGTGGTCCCGCCCGGCCTGCAGGAACTCACCATCCGAGTCCCCGGCCATGAGAAACCAACCCGTTGCGGGGTCATCGGTTTGGTCACAGTGGACGAAGAACTGCGCTGCGCGCTTACCCGGAAAGAAGCCACGGCGTTCCAGCACACGCCCGAGGCCCGGATCACTGGTGACCACCTGCGCCACGCGGCAGAATGGGCACATGTCGAGCCAGGCATCCACCACCCGTTCCCGGGCTTCCAGGTCATCCGCACCCGCCACCAGATCAACCAGACGCGTCGTCTCCTGATCTTCACGGTAAACCGCCAACCCCCGCAGGGCACCTGCCTCCCTTACCACGAGGAACCGATAGCCATTCGCAGGGCAATCAACATAACGCCAGAGAAGGTAGGCCGCGTCTCGGCAAACGATGTTCGGATAGCCGTGCTGCACCTTCTGCCAGAGCCCGTCCAGCTCCGAGGCCGGTGGCAGTTGGGTCGTCGCCTCTACTGTCAGCAGACCGCCACGCACTGACCGCCCCCCCAGCAGGCGCCAGCGCCAGGCATTGACTGTCTGCAACGCCCGCAACGCCTGTTGCCGCCAGGAGTGCGCCCGGCGCACGAACCGGTAGTGGCGCACCTCGTAACTGGGTTGCCAACCCAACCGGGGCAGCACCCGCTGCGCCGCGGGGCTGACCCCGAAGGTCATCAGCAGATCGTGCCGCCGGTGGAGCTCTTCCTTCACACGCCGGCCGACGCCGGCGCCCTGATACGCCGGATGCACGTGGAAGTCGCAACTCCAGCAGGCATCCCTCTCCTCTCCCTGGAAGCGAACCCGCACAGGCATCACCCCGTTGAACCCGGCCACCCGCTCACCGTCGCTGATCACCACGGGCTCGAACATGTGACCACGCGGGTTGCTCTCGAACTGCCAGCTCCACAACAGCTCTCGCGCGCCACGGTTGCCCACCAGGCTCAAGACCTCATCCCGGTGAAAGGCGCTGTACGGCACCGGTTTCACGAGAAAGCGCCCGACCGCTGTTCACCCAGCCAGGCCTGGAAGCTCAGCACGCCCCAGAGCTGGGCACTATAATCGGCGCGTTGGGCCAGGTGATCGGACCACACGCGCCGCACGGTAGGCGCGTGGAAATAGCCTTCCTGGCGAAGGCGGTTCGGTTCCAGCAATGCCTCGGCCCAATCCCGCAGCTCATGCCGCAACCATCGGGCCACGGGCACGGCAAACCCCTGCTTTGGCCGGTCTACGAGCTCCCGGGGAACATGCCGATACAGCATTTGGCGCAGCACCTGCTTCCCCACCTTGCCATCCAGGTTCCACTCCACCGGCAAGGAAAGCGCGAACTCTACCACCCGGTGGTCGAGCATCGGCACGCGCGTCTCCAGGCTCACCGCCATGGCCGCCCGGTCCACCTTGGTGAGGATGTCATCCGGCAGATAGCTGTTCATGTCCAGCCACATGAGCTGCTGGGCGGGGGAGAGCTTCGCGATACTGTCAGGCAAAGGCGCCGTCAACGCATACGCCGGCTCCTCCCCACCAAGCACCACCTGAGCCGGATCCGTCCAGAAGCCGATACGCTGCCGGTAGAACTCCTGGAGGCTCGGGGCATTGCGCACCACCCGTTCCCGGCGCAGCTTGTCCGCCAGGCCTTGCCTGGAGAGGAGGCGCTGAGGCTTCGTCATTGCCCGCGCAACTGGCCCCGCCAGGGCATCCGGCATGGCCAGGGTGGCACGCTCGAGACCGGCTCGCAGGCCCGGCCGCTCGTGAAGCTTCTGCCATGCCCTTGCCATTCCCGGGTAGCGATCGTAGCCGGCGAAGAGTTCATCACCGCCGTCGCCGGAGAGCGCCACAGTGACGTGCCCCCGCGTCATGCGACTGACGAGGTACGTGGGAATCTGGGAGGAATCGGCGAAGGGCTCGTCGTACATGGTGGGTAGATCCGGGATGACATCCAGCGCATCCGCCGGATCCACGTAGAGTTCGGTGTGTTCCGTGCCCAGATGCGCCGCCACGGCGGCTGCATGTTGCGCCTCGTTGTAACCCTCTTCACGGAATCCGATGCTGAACGTCTTCACGGGCCTGGATGCACGCTGCTGCATCAGTGCAACCACGGCCGACGAATCGATACCGCCTGACAGGAAGGCCCCCAGGGGGACATCGGCGACCATCTGCTCCTGGATCACGTCCCCGAGACAACGCTCCAGATCATCCAAGACGGTGTCCTTGTCCGTGGTCATCGGACCAGAAAACGAATCTGCAAGGGACCAGTACGGGACCGGCTCGATTGGCGCGTCAGGTTGATTGACGTCAACGACCAGGCAGTGGGCGGGCGGAAGCTTTCGCGTGTCCTGATACACCGTGTACGGCGAAGGGATGTAGTTGTGCCGCAGCAGAAGAGACAGGGCGTTACGGTCCACGGAGGGGGCGTACCCCGGAAACGCCCGCAAGGCCTTCAGCTCGGAACCGAACAGGAAGTGGCCGTTCCACCAGCCATAGTAGAGCGGCTTCTCTCCCATCCGGTCACGGGCGAGCCAAAGCCTGCCCGTCTCGCGATCCCAAACGCCAAAGGCGAACATTCCCTTGAACTGCCCGAGCGCCTGTTCCACGCCATACTGCTCCATGGCGGCGAGCATGACCTCCGTGTCGGAGTGGCCACGGAAACTGTGACCTGTACCAATCAACTCAGTCCGTAGCGTGCGGAAATTGTAGATCTCGCCGTTGAAGACCATCAGGTACCGCCCGGATGCCGACTCCATGGGCTGGGCGCCCAGGGGGCTGATGTCCTGAATCGAAAGGCGGCGATGAACGAGCCCGACCCCATCCGTCTCACTGAAATAGAGGTCTCCGGCGTCGGGGCCACGGTGAACGAGACGCTGCCCCATGGAATCGAGGCTACTCCTGGCGTCCGTGGCACGATCACCTGACGCCCCGAGTATAAAACCAGCGATTCCGCACATTGATGCATTCCCTGATGTTGAAGACTTCAGACGGGGAGAGGGCCACCTAACAGCGCGCCGCCGAATCCCCCCATTAGGCGGATTCCTGCCCCGCGACCCGTGAATACAGGCGCCGCAACTCGGTACAAGGCCGCTCCAAGGCGAAGCGCTCGTGGGCTTCCGGCGCGTAGGCTTGAAACGCCGCCTTGGCGCCATCCCCAACCAGTTCCAGCAGAACGTCGGCCAGCGCCCGATGATCCATTGGTTCGACCAGAGGCGCGGGCGATCCGGCCAGCACCTCGCGCAATCCAATGCAATTGCCCCCCACGATCGGAACGCCGGCCGACAGCGCTTCCATACCGAGTAGCCCGCAGGCCTCCCAGCGCGACGGCATCGCCACCACATCCACGGCAGCCATTGCGGTCTCCGGATGATCCGTGTGGGGATGCTGGATGAATACATCCCCTAGACCGAGCTCCCGCAGGTACTCATAGTCTTCACGTATGAACCCGCCCCAGCCGAATGTCACCACGTACGCATTCTCGGGGAGCCGGCCTTCTCGCCGGAGGAGGGCGATGGCATCGACCAGTGTCCTGAAGCCCTTTTGCCCCATGAACCGCCCGAAGAACCCGATCACCTTCGCATCTTCGGGGAGACCCAGGCGACCTCGAATGTCTTCCGGGACCGCGTCTCTGAACCGCTCCACGTCAATGCCATGCAGGATTGCCGTGACCTTTCTTCTGGCAACCAGGGGAATGAATTCCTTGAAGTTACGCGCACAATCCTCGGATACGGCATGCACACCATCGAGGCGACTGTAGGTAAGGTTCAGCGCCCCCAGCGTCAGTCTCCCTTTCCAACCCCGGAACTGCGCTGACAGAAACACATCGTGAGCCGTCATCAGGTGGGGCACCTTGCGCAGTCCTTTCCGGCTCAACTCCATGAGCACTCCAGCCCGGAATCCGTGAGAATGGAGAAGATCAGGCTTCTCCGCACGGATCAGCGCCCGGAGGTCCCGTATACCCTCAACCGCACCCTTCGACAGTGTTCTGACTTCAAACCTCTCAGCCTTCGCCTTGTCGGCAAGGTACCCTTTCAGACCCTCTCCGGGAGCCGCCAAGACAACATCGATATCGGCAAATGCATCGTTCCCGTACACATAACCGAAGAACGTTGTAATCCCTCCCCCCGGACTACAGGCCGCCATGAGAACCTTCATGCTGTATGCCCGCCTTCCGAAGCACCTTTAGGAGATTGATTATTTTCCAGACTCTCCCACCAACGGTCCAATGACCTGGAAAACGCGATACAAATACCTCCGAATAAATACCAATATTCCTGGGAAAGTCCAAAATAATTAATGCTATAAACAGCATACATAACAAAGACTGCCAGCAACGCCTGGTTGAGTCGATAGTGAAACAACGAGCGCTCAACCTCTTCCTTCGGCAACGCCCGAAACCGCTTCATATTTCGACGCAGCTTGCGATAAAACTCGAACAGCATCCAGAAAAATATCAAGAACCCAATGATTCCGATTTCGATCAACACTTCCGCGTACAAGTTATGGGCGGCATTGGCCCTCCCGCCCCACGCATGAACCTTGGCTTCCTGAGTGGTCCCCAACCCATGCCCCACAACCGGGCGATTGAATCCGAGTCGCAGCTCATTGACCATCCCATCGACTCGGCCATCAGCGCTAGCCTGATAAACGTCCCCACCTCCTACCAACGACAGATAGCGGTCACGCTGAAGGTCATCGAGTTGGCCCCACCCCCATACAACTCCCACGGCAGCAACTACCGCTAAAAAGAGCTTATGCTTGCTCATAAGGAAAACAACCAGGAAGACCACAACGAACGCGATAAATCCACCGCGCGAACCTGTGAGGACTAGCGCATAAAGCATCCCTGGAAGCAAGACAAGATAGAGAATCTTAAGAAGTTTACTACCACTCCTCCAAAAGAGGAAATGAGAGAAAGCGAAGCACGTCGCGATAACAAAGCCGAGTCCGTTCGGGTTAATTACATCAGCGGGAGATCCGGATAGACGCCCGGCAAAATCCCCCTGGCCTATGTACGTCGACCCACCCATATATCCGGTTGTCAAATTTAGATAAAGAGGCTCCAGAAAACGGAACAACTGAAGGATCACAAAAATGAAAACGAAAATCTTTAGCCGCCTATCAGTATCAACAATCAAGGCCGTAAAGAATAGAAAGCAAAAAGCACGAATAAAATCATCCAAGTGATGACGAAGAACACTCCCAGGCCACTCAACCAAGGGGAAAGACAGAAACAGGTAGATAAGAAGTACGACGCCTGCCTTTAATGCAGGATCCTTGAAGTGTTCACGAACCTTGTGCGACTGAAAGAATAGAGCGACGACGAGTATAGCGAAAACGACAAGCGTCGGTCGGAATTGCCCGTATAAGCTGTTTCTGGCCGCAAATCTCGCGAAATAATCGACCATGAAGTAACAGTAGACAAAAAAGATCGCGCTGGGGAGCGTCTTATCTTGGAGAAAACGCTCCGTCGCCTGGCCACCTTTGGCGTTGGCGTTTGCGATCACGCTCATCACGCGATACCTCTACTCCGAACCCGCCATCCCAGCCACTCGACCCCGGACACGACTTTGCGGAAATGATCCCAGTCGTCCGAGCCCCCATGGCGCTTCAGGTAAAACGGGTCTTCGTGCCGCGCGCCATCGGCATAAGCCACGACAGCCCCGGTGAAGCCTGCGTTCGCTACCGCGTCGCGTACAGTGGCACCGACGTCATCCGGCTGACCGTTCGGGTAGCAAAAAGGGCGCTGTTTTGGGCCTAGCTCGGCGCTGAGGCGCTCGAGGCAGTAGGCTGTCTCCCGCGGCAAGCGGGCTTCATCCACCTTCGTCATTGATGGATGGGTGTGGGTGTGGCCTCCAACTTCAAGCCCTTCATCCTGCATGTGACGAAGCTGATCCCACGTCACACTTTTGAAGCCATCTGGCGCCTCGGATGGGAGGGGCACCTGAAGCATATCGGACAATTCCAAGATGGCACGGTGCTTCTGATCATCCGGGATGCTGAGTAGGACGTTGATCAAGGCCGACCACGCCTGTTGAAGATCTGTGGCAACGATTGACGCACCGGCCACGTTAAGCGTCTCGGGGAGTTCATCTGCTCTGGACAGGATCCAGGTTACCTGGTCCGGCCATAGCCACAGCTCTCCATCGATAAATCCGGTCGCAACAAACAGGGTCGCCGGCACCTTGTGGGCTTTTAGCACTGGCCAAGCCACATCGTGGAAATCGGCATGACCGTCGTCGACAGTAATCACCACCGTGTGCCTGGGAACCGACTCACCTGCGTTGAGCCGAGCGAGCAGATCGCCCAGCGTCACGGGATTGTAGTGCTTGGCCAAGTGCCGCACTTGGCGTTCGAACTCGCCACGGGAGACACAGCGCTCTTGGGGGTCATGAGAAAACCTGTGATACATCAATATGCGCGGATGCCTGGCACTGAGTTGGCGGCCGAGTTCATAGAGGCCGAATGGACCGGCAATACGGACGAGAGGGGAAAACGTCATCGACTGTCACTTGCCGTTGAGGATACGCCCATAAAGATCCATATGAGCGCTGACCATGACCTCCGTGGAGTAGCGCTCCACGGCCTCTTCCCTGGCAAGCGCACCCATGCGTAAGCGCTTCTCCCTATGCAGCAAAATCGCCTCCAAGCCCTGACTCAATGCCTCCACATCGCCCACAGGATACAGGAATCCTGTCTCACCGTGGCGTACTGCTTCGAGGTTACCGCCTGCATCGGTGCAGACGACAGGAAGCCCGGCACGCATATACTCGAGCAGGGTGTTCGAGAATCCTTCCGATTCGCTGCAAAGGGCCCCTACATGGAAGTGCTGCAGACATGCGGCCACATCTGACCGTCCACCGAGGAAGTGGACACGCTCACCGACGCCCGTAGCTCTCGCGCGATCCCTTAGTGGCTCGGGATCTCCGGACCCGACGATGGCCGCATGAACATCCAAACCCTGGCAAGAAAGCAGAGCAACAGCGTCCACGAGATCCTCAATACGCTTTATCGGGCGTATGTTGGCGACCAGGCCGACAATCATGGCTCCGGACTCCTGGAGCGACAGCAGCTCCGGCACGGGCGGGGATGAACCGCTAAGCACGGGCAACGCGTTGTAGATAACATGACAACGATCCGCCGAAACTCCCTCTGCTTCCCGCGTCCCCCGCGCCACGGCCTCGCTGTTGCAAACATAACCTGCCGCTACTCGGCTGGTTCTCCGCAGCACAGCGCGGTAAGCAGGCGTGTACCAATAGCCGAGGTCCCGGCGCGACACCAGTGTACGGATACCCGATAGGCGGAACATTGGGGGGGCCACGACCGACGCATCAATCATGAACGTCTGAGCGACCCGCACACCCCCTCGCGCTAGGTCACGCCCTACGCGCCAGAGTGCTACCCAGGTGGCTAGCTCTGCAGTCTTCCCGCAACCAAGTATCCTGACGGGGCAAGGAACATCACCTCGCTCCAAGTACGTGGACGACTGCAAGGAAACAAGTTCGCAAGAGATGCCGTTTTCCTGAAGCCCTTCGATCAGATGAAGCAGCTGCCCCTCTGTGCCTGCAAAAGGGTTGCTAACCCCATCGACCACGAAGGCGACTTTGTACATCATACACGGGGCCTCTAATTGCCCGCAGCGCTCTTAACGGCGCGACCCAAGGCAAGGTACCATCATTCACTTGGCGCTGGGGAGAGCGGGCTACGGCGAAGCCGTACCAGCGTTCGGCCACACGCACTCGCAGCCCCACAGTTTCGTTCTCCTTCGGTAACAGCGGTATCCCTGCGGCAGCATCGACATACTAACGGAAACGACACGACACCACGATAAACAGGGTCAGACAATGCCAGAGAGTCCGCGATTCGTTGGCGTAATGCAAAATATCCCCTTTCAACACCGAAAAGGGTCCGCTTTTTACAATCTGCTAACTCAACTCGAGCATACAGGGCTGTCATCCGGCATCTTGGATGTAGATATGCCCCTCACCCTCAAACGCGCCTTCACGCTTATGAACGCATCATACTCGCAGGACATTTGGAAGTTTAAGAACCAGCTTGACATCCGGCGCCGCTACTTCGGAAGTTTTTGGGCCCAACGACGAATCGCACAAACAACATTGAACTTCAACGCGATCCTTCAGATAGGATCCACGTTCGATCTTTCCCCCTACGCGAGAAGACACGACATCCCCTGCTTCTCCTATCATGACAACAACATTTACGGTTACCTGGCGGGCAAGAATAACCTCCCAGAACGTCCTCGCCTAATCCGCAAAGCAGTCAATTTCGAAAAGACCGTTTACCAGAACCTCACCGGTGTATTCACCATGAGCCGAACACTCCGTAATCGATTCATAGACGACTTCCGGCTACCTGAGGACAAGGTTTTTTATGCAGGTTTCGGATGTCCGTTTGCAGGCCTTCATCTCCCAGTGAAAGACTATACAAGAAAAACGATTCTTTTTGTGGCCTCTCACAGCTTCTCGCAAAAAGGGGGCGAAATACTTCTCGAAGCTTTCCGCAAGGTTCGAAAAACCCACCCTGATGCGCGCCTAATCTTGGCGGGCCAAACACTCTCAATCGACCAACCAGGAGTCGAATGTGTTGGCTTTCTCGACAAGAGATCCAAAGAAGGCCTTATTCATTACAGCCAACTCTATCAGGACGCGACGCTATTCGTTCTACCCTCGTATAACGAGGCTTTCGGGGAGGTTTTCTTGGAAGCCATGGCGCATAAGGTTCCGTGCATCGGCACTGACTGTTGCGCGATGCCAGAGATTATTTGCCAAAACAACTCGGGCAGCGTAATCCCTCCAGGCGACTCGTCCGTACTCGCCGACGAAATTCTCCAGTATTTCGAAAACCCAAATACGCTGGAACAGTTGGGCAGGCATGCTTACGAGGTGATCAATACTGAGTACACATGGGAAAACGTCATAGACCGAATCCGCCAACACGCATCTGAGCGCATGCTTTCTTAAAGCGCACACCAAAACAGCTGATCCTTATTCTTTTTTAGGCTACTCACATAGCTCGCGCTTTAAGACATCGGACCTCGACAACATTGACAAGAAAAGTCTCGTATACCTCCCGTCAAGAGATTCTTTTCTCGGAAAATAATCAGCAGCCACCAACGCGATCGACATTGCCATCAGGGCTTTCCTTGTCTCGCTTGTTACTGTCCAATTCTGTCCAGCTTTTTTGATCATTTCATCAATCTCATCATCGTATTTCCCGTCAAAGTAAGATTCAATTAAATACTCCAG
The DNA here is from genome assembly GCF_012044895.1 of Aquisalimonas sp. 2447. NCBI lineage: Bacteria > Pseudomonadati > Pseudomonadota > Gammaproteobacteria > Chromatiales > Ectothiorhodospiraceae > Aquisalimonas > Aquisalimonas sp. 2447. The sequence continues at coordinate 3,398,139 of NZ_CP050695.1, forward strand.
ATTGCCTATACTCCCCGAAGGCCTATACCACAAAAATGCCATTGCGTCGCGGTAACATGGATTCCACCTCATAGGGAAAACATCGATAACGTTTGCACAGTCTTTATCATCAACAATGATATTGTTAATATGAGGATCCGCAATAGAAATAGACAAAGGGAGATCCCGCACTCTCCTGATCCACTCTTTATCGGTAAAATGCCTTCTTATACTCTCAGGAATGAGTTCGACATTTCCATTTGGCATTATCCTTTCGATTGCCTCTTCGCTATCCCCCATCGACTCGGCCATTAACTCTCTATGGTAATAAAAAACTTGCTTCATAACGAGAAACTGATCTCTCTTATCAAGGTCAGTTATCCGACGCCCGTCAATCAGCTGCTCCTTCATGAACGCCCCATCACCACTAGCTTCAAAATATGGTGATGCAACATACTTTGCCCAGCGCCGCCTCAACTCTATTTGCTTTCCAGTAAAGCCTTTGCCGTCACTTGTATGCAAGACTCTCCCCCCCGCAGGATCCACAAGAAGGCAACCCGAAAAGTTTTTATTCTGAGATGCTTTTTTAATGATTATTGAGTAGCCGGCATCACTCCTGCCTCTTGAAAAAAATAAATACGGGGGAACACCCCTGATTATTAGCCTTATAATACTCTTCACACTCAGCGCGCGCCTCCGACCAGATTTCGTCAAAACCAAGTGCGCAGGGATTTTTGATTTCCAATGCACCCATATATTATCTCCATGGCGCCAATACAAACCAGGAACTAGGAGATCTCGGAACCTTCTAGCTTTCCGAAACCCCTTAATTGGCCAATCGATATCTTGAATAATCACTGTCCATTTACTTTCGCGTGCAGCCTCTTTTCTGAAAAACATATTTTTCACCGTTTACCGTGAATGACTCATCGTCAGGGTAGGAAAAGGATGACGCAGCACCCGAATCCCTTGCAATCCAGCTAACCCGCAGCGGACGATTCTTCCGGGCTGAGTGACTATTATATGCTGAGGGCTTTGGTTGAGACAGAATACGGCGGATTCGAGGGTGGCGACCCAGAAGGAGGCTTGCATGCGCGAATCGGATCAAGGGGGGTGCTCGAAGTCTGTTGGTCACGCTCAGGAAACCTCCCCCAAGTGCCGACGTGTTTCCGCTTGTCAGCGATGGCTGTCCGCGTCGATCCTGGGGGGGGGCTGCCATCAGCCGGCAAAGATGTAGCGCCACTTCGGTCATCCGACAAAACGTCGAGGCGCGACGCGGCAGAGACCGTGCATCCGTCACAGAACACCTGCTGGCATCTGCTATCCTCTCAAACATTGGAGTATATTTACGAACGATTGAGGTGTAATTGTGTACCGGACATTTTTTTGTGCTGCTGGTTCTGTCTTGATGCTCGGCTTCCTATTCCCTGGTGCGGCTCTTGGTGCGCCAGAAGTCACCGGCGTCACAGCGAGCGAAGACAACGTGGGCAACGAAAATGAGTCGACTCTTACTATCTACGGATCAGGTTTTGGCGATAAGGAGCATGGATCAGCCGTTCTGCACGATTTCGCTACCCACGACTACGAGCGCGGAGTTCTCAACGACTTACATAGCAGCCTTGGTGACCTTGCGGAAATTCCCAGCGGTCAGGATGTCGGTGAAGGTAACGCGCGGTGGGGAGATACAGGCGGAACCGGCGTACATATGGTGCGCAACAGAGAGAAGCGCCATGATGGTTCTGATGGCCATTATTACGGACACCGCGGCGGTTCTCGACTGAGTTGGCCTGTCGCGCATGGTGGTCGGCAGAACAGGGACGAATGGGCAGGTGACCGTCACATTTATTACGCATTCTGGTTGCGTACTTGGCATAACGTAGCCTACAGGTGGCGGATCGAAACGTCGTCAAAGGTTTTCCGCGAATTCAACTACACCGTTGCTGATCGTCGAGACGTGGCTCCTGGGCGGAATCCGCAGGAGGGTGAGGCCATCACGGTTGGTGACCAAAAAGGCGTCTTAGTGGGGGTAGAGGAAGGTACCGATATTGATGTTGTCACCTTGGCGATACCTGGCAACCATAACGCCAACAGGCTACGGGGCGAAACTATAACTGGTCTGGATTCCGGCGCCACAGCTGTTTTTCCAGATTCAAGAAACGACGATCCCGGTTACACAGAGCCGAGAATCTCAACGAGTCGCGTATGGCAAACCCCTAGCAGAAGCGGCTATAGCTCTTACTCTTGGGGCCGATCAGGGCCTTCGCCTGTATCATCCAGCGACAATGTTCGCCCGTTGATGAGCGGCGGTGAATGGCATTTGTATGAATGGGAAATGACCCTGGCAGAAGAAACCGAAGATATAGAAATCGTTGCAAGACTTGATGGAAAGGAGATTGCACGCGGCGCGCCGACACCACGCCTCGACTACAAGAATTGGGATCCTACGTTCGGCGGACCGACGATTGCCCAGGTTGGTCCAAACATTGGTGGCAATCTAAACTACTGGGAGATCGATGAAATCTACCTTGACAACAGCCGCCAGAGAGTTGTTTTGGCCGATGCAGAGACGCTGACTGAAGCGAGCCGCTACGAAATTCAAACACCGGTTACTTGGCGAGATGATGAGATTAAAGTACTTCTAAATTACGGTACATTGTCATCCGACAATGAATTGTTTGTCTTCGTTTTCGATGAAACCGGGACACCTTCGGAGAAGGGAAAGCGTTTGTGTAGCAATGACTGCAGCGCACGGCCAGAGGCACCAAGAACACTAGAGTTTTCTCAAACTGCCCGGTGAGCCGTTTGGTGCCGGTGGTCTGCCACCACTTGCCTGAGCGCATCCGCTGGCTTGTTATGAGTCGCCTCCTGGCGTTCCTGCTGCACCGCGAGTACTGCGCTCACCAATTGATGTCCCGGACATACCGATAGCCAGCGACTGACATACGGCATCCAGAGCCGACGTCCGTGAACCCAATTCAGCCGGGCAAGGTCATCGGCCCCGTATTTTAACTACTGCGAAGGCAGTTAGATCAGCGTTTCCTTAAGTCCTGTTCCAACACATCGAGAGCCTCTGACACACTTTGGTTTAGAGAGTTGTAAGTCGCTGGCAACAACTGCCGGAGCCGCGAGGATTCACTGCAAGCCACTCGTATCGCTCGTGCGATTGATCTCTTCTGATTAGTCGTAAAAACCGCCCCTGGAGCAAACGCTCCTCTCAAAGCAGTGGTGTCGGACAGGATCGGGGGAACACCCGACGCAACCGCCTCGTAAGCACCGCAATTCAGGCAACTCTGACGAGTTGTAAGAACAATCACAGAAAGGGCGCCCACCATAAGGGCATCATAATCTGGATCGGGGACGAATCCAAGAAATCTCACGTTAGCGGGACGGCCATTCGCCAAAGCACTCGGTTTTGGGTGGCCTGTGAATAAGAGATCCACGCCTAGATCCACAACCAGTTCCGCTGCCGCCAAGATCTCTTCATAGGGCTCATCCTCTGACCAACTGCACACGACCAAAATGTAAGGACGTTCGCTTTCAATACGACGTCTGGCGTCTTCAGTAACTGGGTCGGTTCCCGGAACCGGGAGAGGATCAGGGCAGACGACTGCGTGCCCCCCATGAGATTGGACGTCTTCAACCAACTCACGATTAGAAACGATTGAAATTGTTGCTCTACGCTTTACGAAATTCGCCATTCGCTGCAGAAGCACGGAGCGACCGTCTAAAGGTTGAATGCCCGCGTTGTGCTGATCGACTACTAACTGATAACGAAAAAAAGGCTTTAAGACAACGGCAAGAACCGCCAATACGATCGAGGGGTTCTGGCAAAAGAGGACATTTGGACGTCGCTGGACTAAAAGCCGTACTGTCCGAGCGCCAAGCTCGAGGTACCTGATAAGTCTTGGGCGGTTGACGGTTAATACATGCAATTCCGCACCGACCAGCTCTGCCATGCCGACATTCCGACGCTGTTTTACCCACGTTATCCAGAGTCTTCTCATGAAAAGAGCGCTCTCTCATAGAGCTGTGTGTACTCGCAACAAACCCGGGGAGGCGCGAACTTTGTCAGACATTGCCTTACAACATCACTCGGCGCATACTTCGGCCCATTGAGCGCGTCCAAGATCGATTTCTCCAGTCCATGAGAATTTCCTGGTTCCGCCATGTACGAGGGCTCATACCCTTCCAGCATATATTCGATTGCTCCAACACGGGTCGCTATAATCGGTAGGCCAAGAAACATCGCCTCAAGGACGGTCATAGGCATACGCTCTGAGCGTGACGGCAGAATATAGGCATCGGCACTCTTCATTGCGGCGACCGGATGGTCCGTGAACCCTTTCATATTAACGACTTCCGCCAACCCCTGAGAGTCAATCCATCTGCGGAAGTCTTGGCCAAGCTCACCTTCCCCGTAAAGATCGAGTCGAACAGCTACGCCACTACGGTGCAACCGCCCCAAAGCAGTCAACAACTCTTCTACGCCCTTTTCTGCCGACAGGCGGGCCAAAGCGACGAGCTTAAACGGTGACGTGCTTGGGCCGCGGCGCTCTGCCCATCCTTCATCTTCTTGGTACAAATCTCCAGGCAAAGGATTCGGTATAAAAACCTTGTTCTTCTTCGAATTTAAACAAGCATCCGAATCCGTAGGAACGAGGCTTGCCGCATAATAACGAGTCCGAACAAGAAATTGATCGACAGAACGCCTAAGATTGAAAGTCGGTGCGAGCATAGGTGCAGTGTAGCCATGGCAGGTGCACACGCGCGCGGCACCTTTGAACTGGCTCTTAGGCCACACCCCTAGAAGTATATTGAACTTGTAACCGTGCGAATGAAGAACTTGGATGCGGTGCCGCTTGGCCCATCGCAGTATCCGGTAGGCCTCAGAAAGATTCAGGCCCGGCTTCATGCGCCACGGCAAAACCGACACCCCGATGCGCCGTGCCTCCCTTTCCAAGGGTTTTTCAACGGTTTCTGGATCACCCGCGCTGAGAATAGTTGGCTCAAGACCTTGTTTGATCTGCTCCTCGGCCAACGCCAAGAGCATCCGCTCGGCCCCATATAGCCCACCACTGTCGATCAGATGGAGAACACGCAGGCCCATGGCTCAGCCTTTCTCCTTGCCCATAGCAACAGCCAGTCCGCGCTGCGGATCAAGCACGCCAGCCAGTAGGAGATGCGGCAACGCCTTCGACGTGCGCCCCTGGGACCGGAACACCTGGGACATGCGGTAGTGGAGCACGGCCCGGCGCCGGCGGACGACTGACTTTGGGTACGGGTAGCGCTCGGCCGCTCGCCTGAGGATCTCGAAGCCCGTTTTCCAGCGCACATCCTGCCGGCGCGCGCTGATGGACTCTCCGTGACGGCGATAATAGAAGAGATATTTCGGAATATAGGCCATGGTAGTGATTTCCGCGACGCGCAACAGCATGTCGTGGTCTTGAGCAGAGCGGAAGCTCTCTTCGAAGCGACCGGCTTGGTCAAAGACGGCCTTGCGCACCATGGCGTTCTGCGGCAGCAGGAAGTAGCAGTCGAGCAGGAGTCGGCCGGGGTCGTTTTCTTCCCGGTGATCCTCTGGGAGCATCTTGTAGAGGATGTTGTCGTTCTCGTCCACCGCGTGGCCGTTGGAATAGACGAGCCCGATCTCCGGGTGGCGTTCCAGATAGTCCACCTGCACAGCGAGTTTGTTGAGGACGAACATGTCGTCGCTGTCTAGCACGCAGATATATTCACCCTGCGCCTGGTCCAGGGCGCAATTGAGGGTGGCGGACTGGCCTTTGTTGGCGCGCTCCGGATGGGTGAGGAGCGTGAGTTTTCCTTCACTCTCGTACCGCTGAAGAATCTCGTACGTGCCGTCGGTTGAGCCGTCATCGCCCACGATCAACTCGACGTGCGGGTATGTTTGCCCCAGCACGGAGTCCACCGTCCGCTCGATGTAGGCGGCCCGGTTGTAGGCGGGAATGACGACGCTGACAAGTTTCTCTTTCACTGCGTTTGCCCTTGCTGTTCCGTACCTGCGGATGCGCCGTTGGTGGTCATTACCCCTTCCTCGGTGTCCACACCACTTTCCGCTCCCCTTTCCAATACGCCATGGCGGCACGGGCGCAGGCAACGTTCAATAGAGTGAAGTAGTAGGGCACGGTTTTCCAGGCCGGGGCGTCGCTGACGTCAGTGGCGCGGTAGCCCTGCAGGGCCATGGTGTAGAAGGCGATCTGGGCGATGCCGGCCATGGCGTAGAGGGCGCCATCGTTGATGAGGATGAGGTTGGTGACGGCGACCACGATGAGCGGGATGAACGCCAGGTAGCGCAGCAGCTTGTGGGAGATAAGCTGGAACGCGAACAAGCCGTAGCGGGCCGGGTTCATGAGGTGCGCCATGTCCTTGAGCGCCCACAGGGCGCGCAGCGTGACGCGCACGCGCATGGCGAACTCGCTGTCGTTGTCCTGGAGTGACGGTTCCTTTAACAGTGCCTCGGGCTCGTAGATGACGCGGCTCCCCTGCTCCACCACCTTCAGGGGCTGGACGAAGTCCGGGAGTTGTTCGGGGCGCAGGGGCTGGTAGAGGCTGCGGCGCATGGCGTCGATGCCGCCGTCCACGCCGACGATGGAGCCCATACGCGTCTCCTGCTCGCGGAGCCAGTTCTCGTATTTCATGTAGGCGCTGCAGCCGTCGCCCACCAGGGAGCCGTCTTCGTGGGTGTAGACCATCTTGCCGGTGACGTAGCCCACGTCCGGGTCGCTGAAGTTGCGGACGAGCTTGGCCAGGGCGTCCTTGGCCCAGAGGGAGTTGGCGTCGGCGAAGGCGAGGACATCGCCTGTGGCCATATCCGCCAGGGTGTTGATGCCTGCGGTCTTGCCCTGGCGGGGGGACTGGCGGTGCAGGCGGATGGGCACCGGGCTGTCCTGGGCGATGCGTTGGACGATTTCGTCAGTGCCATCAATGGATTCATCGGAGACGACGAGGATCTCGAGCCGGTCCCGCGGGTAGTCCTGCGCGAGCTTGTTGCGCAGGGTGGCCTCGATGACATCCGCCTCGTTGTGGGCTGGGATGAGGATGCTCACGGTGGGGTGGTGGTCCTCGGCCCAGGCGATGGGTCGGCCCCACTGGCCCAGCAACCGGACCAGGGCCGGGTAGCCAAGATAGATGTAGATGAGGACCAGCAGGGCCAGCCAGAAGACGAACTCGAACACGCTTCTTTTCCTTGAACTTACGCGGCCGCGCCGCAGCATGCTCGCAGGGGGCGCCCACCGCGCGCGCGTAAAAACATCAGGATACTACGGCTGAATCATGGATGCGGGCAAACGCCATTGCCCGCCGGTTCCGGCCCAGCAATACCTGAGCCGGAACATCACCAGTCAAGGCGCTGCGCACCGTGCCTGGCGGCGTGCCAGCAAAAAAAACGGCAGCCAAGGGCTGCCGTTCAGGAGTATTACCGTCTTACTCAGCTTCTCGTGATCGCGCCTCGGTTAAGCACGCTTACGCAGACGGGTCGCAAGACCCAAGCCGAGGAGGCCGACGCCAAGAAGACCAAGCGCACCCGGCGCGGGAACATCCGCGCTGACAGAGTCCAAGGATACATCGAGCGCAGAGGTCTTTGTGCCGTCGATTTCCAGGCGTGCCCCTGTGATGCCCTCAAGCAGATCCAGGTCGGAGAACAGATTGAACGACTGCCTGACAGGATCCCCGCCACCCACGTCTGCAACCTCGTCGATCATCCCGCCGTCGGACGCCACCTCAGTAGAGGTTCCACCATCGTTAAAGAGGGTGAACGTGAAAGGCGTGGCGTCTTCACTCTGGTTAATCGCGAACACCAGACGTAACGGGGTGGAGAAGTCCATCTCGTCGAAGGTCCATGTCGTCCAGCTTCTCGCGAACGTCTGAGCATCTTGGCTGTGACTCAACGAACCGTTCATAGAACCGTTCATAACCCGAATCGTCGCGTCGCCGCCGCTGTTTTCCAGGTTTTTTATTTCCAAGCCACGTTGCGCGTTCGTCAGGTCCGTGTCAGAGATCGCGATCTCATCAGACTGAACAGTCTCACCTAAACTTGCAGTCGCCTCCTGCCTATCTTCTTCGGGGTCACTAAACCCATCGAAGAGCAGAGTCGCCTGAGCTGGCGCAGTCAACGCCAGGCCACTGACAATTGACATTCCAAGTATCCAAGTCTTTTTCATATCGTACTTCCTCCACCCTTCGGGGCGATTGACCACCACCATGACTGGCGGTGGAGTGTTTCAAATCACGTATTTTTCTTCCATATACTGGGAAGCAAGCTTCGGGCCAGATCTATTAAAACCTTTTTTATCATGCCTTTACGAATACAGCGTGAACGAGCGGCAATGCATGCGTAAAGATGTCTGACAGTGGCGTGGGCGCTGATGGTGTGGGCGCTAGCAATTTTGCGGATCAGCACGCCCCAACCAACCGAACCAGAAGTAACAAGAAACGCCCATTGCTCAGGAGACTATGCCCGCAATGCAAGCCGTGCACCGCCGGTCACCGGTAGCCAGCGTCAGTGCTGTAAAGTGAATCGACAAACTTGGAAGCGTCCGGTGAGCACCGCCTTCCTGTTGTATCGGTGATTGCCGATGATCGCGTCTCCATGGGTGAAGTGGGCGCCGGATAGGTGTCCACCTGGAGGCGAAGTGGACACCAACGAAGAACACACTCGGGCCGCTGGCGGCGACAGGCGCCGGCGTTTCACGCTCGGCTACAAGAGGCGAGTGGTGGAGGAGACGCTGGCCGACGGCGGCTCAGTGTCGGTGGTCGCCCGCCGCCACGACGTCCACGCCAACCAGCTCTTCAAGTGGCGCAAGCTCTACCGGGAGGGTCTGCTGAAGGAGACGACGGGCACGAGCGCGGCGGCACTTGTGCCCATCCACGTGGCCGAGGCGCCTGCCGCTGCGGCGGCCGAGCGGCAGCGGTCCCCGAGGCCGGGTGATGGGGAGTTGGAGATCACCTTGAGCGGCGGCCATCGGGTGGTCGTGCGGGGCGACGCCGACGGTGCGGCGCTGCGCGTGGCCCTGGAGGTGCTGAGCCGATGATGGCGCCACCGACCGGCACGCGCATCTACCTGGTCGCCGGTTTCACGGACATGCGCAAGGGCTTCGACGGGCTCGCGGCGATGGTCGCGCACCGGTTGAGCAAGGATCCGTTCTCGGGGCAGATCTTTGTCTTCCGCGGCCGGCGCGGGGACCGCATCAAGGTGCTGTGGTGGGACGGCCAGGGGCTGTGCCTGTATGCCAAGCGCCTGGAGCGAGGCCGGTTTGTGTGGCCACGCCATGAACACGGTGCGGTTCACCTCACCTGGTTCACCGACAAGCTTCAGCGCGTCTCGGCGAATTCGACCTTCGCGGTGGCGGTGCGCTATGCGCTTGAGCGCTGGTCGGCACTGACACGCTACCGCGACGACGGCCGGGTGGAGATCGACAACAACGCCGCCGAGCGGGCGCTGCGCACTGTCGCGCTTGGCCGCAAGAACTACCTCTTCGCCGGCTACGACCGGGGCGGGGATAGTGCGGCGCTGATCTACAGCCTCATCGGCACCGCCCGGCTGAATGGCGTCGATCCCTACGCCTCCCTCAGGGCGGTGCTCGAGCGTATCGGTGCACATCCGATCAACCGCATCGACGAGCTGCTGCCCTGGAACATGGCTCTGGGCACCGAGCGGGGCCACGCGCAGGCGGCCTGATCCGCCAGGGGGATCTATGGCGCACATCACTGACCTTGATCTACCGAATATCGAGGAGCTGCTCGCCGGTGAGGGCAGCATCGATATCGGGTACAAATACCCGATCGGCGAGGTCGCGGTGGCAACCGACCAACATCAGGCGCTCGCCGTGCTCCGGCGCCGCGACACCGAATCCCTCGCCGAGACCCTCCTGCGGCTTGATGCGGCCGTGGCGACCGCTATGGAACACGGCGAGTTCACCGACGAGATCAACCGCTGAGCCCCTAAACCCTCTGACCGCAAGACGGTCATCACCGGGTGCTTACGCCGCAGCTACGTCGTCTCACTCTTGGTGTTCTGTGAAGTGTCCGCTCTTTTCAGCGGCGCACATCTGTTACACCGGGGCAATCAATAACAAGCAATGAACTGAGGGCGAGAGCCGATGCAACGGAGCGGCTTCACGTGGACGAAACTGGGCGGTGTGGCACTGACCATTTTCGCCCTACTCCTGATGGCGGGCTGCTTCAGTAGCGGAAGCGGCGGCGGAGGGAGTTCGGGCGGTGACGAACCCACAGCACCCGACTGGGTGGACGTCCCGACCGCGCCGGATGGGAGCGACGACGCCCTGGATGAGGTTGCCATCGAAGAGCTTCAGGTTCTGGCCAGCAGGGACTCTGTGGTAGAAGGCCGTACGGTTCGCCTGACGGCGTTGGCGCTCTACGAAGACGGCTCCGAGGACAACGTCACTGAGCAGGCCGAATGGGAAGTCCAGACGGACGGCGATGCCGTCGCAGTGCGGCTCGACGGGTTGGACGATGGCCAGCAGCTCGTCCGCGGCATGCAGGCCGGGCAATCCGCCGGTGTTTCGGCGTCGTTTGGCGGCGTCTCCGGGGGTACGACCATCTCGGTGGTGGCACCGAGTATCGAGACACTGGAAATTCGGCCGACAGAGCCTCGGCCGGTGCGCGTCGCGGTGGGCTCATCCGTGCAGCTCACGGCCGTTGGATCGTTCGAAAACGAGACAACGGATGACTTAACGGGCGATGTGGCGTGGCAATCGGCCAACACGGACATTGCCAACGTGGCAGACGGCTTGGTCAACGCAGAGCAAGCAGGCACTGCGGTCATTACCGCGACCTACGATGGTGAGAACGGCCAGGGCGACGCGGATGCAACCGTCGACATCGAAGTCTTCGATCCGGGTGCGGTGGAGGCCATTCGACTGACCACCGGGGAATGCGGCGGCTCTGACGACCTTTCAGTGATTAACGTGGACCGCAGCCAGGTACTCGGCATCGTCGCCTGCGCAGAATACGAAGGTGATCAATCAGCCGAGAACATCTCGGACGTGGCCACCTGGGGGGTCGCGGAAAACGATGAGAGCGTTGCCCGGATCGAGTCCGTCGGCGGTGATCCGGCGTCGGCTAGGATCGCTGGGGTGACTGCGGGTGATGCGGCGCTCACGGTCGCCTTCGGTGGCGTTGAGAAGCAGGCGACGATTTCAGTCGATCCAGCCGAGAACCAGCCCGGTGCCCTGTCTTTGAGGGCACGACCCGATGTGATTCTGGCCGGGGCGGACGACCCAACGGAGATCACCGCGGCGGTGCGGGCCAACGATCCGGAGACGGGAGTGATCTCCGAGAGGCAGGATCTGACGCTGACGGTCAGCCCCACTGGGGTTCTTGGTCAGGTGCCGGGCACGCTTGAGGCGCACCCGGACGGCGGGATTGCCACTGGCAGCTTCAGCGCGTCAGCGACCGCTGATAACCCGACGCTGGTGCGGCTCGGTGCAAGGCTGCCGGGGACGATCCTTGAGCGGCGGATTCCGCTTCGGGTTGTGACGGATTTCGGGCAGATCTTCCAGCGCTATGGGGCGATTCATCCGGATCGGCGTGAACTCATCGCGATCCTCATCGTGAATACGTCGAACCGGCCGTTCGACGTGGAAAACCTGGAAGTGCAACCGGCGAACCAACTGATCGACCCGTCGGAGCTGATTTTCCAGACGGTCCCGGCTGGCTCCTCCATTTTCCAGATTGTTGAGCTCCCGAGCGACGACTATCTGGACCAGGAAAACGTTGAGTTGCGCTTCAACCTGATCGAGCCCAGGACGCAGGAGCAGTTTTCGGTGAGTGTGCGGTTTTTCTGAGCTAAAGGAGCTCATCGAAGCCCGCAATGGTGGAGTCGCGCCAGTGGCGCTGGTTAGAGCGGTTCCGCGCCTTCGTTGAGGATGTTCAGGTAGCGGCGATAGACGAAGATCCGGTCTCGCTGGCGGCCGGTGATCTCCTCGACGATCCCTAACTCTTCCAGAGCATCGATGGCGCGACCGGCCGTGGGGGCGGCGACGCCAGTACGCCGGCGAATATCCTTGATGGACGCCACCGGTCGCGACCGGAACGCGTTGAATACCCGCAGGGTGTTCGGCGCAGAGCGCCCGAGGCTGTGGATGCGGGCAGCGTCTTCCTGGAATAGGGCCACCAGCCGATTCGCCGTTTCAACGGCACCGGTTGCCGTGGTACGGACACCCTCCAGGAAGAAATCAAGCCACGCTTCCCAATCAGCGTCATAGCGCACGGTATCGAGAAGCCGGTAGTACTCTGCACGGTTCTGCTTGAAGTAGAGACTCAGGTACAGCAGGGGCTCGTGCAGGATGCCGTCCTGATGGAGCGTGAGCGCGATCAGGAGTCGGCCGATTCGGCCGTTCCCGTCCAGAAAGGGGTGGATTGTCTCGAACTGCACATGCGCGAGAGCGGCCTTGATGAGTGCCGAGAATGGAAGGTTTTCGTCATGGAGAAAAACCTCGAGGGCGGCCATGGCATCCTCGACATAATCTGGCGGCGGCGGCACGAACTGCGCGTTTCCGGGCCGTGTCCCACCGATCCAGTTCTGGCTTCGACGGAATTCTCCTGGCTGCTTCTCCGCGCCGCGGCCGCGGGCCAGCAGTAGCTCGTGCATCTCGCGTATAAGGCGGTTAGACAACGGGAAGCCGCTGCGCAGTCGATACAAGCCGTGCGTCAGGGCAGCGATGTAGTTGGATACTTCCACCACATCGTCGAAGGGCACGCCTGGCGCTTCATCCAGTTCGAAAAGCAGGAGATCGGAGAAGGACGACTGCGTGCCTTCGATCTGGCTGGAGACCAGTGCCTCTCGCCGGATATAGGCGTAGAGGAACAGATCGGGCTCGGGGAGAAGCTGGGTGATGGAATCCAGCCGCCCGCACGCGACCAGTGCCTGCTCATGCATTCGGGCACGTTGCCCGGTCACCTCGGGTCCTGGGTTAGGGGGCAGTGGATGGGGTACGAACGCATGGATCGCTTCTCCGCCCAAGTGTCTTGTGTCGTACTCGCCCGTCGTGCCGCGCTGCGCCATTGTTCTCACCTGTTGGAACTCAAGCCTTATTAACACTTTCTGGCTTTCGTGTTAATAGCAAGACGGCTTAGTTACGGTTGTGAAAATAGCGGAGGATGCGCTGTCATGCCGGCAGAGTGAGTGCGGTTTTCGGGTTGGGTGGTTCGCCACGGGCTCCGCTGCTGGGAGCGGCGCGGGCCGCGACCATGGACGGTGCATCGAGATGCACCCTACGGGTGGGCGGCTTTACTGGCGGGTTCCGCGGGGGTGACCGGATGGAGGTCGTATTCCGCCAGGGTTTCCGTGACGGTGCCGAACTTGAAGCTGGCCAGGAGCTTGTCCAGCCGCGCGTGACACCTGTGCAGGTTATTGTAGTGGCGGAAGCGGGATTTCCAGCTCAGGCCGGGGACGCGGGGCTGCTCGGGGTCCACTTCCCAGGGGTGCAGGTAGAAGATGAACGGCTGGTTGCGGCGGTTGATGCTGCCCAGGCCCCATTTGCTGAACCAGTAGGGGAACAGCCGGAAGTACCCTCCCCCGGCCACGGGAATCCGCTGGCCGGCCAGCCGCGCCGTCGACAGCGGGAACTCCACCAACTCGTAGCCGGCATCCGAGGTGAAGCGGTACGGGTGATCCGGGATGTCCGGCATGCCGTAGGTGTCGTGACGGATGGGGAAGAGGCTCGAGTCCCAGGTGAAGCCCAGCTCACCGAGAATATCCAGCGCCCAGCGGGATTTCGGGGTGATGGAATAGCTGGCCGCCCGGTACCCGGTGACGTGCTGGCCGGTGAGATCCTCCAGAAGCACTTTCGAGCGGTAGGTTTCCTCGCGGAAGACGTCCGGCGTCTGGTTGTAGATGAGCTGGTGGCTGTAGCCGTGGGAGGCGATCTCGTGGCCGGCGGCGTGGATGCGCCTGATCAGCTCCGGATGCCGCTCGGCCACCCACCCCAGCACGAAGAACGTGCCGCGCACACCGTGCTTTGCGTAGAGATTCAGGAAGCTCTCGGTGTTGCGCTCCACCCGCCGCGGCCACTGCTCCCACTCGCTCGGATCAATGACTTCCGAGAGCGCGTTGACGTGGAAGTAGTCCTCGACGTCGAGGGTCAAGGCGTTGGTGATGGGTTTCGTCATGGGTGAGCCGGACAGTGGAAAACGATTTCGTGATGATACAGGGATGACGGCCGGTTTTGGAGTGACCGCCCGTGAGGGCTGAAGAAGCCCCACTCTTCCGTGCCTTCCCTCGTGTAGAATGATCGGTAAAGACGCGGCCGGGGCGGACATGGTGGTCGGACTCGCCAGAGACGTTATGCAGGGTGCGCCATGAGCATGATCGGCGTCGTCAGTTACGGCGTCTGTGCGGCGGCGTTCCTGTTCCTTGCGGTGCTGATGGCAACGAGCTGGCGCGGCGGGGTGCACGGGGCGCTGCTGGCGGTGGCGTGCGTGGCCACTGCGCTGTGGGCCGGTGTGCTGGCCTGGAGCGCCCACGCGCCGACGAGCCCGGCTGTCTGGATCGAGGGCACGGAGCTGCTGCGCAGCGGTCTGTGGCTGCTGTTCCTGGCCTGGTTGCTGGCGCCGCTGCGGCGCGAGAGTGGCGCAATCCGGGTGCTGCAGATACTGGCAGTGGCGGCGCCGGTGGGGGTGCTGCTCCTGCTTGTGGGGCAGCGCGTGGTCACCGGGTCGCTGGGGCAGCCCCTGGTGGATGGATTGCATGGTGCGTTCATCGGCGCCGGGATGGCCTTCGGTTTGCTGGGGCTGGTGCTGCTGGAGCAGCTCTACCGCAACCTGCCCCAGGATCGCCGCTGGGCCATGAAGTTCCTGTGCCTTGGCGTGGGCGTGATCTTCGGCTACGACCTCTACCTGTTCTCCGATTCCCTGCTGTTCCAGCAGCTCGACAGCACCGCCTGGCAGGCGCGCGGCGCCGTGCAGGCGCTGGCGGTGCCGCTAATTGCGGTGGCGGCGACGCGCAACCGGTCCTGGGATACGCCGGTGTTCGTCTCTCGGCACGTGGCGTTCCACACTGCGGCCATTGTCGCCGCCGGTGGTTACCTGCTGCTGATCGCCCTGGGCGGCTACTACATCCGGGATTTCGGCGGCACCTGGGGGGCGTTCGCGCAGATCGTGCTGACCGCGGCGGCGGCCATTGCGCTGATCGTGGTGGCGGCCTCGGGGGACGTGCGCGCGCGGCTGCGGGTGTTCCTGACCAAGCACTTTTTCAGCAACAAGTACGACTACCGCGAGGAGTGGCTGCGCCTGACCCACCGCCTGGCGGACGAGGACGACGGCCTCACGCCATACCAGCGCGCCATTCACGTGGTGGCCATGATCGTGGGCAGCCCGTCCGGGCTGGTGTGGCGCCACCACGAGACCGAGGGCGGGTTCACGCCCCAGGGCGGCT
This sequence comes from Aquisalimonas sp. 2447, assembly GCF_012044895.1. Lineage (NCBI taxonomy): Bacteria > Pseudomonadati > Pseudomonadota > Gammaproteobacteria > Chromatiales > Ectothiorhodospiraceae > Aquisalimonas > Aquisalimonas sp. 2447. Next base: position 3,413,530 of record NZ_CP050695.1, read on the forward strand.
GGAAGATGGATCTGCCGGAGAACGGACTGATCCGCGATGACGAGCCGCTGGTGCAGTTCCTGCGCCAGCACAAGTGGATCATTGACATGGCGGAGTACCGCCAGCAGCCGGAGCGCTACGAGCACATCCCCCTGCCCCGGCCCGTGGCGGACATCGAGCGTGCCTGGGCCGTCATCCCGCTGTTGCAGCAGGAAACGGTGACAGGGTTCATACTGCTGACGCGGCCGGACGTGAATACCGAGATCACCTGGGAAGACCGGGATCTGCTCAAGACCCTGGGCCGGCAGATCGCCAGCTACCTGGGCCAGTACGAGGATGCCCAGGCGCTCTCCCAGGCGCGGCAGTTCGAGGCTTTCAACCAGCTCACGGCATTCCTGATGCATGATCTGAAAAACCTCATCGCCCAGCAGTCGCTGGTGGTGAAGAATGCCGAGAAGCACAAGCACAACCCGGAGTTCGTCGACGACGCCATGGAGACCATCGGCAACTCCGTGCGCCGGATGGAACGGCTGCTGGAGCACCTGCAGCGCAGCCGCCAGCACGGGCTGGTGGAACGGGTGGACGTGGCACACCTGCTGGCCGATGCCGTCCGGCGCTGCGGGGATCGCAAACCATCGCCGACGCTGGATGTCCAACTGGACGGCGAACAGGTGGAGGCGAACCCCGAAGAGTTCGCCATGGTGATGGTGCACCTGATTCGCAACGCCCAGGACGCCACACCGGAGTCCGGGCAGGTGTCGATCAAGGCAACACCGGCCGGCGACGAGGTGGTCCTTGAGGTGGCGGATACCGGCGCGGGCATGTCGCCGGAGTTCATCCGCAACGAGCTGTTCCGGCCCTTCAAGACCACCAAGTCCAGCAAGGGCATGGGCATCGGCGCACACCAGGCGCGGGAGTTCGTGCATCAGACCGGCGGGCAGGTGACGGTGCTGAGCAAGCCGGGTGAAGGCACGCACTTCCGGATCACCCTGCCCGTGGTGGCGCGGGCGGAAGCGGGGCAACAACCACAACAGTCCGTTCACGCAGGAGGTGGGTCTTGAGCGCAGAGAAGCTGCTCATCGTGGAGGACGACCCGGGGCTGCAGAAGCAGTTGCGCTGGTCCTTCGACAACTACGAGGTGCTGGCGGCGGAAGACCGCGAAAGCGCCCTCACGCAGTTGCGCCGCCACGAGCCCATGGTGGTGCTGCAGGATCTCGGCCTGCCGCCGGACCCGGACGGCACCAGCGAGGGCATGGCAACGTTGAGCGAGATCCTGAGCGCCGCGCCGCACACCAAGGTGGTGGTGGTCACGGGCAACGGCGACGACAGCAGCGCCGTGCGCGCCGTGGGCCTGGGCGCTTACGACTTCTACCAGAAGCCGGTGGACACCGACACGCTGAACCTCATCGTCTCCCGCGCCTTCCACATCGCCGACCTGGAGCGGCGCAACCGGGAGCTGATGCGCTCGCAGCAGTCGGCGCTGGACGGGCTCATCACCGGCAGCCAGCGCATGCTCAAGGTCTGCCGGCTGGTGGAGAAAGTCGCCAACAGCAATGCCAGTGTGCTGCTGCTGGGCGAGACGGGCAGCGGCAAGGAGGTGCTGGCCCAGGCGCTACACAACATGAGCGAGCGGGCCAGTCGCAACTTCATTGCCATCAACTGCGCGGCCATCCCCGAGAACCTGCTGGAAAGCGAGCTGTTCGGCTACGAGAAAGGCGCCTACACCGGCGCCCACAAGCAGACCAAGGGCAAGATCGAGCTGGCCGACGGGGGCACACTGTTCCTGGACGAGATCGGCGACATGCCCATGGCGCTGCAGTCCAAGCTGCTGCGGTTCCTGCAGGAGCGGGTGATGGAGCGCGTCGGCGGGCGCCAGGAAATTGCGGTGGATGCGCGGGTGATCTGCGCCACCCACCAGAACCTGGGCGACCTGATCAGCAACGGCGGGTTCCGCGAAGACCTCTACTACCGCATTAGCGAGGTAGAGGTGCCGATTCCGCCGCTGCGCGAGCGCGAGGGGGACAGCGTGCTGCTTGCACGGGCGTTCCTGGCGCGGGCAACGGAGCGCCACGGCAGCAGCGTGCGCGGGTTCACCGATGACGCCATCAAGGCCATCCATGCCCATGCCTGGCCCGGCAACGTGCGCGAGCTGGAGAACAAGATCAACAAGGCCGTGATCATTGCCGACGGCAAGCTCCTGGACACCGATGACCTGGGCCTTGCGGACCCCGAGGGGGAATCCGGCGATCTGCCGTCGCTGAACCTCCGCCAGGTGCGCCAGGAGGCGGAACGCCGCGCCCTGGAGGCCGCCATGGCCCACGCCGACGGCAACGTGTCGAAGGCATCGGAGCTACTGGGGGTCTCCCGGCCCACGCTGTACGACCTGATGCGCAAGCACGGCATGAAAGTTGGTAACGACGCATAACGACACAGACGGGGCCCGACCCCGCCGCGCACCCCAATGGAGCGAGATATGACACAAGGAATCAAACGCTGGCTCGGACTCACCGCAGCCGCCTTGCTGCTCGCCGGCTGCGGCGCCCAGAGCGTGGAAGACCTGATGCACCAGGCCGAAGAACTCCGCGAGCAGGGCCGCTACGAATCGGCCATCGCGGACTACCGCGAAGTCCTGGAGCAGGATCCGGACAACGCCGAGGCGCGCTTTGGCGTAGGCGCCTCGCAATTGCGGCTGGGTGAATACGGCCGCGCGGCGAACGCGCTTGAACGCGCCCGAGATGGCGGCATCAGCGCCGAGCGCATCGACCCCTTGCTGGCCCGGGCGCTGCTGTGGGACGGCCAGTATGACGCCGTGCACCGGAAGGTGGATTCGGAGAACCTCACCGATGCGGGCGCCCAGGCAGAAGTGCTGGCGCTGCGCGGGGAGGCCCATCGCCAGGAGGGGTTCGAGGGTGAGGCACGGGAACGTTTCCGGGCCGCGCTGGACCTGGACGAGAACAACGTCACCGCCCTGGTGGGCATGTCGCGCCTGGCCGCCGCCATGGAACGTACCGACGACGCCCGGACGTTCGCGGAGCGGGCCGTTGCAGTGGACGAGGAATCCCCGGCTGCCTGGCTGGCCACGGCCAACGCCGCGCGCCTGGAACAGCGCCAGGAGGACGCCCTGGACGCCTACGCCCGGGTGCTCGACCTGCCGGTGACCGATCTCTCCTCCCGGGAGCAGTTCAACGCCCGGGGCCAGTACGTGCAGATGCTGCTGGCCGCCGACCGGCGTGATGATGCCCGGGACGAGGTGGACACCATGCTCCGCCAGGGCTCCCGGCACCCCTACGCCAACTACCTGGCCGGGCTCATGGCGTACGGGGACGATGACCTCAGCAATGCGGTGGAGCACCTGCAGACGGTGCTCAGCGTGACGCAGGAGAACCCGCCGGCGCAGACGCTGCTGGCGGCAATCCGCATCCGCCAGGAGCAGTACAACCAGGCGGTGAGCCTGCTGCGCGACGTGGTCTCTGCCCAACCCGCCAACGCCCAGGCCCGCGCCATGCTGGCCACGGCATACCGCGGAGCCGGCCAAGACCGACGCGCCAACGAGGTGCTTGCCGAGGGCATGCGGTACGTCGGAGACGACAGCCAGGCGCTGGCCATTCTCGCCCAGGCGGCGGGTGACGACGTGGACGGCGTCATCGAGAACCTGCGGGCCCGCGCGGAGACGAACCCCGAGTTCCGGCCGGCGCAGTTGCGCTTTGCCCAGGCGCTGGTGGGCCGGGGCGAGTTCGAGCCGGCCATGGGCATGCTGGAGCAGCCGGGAATCGCCGAAGGCGATGACGAGATCATGCGCCGGCAGTTCCTGGCCCTGGCCGCCCTGCGCTCCGGCGATACGGAACGGGCCGTGCGCGAGGCCGAGTCACTGACCAGCGAACATCCGGACAACTCCGCAGCGTACAACCTGGCCGGTGGCATCTACATGGCGCTGGAACGCTACGAGGACGCCGGCGGGGCGTTCGATCGTGCCCGCGAACTGGACCCGGACAGCGCCCAGGTGGCCTTCAACCAGGGCCTGCTGGCACTGGCGGAAGAACGTCTGGACGATGCCGTGGAGCACCTGGAACGCGGCCTGGAGCACTCCCCGGACACCTTTAATGCGCTGATGGCCCTGGCGCAGGCCGAACGGCAACGCGGCAATCCCGAGGCGGCTCTGGCCGCACTGGAGCTGGCCATCGAGGTCGAACCCGATACCGTGCAACCGCATGTGGCGATGGCCCAGGTCCATGCCGGCAACGATGACCCGGACGCCGCCCTGGCGGCCATCGACGCTGCCGTGCAGCGCGCCCCGAACAACGCCAATGTGCTCGGCATCCAGGGCGCACTGCGCCTGGAGGCCGGCCAGGCCGAAGAGGCGGTGGAGAGCCTCCAGGCGGCAGTCGCCGCAGATCCGGACTCGGCCCAGTACCGCTTCCAGCTCGCCCGCGCCCAGGATGCCGCCGGCGAGACGGACCGCGCTATTGAGACGCTGGAGACGCTGGTCGCCGATCGACCGGAACTGATCCAGCCGGCGGTGACGCTCGGCCTCGCGCTGTTCGAGCAGAACCGCTATGACGAGGCCCTCTCCGTTGCCGAGAACCTCAAGCAGCAGGACGGCGGCACTGGCCCTGGCAATCTCATCGAGGGCCACGCCCGCTCTGGTCAGGAGGACTACACCGCAGCCGCCGAAGCCTACCAGCGGGCCGTGGACGCAGGCGTTCGCGACGCCCTTGGGCCGCTGGTGGCCAACCGCGCGGAGGCCGGCATGGACGAGCCCGCCGCCCCGCTGGAGCGGTGGCTTGAGGAAAATCCGGATGACAACGGCACCCGCCTGGCCCTGGCGCAGTGGTATGCCGAACGCGACCTGTTCGCGGAAGCGGCACCCCACTTCGAGCGACTGGTAGAAGTCACCGAGCGCGGCAACGCCGCCATGCTCAACAACCTGGCCTACAGCTACCTGCAGATCGAGGACGACCGCGCCCTGGAAACCGCCCGCGAGGCCCACGAACTGGCTCCCGACAACCCGGCCATCACCGACACGGTCGGCTGGGCCGAGTTCAAGGCGGGCAACGTGGAACGGGCTGTCGAACTTCTCTCAAGAGCCGTGGAAGGTGCGCCCGAAAACGCCGATATCCGTTACCACTACGCTGCAGCACTGACGGAGTCCGGCGATCACGACCAGGCGCGCAGGGAGTTGCAGCGTGCGCTGGAAGATGGACGCGAATTCAACTATCGCAGTGAAGCTGAGGCATTGCTCGACGAGCTGGGGTAGTCGGGATTCTTTACGATCGCAGAAACAGGGGCGCCGTAACGCACCGATTTAAGGGTAGTTTCTTTGTTGGCATGACACATGCATTAACTTCCCCTGCAAAGCGGGACGCCCGGTATCCGTCCGGAGCTCCTGAAAAACACGGATAGGGGAGTTCGGATCATGAGACAGATCAAAGGCCTTTCAACAACCGGTATGACGCTCGGCCTGCTGCTGTTTTCGGCGCCATCGTTAGCGGTGATTTGCGGCCCAAACTCTGAGAATCGGCAGATGACACTGAGCCCCGAAGACAGCGGGGATGCGCTCTGCGTAGCCTCCGACGCGTCGGCCTCGAACGTCCTAAACAATTTCCACGAGAACGACGGCGAGACATTCGATCTGTCCTTCCCGGTGGACGACACGAGCGGACTGGGGCTGGACAAAATCTACGAGTTTTCACCCGATGACGAGACGGACGAAGGGTTCGGGAAGGTGACCGGTCTGGACAAACTCTCCGGGAAGGTCGAATTTAAACGCCTGCTTTTCGATAGCTATTCGGACGTCCATGTCTCGTTCTTCTTCGGCAACCCCGATGAACCGGACAACTGGTTCAGCTACGCCTTGGACAACCTGGACAACCCGAACAAGTTCGTTGCTCACTGGAAAGCGGAGTGGACCAAGGATGACGACTTTAACGGTGACCTCGCGCTGTCCAATGTGAAGCTGTGGGGCAACGAGCGGTCGGTGCCCGAACCCTTGACGCTGGGCCTCCTTGGCGCCGGGTTGTTCGCCCTCGGCCTCGCCAGCCGACGTCGACGCGGCACTGGTAGCCCGGCATAACCACCCCGCCATTGCGGTCGGGATCGACGCCGCCGCTCGGGCGGCGTCTACATTTCTTCTCGCTTATCTTCCGCTTATGCGGCCGCCACTGTAACCCGAGTGATGCGGCCCCGGTGGGGCCGCATCACTGTATATCGCGGAGATCCAACCCCTCCTGTAAAGCCTGCCGACACGACCAGCCCAATACCAGCACGCTCGGTCGTCAAATCCCGTCGAAAAAGATTACATTCGGGAAAATACCCGTTCAGGCCCATCCTCCTATTAGTTTGATGCATATAGACAATCGGCCTGTGGCCCGCTATTTGCTACATCTATCCTGAGGATCCACCGAACGTGACCCGCCCCACCGAGCACCTGCTCCCGGGCCGGCCCGCCCGGCATCCACCCCGAAGCCGTTGCTCACTGAGGAATACGGTCATGACGAACCCCCTGATTCTGGCCTTGATCGCGGTGCCAGCCCTTTTTCTCTCCACGCAGGCCTCCGCGGGCCTGGTAAGCTGCGACGCGCTGCCGGGCGGCGCATCGGCGACGGCCAACGGGGCCGACCCGAATGCCTGCTTTGTGGGCAACGTGCAGCAGCCGAATCCGACTAATGAGGCCAGCGCCATCAACCAGCACTTTGGCGGTGATTTCCTCTACATCGGCAAGTACGACGATGACAAAGGCTCTTTCGACGACAGTGACGTCCAATTGGGCGGGTTCACCCTGCTGGTTTCTCAGTCGGACGGCGCCCCCTGGGGCTATAGCTATGAGCTGCAGGTAGCCCCGAACTGGGTCGGCAAGACAGTGGACTGGGCCATGATGGTCAAGCAGGGAAGCGGCGAGGACAGCTCGATCGGGTATCTGTTCGAGACGGTGACCCTGGGTATCGACGGTGTGTTCAGCAACTGGAACAGTAACGAGGACAAGCAGGACTACTCGCACCTGAGCGGGTTTATCCGGGTGAACACTGCCAAGGTGCCGGAGCCCGCCACGCTGGGCCTGCTGGGCGTCGGTCTGCTGGGTCTGGGGCTTGCCGTGACCCGCCGGCGCAACAGGGACGACAGCCTGTAAGCAGTCCGGCACGGCATAGAAACTTTACACCGCCCCTCGTCGGGCGGTTTTTGTTGCCAATGCTGTCGACATTCTTGACGCCCGCTGCGACACGCCCCAGAGCGGGGGGTAAGTGCGATCTAAGGGAGCGACCGGCCCTATCGTGGGAGCGACGTCAGTCGCGATAGCGCGCGCGCTCTGGAAAAATCGCGACTGACGTCGCTCCCACAGGGTCGGCGGACTGAAGGTCCGCCCTACGCCGGGTTGGCGGCGGCGGATCGGTGCATCGAAATGCCCCCTACAGGCGGGCGTCGACATGGTCGCGGGGGTAGACGCTCTTGAGGTCGAACAGGTAGCCGTTGGGCTTCATGTGCCGGCGGATGCCTTCGGCACCGAGTGCTACGAACTCCCGATGGCCAACTGCAAGGACCACGGCGTCGTAGGCGCCTTCTGGCAGCTCATTGATCAAGGACAGGCCGTACTCCTCCTCTGCCTCTGCCCCGTCCACCCACGGGTCGTGCACGTCCACCTGCGCGCTGAAGTTGCGGAGTTCATCGACCACGTCCACGACACGCGTGTTGCGGAGATCCGGGCAGTTTTCCTTGAAGGCGAGTCCCAGCACCAGCAGGCGGGCGCTGACGATGCTCTGGCCGCGCTCGGCCATGTGCTGGAGCAACTGGGTGGCGACGTAGCGGCCCATGTTGTCGTTGATGCGGCGGCCCGCCAGGATCATCTCCGGGTGGTGGCCGACTTCCTGGGCCTTGTGGGTGAGGTAGTACGGGTCCACGCCGATGCAGTGACCGCCCACCAGCCCCGGCCGGAACGGCAGGAAGTTCCACTTGGTGCCGGCGGCTTCCAGGACGGCCTGGGTATCCAGGCCCATGCGCCCGAACAACATGGCCAGCTCGTTCACCAGGGCGATGTTCACGTCCCGCTGGGTGTTCTCGATGACCTTGGCGGCCTCCGCCACCTTGATGCTCGCCGCCTTGTGGGTGCCGGCGGTGATGACGCTGGCGTAGAGGGCATCAAGGAACTCGGCGACTTCGGGCGTGGAACCGGAGGTGACCTTGATGATATCCCGCACGGTGTGCGCCTTGTCGCCGGGATTGATGCGCTCCGGGCTGTAGCCGGCGAAGAAGTCCCGGTTGAAGGTGAGCCCGGAACCCTGCTCCAGGACGGGCACGCAGTCCTCTTCCGTGGCGCCGGGGTAGACGGTGGACTCGTAGACCACCACGTCGCCGGGCTTGAGCACCTGGCTCACGGTCCTGCTGGCGCTGATAAGCGGGCCGAGGTCCGGGCGCCGGTGGCGGTCGATGGGCGTGGGTACGGTGACAATGAACACGTTGCAGTCGGCCAGGTCGGCGACGTCGGCGGTGAGGCGCAGGTTGTCGGCAGCGAGCAGATCCTCCCGGCTGACTTCGCGGGTGCGGTCCAGCCCTTCCCGCAGTTGGCCGATGCGCTTTTCGCTGATGTCGAACCCGGTGACCGGGTATTGGTCGGCGAAGGCGACGGCCAGGGGGAGGCCGACGTAGCCGAGGCCGATGATGGCGATGTTGGCGTTTTGCAGGGAGGCGGGTGGTTGCATGGGTGTGCCTTGGTCGGGAATTGGTTCCGTTTTTCGGTGATTCGGCTGCTCTGGCTGTTCGGCGGACCTGAAGGTCCGCCCTACCTCCGCCCTACCTCCGCCCTGCCGGTGCGGCTGTGGGAGCGACGTAAGTCGCGATTTCCAGGGCCTTCCTGGACTGATCGCGACTTACGTCGCTCCCACGATTCGTCGTCGCGGCTTGCGCCGCTCCTACGGTGGCGCGGGGCGCGCTGTCAGCGCGCGCCCTTGCCGAACAGTACCACCTGCACCGTGTCCAGGAGGATCATGATGTCCAGGAACAGGGTGTGGTTCTTGACGTAGTAGAGGTCGTACTGGAGCTTCTGCCGGGCGTCTTCCACGGAGGCGCCGTAGGCGTAGCGGACCTGGGCCCAGCCGGTGATGCCGGGTTTGATGCTGTGGCGGGCATCGTAGTACGGGATCTGCTCGGCCAGGTCGCTGACGAACTCCGGACGCTCCGGGCGGGGGCCGACGAAGCTCATGTCGCCTCGGAAGACGTTGAAGATCTGCGGCAGTTCGTCGATGCGCAGCAGACGGATCACCCGGCCCACGGGGGTGATGCGATCGTCGTCGGTCATCGCCCACACGGCCTTGCCGTCTTTCTCGGCATCATTGCACATGCTGCGGAACTTGCGGATGGTGAACACCTGACCGCGCTCGCCCACGCGCTGCTGCTTGTAGAACACGGGCCGCCCCATGGTGAGCAGGATGGCCAAGGTGGTCACCGCCATGATGGGCGCCGTCACCACCAGAAGACCGCCGCTGGCAACGATGTCGAAGGTGCGCTTGACGATATTGCGCATGCTGTTGCGGCGGAAGCCCTCGCTGAAGATGAGCCAGCTCGTGTTCAGGGACTCGACACGGATCTGCCCCGTCTCCCGCTCGAAGAAGTCCGTGAGGTAGGTCACCCGGACGCCGTGTAGGCGACACTCCAGCAGTTCTTCCGTGGGCAGGCCGCCGTTGCGGCGGTCACGCACGCCGACGATGATCTCGTTGATGCCGTACCGCCGAACCAAGTCCCACAGGCGCTCGCCTTCCCCGCGCTGGATCAGACGGCGCTCGGGGACATAGTGTTCTTCCTCGTTGCTGGCCACGAAGCCGACAATGTCCATGCGCCGGGCCGAAGGCTGTGCTCGAACAATGTCGTCCACGCGCGACGCCCTGGAGCCGGTCCCGAGCACCATGACCTGCGGGCGCAGGGCCTTGGCACCCTCCCAGCGGAACACGACTAGCCGCTCCACCGAGATCAGCGCCAGGGCCCCCGCCACACCAACGGCACCGGGAATCCCCAGCACCGCCAGGGTCTCGTTGAGCCCCCGGGAGAGCAGCCCCACCACGGCAAAACCGACGCCGGCGGCGATCACCAGCCGGATCAGCGTTGTCTTCCAGCCTTCGATGGAGGATTGCCCGTAGACCCCCATCAGGCCCATGGCCAGGAGCATCGAGCCGGCGAGGATGAAAGACTCCACGGCTAGGCGATCGGCGGAACCGATACTGCCGGGGCCGGTCCAGAGGATGGCGGCCAGATACACGGACGCCGCGAGGATCAATGCTTCGAGTACCGCGATGAACAGTGTGTTCCGCGGTACGTAGTGACTGAATAGCCGTATCATTGTTCAACCTTCCCTTTTTATTGTCGCTCCATGCCACCCTTTCGGTGTCGTGCCCGTCGCCTGTAGTCAGCGATTCGCCGTCGGCGCGATCCCGCACAGCCGCGCCGGGGTGGGGTTATGACGACACCCCCGAGAAATTCTTTCAAGGATACTCTCTTGATAGCACGACAGGGCGCTTTTGTGAACTAGATCACAAAATTGTCATGCCGTGTTGGATTTACCCTAACCAGTCCACCGGTCGCTCGTCGACCAGCAACCCCCGAAAACGGGCACTGGATCACGAACAGTCGGTTAACCGTTGCCGAACGTGTGACAATGATCACACAGGGTTGTCCAAACCAGGCGGACCGGCCGGACTAACCCTGTGCCGTTTTCCGCAAGCGCAACCCGAGCTCCCGCAACTGCGCCTCGCCCACGGGCGCGGGGGCCTCGGTGAGCAGGCAGCTCGCGGTCTGGGTCTTGGGGAAGGCCATGACGTCGCGGATGGAGTGAGAGCCGGTCATGAGCATGACCAGGCGATCGAGACCGAAGGCGATGCCGCCGTGAGGCGGTGCGCCGTATTCCAGGGCGTCCAGCAGGAAGCCGAACTTCTCCCGGGCTTCCTCCTCGCCGATGCCGAGCAGGCCCAGCACAGCGCGCTGCATGTCGGGGCGGTGGATACGGATGGAGCCACCACCGATCTCGGTGCCGTTGAGCACCATGTCGTAGGCGCGGGAGAGGAGCTGTTCGGCATCGGCCGACTGCAGTTCGTCCACGCTCTCCACGGAGGGGGACGTGAAGGGGTGATGCAGGGCGTACAGGCGCTTGTCGCCCTCGTCGTACTCGAACATGGGGAAATCCACCACCCATACCGGGCGCCAGCCGGCTTCCACCAGGCCGCGGTCGTGGCCGATCTGCACGCGCAGGGCGCCCAGGGCCTCGTTGACGATCTTGGCGCGGTCGGCGCCGAAGAAGATGAGGTCGCCGGCCTCGGCGCCGGTGCGCTCGAGGATGCCGGTGACGGCTTCGTCCGGCAGGAACTTGAGGATGGGCGACTGCAGGCCTTCGCGGCCCTGGGCCGGGTCGTTCACCTTGATGTACGCCAGGCCCTTGGCGCCGTAGCGGCCGACGAAGTCAGTGTAAGTGTCGATTTCCTTACGGGTGAGCTCGCCACCTGTGGGCACGCGCAGCGCGGCGACGCGGCCCTTGGGATCCCCGGCCGGGCCGGAGAAGACCTTGAATTCCACGTCGGTGAGCAGATCGGCGACTTCCACCAGTTCCAGCGGGATGCGCAGGTCCGGGCGGTCGATGCCGAAGCGGTGCACCGCCTCGGCGTAGGTCATGCGCGGGAACGGCTGCGGCAGCTCCTGGCCCAGCACGTTGCGGAACAGCCCGGCGATCATGCCCTCCATGAGATCCATGATGCCGTTCTCGTCCATGAACGACGTCTCAATGTCGAGCTGGGTGAACTCGGGCTGGCGGTCGGCGCGCAGGTCTTCGTCCCGGAAGCAGCGGGTGATTTGGTAGTAGCGGTCCATGCCGGACATCATCAGCAACTGCTTGAAGAGCTGCGGCGATTGCGGCAGGGCGTAGAACTCCCCCTGGTGGACGCGGCTCGGCACCAGGTAGTCCCGGGCGCCTTCGGGGGTGGCGCGGGTCAGCATCGGCGTTTCGATGTCCATGAAGCCCTCGCCGTCCAGGAAGCGGCGCAGCTCACTGGTGATGTGGGCGCGGGTGCGCAGCTTATCCAGCATCTCCGGGCGGCGCAGGTCCACGTAGCGGTGGCGCAGGCGCACGTCTTCGCCCACGTCCACATCGTCGAGCTGGAAGGGCGGAGTCTTGGCGGTGTTGAGGATATCCAGCTCGTGGCCGAGCACTTCCACCTGGCCGCTGTTCAGGTTCGGGTTCTCGGTGCCCTCTGGGCGGCGGCGCACACGGCCCTTGATGTGCAGCACGTACTCGCCGCGCACGCTCTCGGCGGTGGCAAAGGACTCGGCCCGGTCCGGGTCGAACACCACCTGCACCAGGCCGTCGCGGTCGCGCAAGTCGATGAAAATGACGCCACCGTGGTCACGCCGCCGGTGCACCCAGCCGCAAAGCTCCACATCCGTATCGAGTAATGCTTCGGTAACCTGGCCGCAATAGTGGCTGCGCATGACAAATTTCCTGGGTATTCAATGGCCGCGCGGCGCGCGCGAGCCGGGGTGGAATCAGGGCGGCAATGGTAAGGGGTTGGCGGTGGGGGCGCAAGGCAGCGGGCACTCTGGCGCCATGAGGACGGACGAGACAGACGCACAACCGTGATGGTTGACACATTGACTGTAATGAACGCTCGTGCAACGCATCCTGATTCCTTATTGTAGAATCGTAATGAAGCACTTCACAGCGAGCTCGCTCCGCCGCTCAACTCGCAAGAGCGGCGCCGGTGGCCACATCACCGGCTTTGCCATCGGGGGGCTGTCAAACGGATGACCGAGACACTGGGACCATCAGGCGACGACGTCCGCGACGCACTGGCGTATTGCCCGAACCTGCCCTCGCTGTCCAGCGTGGCGGTGAAGGTGGTCCAACTGGCGCGGGAACCGGACCCGGACGCCACGCAGCTTGCACACACCCTGAGCCAGGACCCCGCCCTGGCCACTCGCGTGCTGCGGACCAGCAACTCGCCGCTGTACGCGCAGCGCCGTACGGCCAAGACGCTGCACCAGGCCATTTCGATTCTGGGGCTCAACACGACCATCACGGTGGCGCTCAGCTTTGCCCTGGCGGATTCTCTGCGCACGTCAGCACAGGCGGCCTATGTGAATGATTATGTCTGGCGGCGCTCGCTGCTCGGGGCCATGGCGTGTCGCGAGATCGGGCAGACCATCGGGTATCGTGATCCGGAGTCATTGTTCCTGGCAGGGCTGATGCAGGACATAGGCATTCTGGCGCTCCAGACGGCGCTGCCGGAGCGCTACGGGAAGATCACCAACGACCGGCCCACCCACCAGACCCTGATAGAGCGGGAACAGCAGGCGTTCGGTTGCGATCACGCGCAGGCCGGTGCGTGGCTGCTGGCGCAATGGCATCTCCCCGATTACCTGGTGGAGGCGGTTGCCGGGAGCCATGCGCCGCAGTCTGCGGGGCGAGGAGAACAACGCGAACGGCTCTCCCGCATTGTCTCTTTGGCGAGCACGGTCGCCGAGCTGTTCCTCGCCGGGGACGGTCATGTCGACCCCGGCGATATGGCCGCTGAGGCAGACCAGCTCCTGGATCTTGACGGTCCTGAACTGACAGAGGCGCTTGACCGGATCTCGGAGCATATCCCGGGCACGGAGACCTTGTTCGAGACGACCATCGTCTCGGCGACCTATGCCGCCGGTGTGGTCGATCAGGCCCGGGAGATCCTCACCACCCGGCAGCTCGAGATGATCCGCCAGATGGCCGCCCGCGAGCGCGAGGCCAGCGAACTCGAGGAGAGCACGCGCCAGTGGCGTGAGACCGCGCACCGGGACCGGCTCACTGGCCTCAACAACCGCTGGCACCTGGATCAGCGCCTCGAGGGCGAGTTCGCCCTGGCCCGTGACAACCAGTGGCCGCTGACCGTGGCGTTCATCGATCTGGACCACTTCAAGGGCGTCAACGATCAGCACGGCCACCTCACCGGTGACCGCATCCTTGCCGAGGCGGCGAAAACCCTGGCCGTGCGCCTGCGCGACGGCGACTGCGTCGCGCGCTACGGGGGCGAGGAATTCATCGTGCTTTTGCCCGGCACCGACCGGGAGCATGCCAGCATGGTCATGGAACGCCTGCGCTCCGCCCTGGAGTCGACCCGCTTCATGAGCGATGACGGGCACCCTGTCGAGGTTACTGCCTCCATCGGCCTGACCGTGTTCGAGCCCGGGACCAGAGAGGTGGACGGCCCGTCCACGCTGGTCCGCGAGGCTGATCGGGCTCTGTACGATGCCAAGGAACGTGGCCGTAATCGGGTGGAGCGGTTTTTGCGCGACAGCGCCTGAGGGCCGTGAACGTCGATAACGTGGTTCTTGTCGGTCGGCGACGACAAACAATTGTTGACTGTCGCCAGAATGTGACACACTTCACAACTTCAAAAGCCTGCGGCCGCAAGCGATGCCGGCGTTCGGGTACGGGTGCGCGCCGAACCACGGTCCGCAGGGACGTCAGAACGCCGTCCGACAGTCCGCCTGCATTCTCGAGAGCCGGCAAGGATCAGGGTTGTGGAGCGCGAACTTTCAGCACCAATGCCCGACGCGCAACAGCCCCTTGGCGATGCCGGGGCCCTGAGGGCGTGTGTCCAGGAGGCCAGCACCCTGGCTGCCACTGCTGGCGCCTTCGTCGCCGTCTGGGAGGACGGCAACCTGGTGCACCAGGAACACGCTCACCTCGTGTGCATCTCGTCATGGACCGCACTTGCGACCTGCCGATGCATTCTCCGCGGCAGCCTTCGACGCATGCTGGTCACGCCCGCCGGCGTGGTGCATGCGCAGCTCGCATCCCCGGATTCGGGCAAGCCCACGCCCCGGGCCGCGAAAGGGACGGCGCAGCTTGCCTTCCGCTATATCCGCCGCCCCTTTGCGGCCGTCACCTTCGGTGACGCTTGGCAGCGGCGACGCGGTGTCATGCTGATTGCGTACGCGGACGACGCGGAGCCGACGAAGGCGGATCTGGACGCGCTTGCCCGCATTGCCAGCCATGCCCACCTCCCGGGCAGCTCCGCCGGTGAGGCGGCGAGCGACGATGAAGGTCCCGACGTTGCTTCGGCAGATGCAACGGCCGCCGCAACTGCCGGGTTTGGTGAGCAGGCCAAGCCGGCGGCGCCACCGGACGTGCGGCAGGGAAGTTTTGCCAGACAACTGCACGACACGCTGGACAACATTCCGGACGCCTTGTGCCTGCTCGACCAGCAGTGGCGCTTCACCTTCCTCAATCAGCGCTGTGAGCGCATGATCGGACGCACCCGGATGGATCTTCTCGGGCAGGTGATCTGGGAGGCCTTTCCGCAGCTCGATCGCTCCGCGCTGCTCGCCGCCCACGAGGACGCGCGCCTGAATCAGGTGTCCCGAACGGTGGAGGTGCATCTGGCCGCCATCGGCGCGGATTTCGAGATCCGCATCCATCCCGGTCGCCACGGCATCATGCTCTACTTCCAGGACATCACCGAGCGCAAGCGGAAAGAGCGCGAAGTCGAACACCTGGCCCAACACGACACGCTTACGGGGCTGCCGAACCGCTTTGCCCTGGAGCAGGTCCTGGAGCAGCAGAGCCGACAGCCCGCGCGCTGGGCAGGCTTCTATGCTGTGCTGTTCATCGACCTGGACGGCTTCAAGGACATCAATGACACCTGCGGCCACGTGGAGGCCGACGGGGTACTTGTTGAAGTCGGCCGCCGGCTGCAGGAGGCCGTGCGCAACCAGGACACGGTTGCCCGCTACGGCGGCGACGAGTTCGTCGTCGTCCTGTGCGGGCTCAGCGATGATGCCGCCGCCGCGACAGAGGAAACCGAACGGGTGGCGCACAAGCTTCTGGACGCCGTTCGGGCACCGATCCTCGTCGGCGGCCGGACACGGCGGATTGATGCGAGCATCGGCGCGGCCATCAGCCCGATCGGTAAGGGCGAGGCCCAATGCCTCCTGCGTCAGGCCGACACGGCGATGTATCGGGCCAAACGCAGCCACACCGGTCAGATCGGCGTCTTTGACGGCGGCAGGACCGACTCCGTGCTGGCGGTTGAAACGCGGGACCGTTCGTCGGCGGGCTACTAACTGCCGGAGCCGGTACTATTGTGAATTGCCAGCTCGGTTTACCAGGAGCCACACCGACACCCATGAACGACATCCCTTCCCCGGATCAACTGGGTGCATGGAAGCCATTGGACGAACTCGGCGGCGAGAGGCTGGAGCGCCTGCATGCCAAGGCCTCGGCGGAACGGCTGAAGCGCGGCGTCCGACTGGAGGCGGCCAGGGAGACACGGCATCTGGTGTATCTGCTGAAGGGCCGGGCCAGCGTGTCCGAACCGGATGGCGAGGGCGCCTTCATCGAGGCCGGGTCGGCCACATCCGCGCACCCCCTCTTTGACGGGCTGTCACGGCGCGCGGTGGCTCGCCTGGACAGCGGCTCGGTGGTGATGCGACTGCCCCGATCACTGTTCGATCTGCTGCTGGACGAACAGCGCCAATCGGCCTACCAGGTGCAGGAGACCTACGTCGGCGACAGTAGCATGCGACTGGTTCAGCGCCTGCTCACGGAGATTCACGGCAACAGGCTGGAACTCCCGGTGATGCCGAAAATCGCCCGGCATCTCGCCGCCATGGACGAGGACGATGACCTGGACAAGCTGTACAGGATCCTGCGTCTGGAGCCGTCGCTGGCTGGGCGCATCATCCAGGCCTGCAACAGCCCGGCGTACCGGCGGCCCGGACACACCGTCACGCTGCTTAGCGACGCGATCGCTTTGCTTGGTTTCGTGACCGTGCGCCAGCTCGCGCTGGCCATGACCCTGTCCGCGCCCTTCAAGGTCAAGGCCCCGGAGGCGCGGAAGCTGTTGGCGCCCGTGTGGCGTGACAGTGTCCGGGTGTCCGTCGTCGCGGCCCTGATCGCCAGGGAGTCGGCGACCTCACTGAACAGCGAACGCTGCCTGCTCGCTGGCCTGATGCATCAGGTGGGGCACATCCCGATCATCCTCTACTCAGCGGAAGAAGGCGGCGCTGGCAGCGGTGAGCTCCAGGAGGCACTCGACCAGGTCGGCGGGATGATCGGCCGCGAAGTGCTCTCCTTCTGGGGGTTCGAAGAGGCTGTTGCCGTGGTGCCGGAGCGGTTGCAGGAGGTCACGCAACCGCAGGAGGGACAACCCAGCATTGCGGACGCGGTCTCCCTCGCCCGCATCCTGTGCGACCGGACCCGGGGCGGCAAACAACCCGAGGGACTCCCGGCAGACCGCTACCCCGGCACTGTGCGTCTGGGACTGGACCTGGCCGACCCCGGGGCCTGTGCCACCCTGCTGGAACGGTCGCGCTCGGAGTTGCGAGAGCTGCAGCAGGCCCTGGGGTAAGTGCGAGGGCGCGATCAGCGGCTTTCTGAATCGCGACTGACGTCGCTCCCACAGCGGCCCAGCTTAGTGGGGCGACACAGGAGCCGTAGAGCCGTAGGGCGGATCTTCAGATCCGCCGGTCGGGCTACGACTAACCACCGTGGGTTGTATATGCCTGGTAACGGCGGACCTGAAGGTCCGCCCTACGTGTCTGGCTGATATCCCCCGGCAAAGGCGGACCTGAAGGTCCGCCCTACGCGTCGCTTGCGGCCGTTTTGGTTGGGGTGCTCTCTTTCTTGGCGGTGTCCTTCTTGCCGCCCTCGCCGCTGGCGGCCTTGCCTTCGCCGCCGGATTTCTCGGTTTTCTCGCCGCTGCCGGAGCCGTTGGCGCTGCTGCTGTCGCCGATGACGTTACGGCGGTTGCCGTCCTTGAAGTCGGTCTCGTACCAGCCGCCGCCTTTCAGGCGGAAGGCCGCGGCGGAGATTTTGCGGCGCAGCTTCGGTTCGTGGCAGGCCTCGCAGTCGGTCAGCGGATCGTCGCTGAACTTCTGGATGGCTTCCTGTTCGTGCCCACAGTTGTCGCAGAGGTATTCGTAAATCGGCATTTGTTGTTCCTCCCGGAATCGCTGGGGGTTATATAAGGGCTTTGACGGGAGAACGCAATAGGGGGAGGTGCCGGCGCTTCATGTGGCGCATGCCACCTCGTAGGGCGGACGTTCACGTCCGCCGATGGGCTGTGACGAACCTCTGTGGCCGGCATGTCTGTGGACGGCGGACCTGAAGGTCCGCCCTACGGCTGCTGGGAACGGCGGATATGCCTGGGATCGGCGGACGTGAACGTCCGCCCTACGCGGGTTGGTGCGGGATGCGTACAATTGAGCCTCCTGGACCCACCGCCCGGAGCCTGCCATTCCTCTGCTGATCGGCATTATTGCGTTTGTCTTCCTGTTCGCCCTGATCCAGGTGGGGGCGGTGAGTATCGCCTTCGAGAAGCTGGGGCTGACGGCGGGGTCGGGGATGCTGCTGTTGCTGAGCTGCATCGCCGGCAGCCTGATCAACATGCCGCTGTTCCAGATGCAGGCGTCGGCGCCGCAGCAGACCGACCAGCCCCCCTCGCCCATGCCCTGGCTGCGGCGCTTGCAGCCGCCCTTCGAGGGCAAGACGGTGGTGTGCATCAACCTGGGCGGGGCCATCATCCCGGTGGCGTTCAGCGCCTATCTGCTGGCCACCCAGCCGGTGCCGCTGGGTGCGGTGCTGCTGGCCGTTATCGGCCAGAGTGCGGTGTGCTATTTCTTCAGCCGGCCGATTCCGGGCATGGGCATCGGCATGCCCATTCTCATCGCGCCCATCACGGCAGCGGTGCTGGCGGTGATGCTCGGTGGCGAGCAGTCGGCGCCGGTGGCGTACGTCGCCGGAACGCTGGGGGTACTGGTGGGTGCGGACCTCCTGCGCATCAATAACATCCGCGAACTGGGGGTGCCGGTGGCGTCCATCGGTGGTGCCGGAACCTTCGACGGCGTGTTCATCACCGGTATCGTCGCGGTGTTGCTGGCCTGAGACTCCGACACTGACCGCACGATGCGGTAGTGTATGGCCGGTCTTTTCATCACCGACGACAGGGACGACCCCCGCATGACCACTGCGCGCAGCATTCTGATTTCCGGCTGCTCCTCGGGCATCGGCCATGCAACGGCGCTGCACCTGAAGGAGCGGGGCTGGCGCGTGTTTGCCGGCGCGCGGTCCGATCCGGACCTGTACGCACTGCGCGATCGCGGGCTGGAGGCCGTGCACCTGGACATGGACAGCTCCGCGAGCATCAACGCGGCGGTGGAGACCGTACTGGCGAGCACCGGCGGAACCCTCGATGCGCTGTTCAACAATGCCGGGTTCGGCCAGCCGGGGGCGGTGGAGGATCTCACGCGGCACGCCCTGCGCCAGCAGTTCGAGACCAATCTATTCGGCGCCCAGGAGCTGACCAACCTGGTGCTGCCGGCCATGCGCCGCCAGGGGCACGGGCGCATTATCTACAACAGCTCCGTGCTCGGTTTCGCCGCTCTGCCCTATCGCGGCGCCTACGTGGCCTCGAAGTTCGCCATGGAGGGGCTGGTGGATACCCTGCGCATGGAACTGCAGGGGACGGGGATTCACGTCAGCCTGGTGGAGCCCGGCCCCATCGTGAGCCGCTTCCGCGCCAACGCCTTCGCCCGCTACCGCGAGAACATCGATGCCGCCAACAGCGCCCATGCACGCGCCTACACGGCCATGGAGCGGCGCCTGACCGCACCGGACCAGGCCGGCGGCTTCACCCTGCAGGCTTCAGTGGTGGCACGCAAGGTGGAGCGCGCCCTGGAGGCCCGGCGGCCGAAGCCGCGTTACTACGTCACTGTGCCCACCTGGCTGTTCGGCATTCTGCGGCGGTTCCTCTCCTCCCGCGCCATGGACCGGGTGCTGCTGGCGAGCACTGCCGGCGAGCGCCGCGTTCCCGACGATTCGGAGCAGTGATGCAACGCGCAGTCGCCCTGCTTGCCATCGCCCTGCTCTGGCCGGCGACCGGGTCGGCCTACGATCCGGAATGGGGCACGCTGACGCTGGAGTACGAGAATGATCTGTTCGCCGGTGAAGACCGCTACTACACCAGCGGTGTGCGGGCGACCTGGCTCTCGCCGGATGAGCGGATCCCGGGCTGGGTGAGAAGCGGCGCTGATCTCTTCCCCTTCTTCGAGCCCCACGGGCAACTGAAGCTCAGCTATTCCCTGGCGCAGAACATGTACACCCCCGAGGACATCGAGGAGCCCGATCCGCCGCCGGATGACCGCCCCTACGCAGGGTGGCTGTACTTCACGGTGGGTCTTGGCAACGAGACGGCACGCCGGGTGGACCGTCTGCAGCTCAACGTCGGCGTTGTCGGACCGGCCTCGCTGGCGGAGAAGACCCAGGCGGAGATCCACCGCTTTACCGGCTCACCGCAGCCCCAGGCCTGGGACACGCAGTTACGTAACGAGCCCGCGATCATGCTCAGCTACGAGCGCCAGTGGCGCGCCTGGATCGGCACGGGCATGGATGGCTGGGGCATGGATGTCACGCCCCACGTGGGTGGCTCCGTGGGCAACGTGTTCACTCAGTTGAGCACCGGGCTCACCCTGCGCGCCGGGCGCGATCTACCCCTGGACTGGGGACCGCCGCGGATCCAGCCGGCGCTGCCCGGCTCCGGTGTCTTCCGGCCGCGCTCGGACTTCGGCTGGTACCTGTTCGCCGGCGTCGACGGCCGAGCGGTGGCACGGGACATCTTCCTGGACGGCAACACGTTCAAGGACTCCCGCAGCGCCGATAAACGGCCGTTCATCGGCGAGGTCCAGGTGGGCGGGGCAATGAACATCGGCCGGCGCATCCGCATCACCTACACCCACGTCTTCCCCACCCGGGAGTTCCGCGGCCAGGAGGGGACCCAGGACTTCGGCGCCATCGCAGGGTCGATGGTCTTCTAGTGTCCTGTAACCCAAATTCGTTGCATTTTGAGCGCCTGTGCGGCGCCAGGGCAAGGCGCGGCTCGCAGGCAATGTAGGAGTAAGCGGATTGTGCCTATCGACAGCGCACTCGGACTCCCCTATGGTATGAGGAAGTAATACTTCTTACTACGAGGTCAACATGGCGACACCAACCTCCATTAAACTCGATGAGGAACTCAAGGACCGCGTGCAACGCCTGGCCAACTCCCGCGAGCGCTCAGCGCATTGGCTGATGCGCGCGGCCATTGAGGAGTACGTGGACCGAGAGGAAAGGCGGGAGGCATTCAAGCGGGAAGCACTCGAGGCGTGGGAGACCTACCAGGCCACCGGCCTGCATGTGACCTCCGACGAGATGCGGAAGTGGCTGGCCAGTTGGGGGACTGAGGACGAACTGCCGGCGCCGAAGTGTCACGAGTAATATTCACACCGGCGGCGGTCCAGGACCTTGATCGGCTGAAGGGCTTTCTCCAAGCGAAGGGCCCCGCTGCCGCAGAGAAAGCCGCTCAGGCCATTATCCAAGGCATGCAGGCTATTGAGGAGATGCCGCATATCGGCCGTCCTATCGAGGATCTCCCACCGGAGTACCGGGACTGGCTCGTTGACTTCGGCGATAGCGGCTATATCGCACGTTATCGGCTCGATGGGGAGACTGCCGTCGTGCTCGCCATTCGCCACCAGAAAGAAGTCGGCCTGTAGAGGGCCGATCAGACCGGAGATGGCAGTTGAGCGACCTTACCCTCACCGACGACGAACTAGGCCTGTTCACCGACCTCTATGAACTGACCATGCTCCAGGCCTACTGGGCCGAGGGCATGCACGCGGACGGCGTGTTCAGCCTGTTCTTCCGCAAGCCGCCGGCGAACCGCAACATCGTGCTGGCCTGCGGTCAGGAGCATGCCGCCTACATGGCCCGGGAAGTGCGCTTCCCGAAGGCGCAACTGGATCGCCTGGCGGGCATGGGCATGTTCCAGGACGGCTTCCTGCACTGGCTGGAGGATTTCCGCTTCTCCGGGGAGATCCTGGCCATGCCCGAGGGCACGCCGGTGTTCCCCCACGAGCCGCTGCTGGAAGTGCGCGCGCCGGTGGCCGAGGCGCAGTTGCTGGAGACGCTGATCATGAACCTGGTCACCACCGAAACGGTGCTGGCCTCCAAGGCGCTGCGGGTGGCGCTGGCCGCCGGCGACCGGCCGGTGCTGGATTTCGGCATGCGCCGCATGCACGGCACCGACGCCGCCTTGCGCGGCGTGCGCGCCTACCGGGTGGCCGGCATCCGCGCCACCAGTAACGTCCTGGGCAGCCTGCGTTACGGCCTGCCGGCGAGCGGCACCATGGCGCATTCGTTCATCCAGGCTCATCCGGACGAGACCGACGCCTTCCGCATCTACGGCCGCCTGTATCCGGGCACCACGCTGCTGGTGGACACCTACGACACCATGGCGGCGGTGGACAAGGTGATCACCCTGGTGCGGGACGAGGGTCTGGATATCAATGCCATCCGCCTGGACTCCGGTGACCTGCTGCAGCTCAGCCGGGAGGCGCGGCGGCGCATGGACGCCGCCGGCCTGAGTCACATCAAGATTGTGGTCAGCGGCGGCCTGGACGAGTGGAAGATCCAGGAGCTGCTGACCGCGGGCGCTCCCGTCGACAGTTTCGGCGTGGGCACTGACATGGGCGCGGCGGTGGATGCGCCGTCACTGGATCTCGCCTACAAGCTCACCGAATACGGCGGCGAACCGCGGCTGAAGAACGCCCCGGGCAAGAAGCTCCATCCGGGTCCAAAGCAGGTGTGGCGCTTCGCCGATGCCGACGGCCACTACAGTCACGACGAGATCACCGGCCGGGACGAGCACCGCGACGGCGAGCCGCTTCTGCAGCCGGTGATCCGCGCCGGCGAGCCGGTGGGCGAGCCGCCGGACATCGCCGCCGCCCACGACCGGGCCTGGGCCGCGCTGGGGCGCATGCCGGAGGGCATGCGACGGCTGGAGCCCATGGATACACCGTATCCGGTCCATTTCAGCGAGGCGCTGGAGCGGTTGCGGGTGGAGACCATCGAGGCGTTGAATCGGGGTGGTGTGGGGTGAAATCGGGCGGTTTTCTCGGTGCATCAAGATGCACCCTACGGGTGCCGCGGCCCCGGAGCCACGCTGTAACGTAGGGTGCATCTTGATGCACCGTTTTCCGACATCCCCGAACCTTCCCGGCACTTTCAACAAGGAGCCAACCATTGAGCATTGTCATCATCGGGACCGGCCTTGGCGGCTACAACACCGCCAAGGAGCTGCGCAAGCACGACGCCGAGACGCCGCTGACCCTGATTACCGCCGATTCCGGGCGCTCGTACTCCAAGCCCATGCTGTCCACCGGGTTCCGCAAGGAGCAGACACCGGCGGACCTGGTGCAGGGGGAGCCCGAGGCCATGGCGGAGCAGCTCGACGCGCGGGTGATCACGGGGACCCGGGTCGAGGCCGTCGACCGTGAGGCATCCGTGGTGCGGCTTGAAGGCGGCGAGACGGTTCCCTACGACCGCCTGGTCCTGGCCATGGGTGCGGACACGTTCACGCCACCGGTGGATGGTGATGCCGCCGGCGACATCTTCCAGGTGAACGACCTGGACCAGTACGAGCGTTTCCGCTCAGCGGCGGCGGATGTCCGCCGCATCCTGATCATGGGCGGCGGCCTGATCGGCTGCGAGTTCGCCAATGATCTGCGGGAAGCAGGCTACCAGGTGGATATGGTCTTCCCGGAGCCCCTGCCGCTGCCGCGGCTGCTGCCGGAGCGCCCGGCGAAGGCGCTGCACGAGGCACTGACCGAGCTGGGTGCCACGCTGCACACCGGGGTCACGGTGGAGGCGGTGAACCGGGCCGGCGGCGGATATGCGGCAACGCTGTCCGACGGGCGCGCCCTGGAGGCGGACGTGGTCCTCGCCGCCATTGGCCTGAAGCCGCGCACGGCGCTGGCGGAGGCGGCGGGGCTGACGGTCGGCCAGGGCATCCGCGTCGACAGCACACTCGCGACCTCAGACCCTGCCATTTTTGCCCTGGGCGACTGCGCGGAAGTGGAAGGCTGTGTGTTGCCCTACGTGGCGCCGCTTACCAACGCCGCGCGGGCGCTGGGGCAGACCCTGGCCGGCGAGGTGACCCAGGTGAATTACCCGGTGATGCCGGTGACGGTGAAGACGAGCTGTTGCCAGGTGGTGGCGTGGCCGCCGACGGCCGGCGCCGACGGGGAGTGGCAGTTCGACGGTGACGGGCGCGACCTGCGCGGGGAGTTCCGGGACGCCGAGGGGCATCTGCTGGGGTTCGCGCTCACCGGCAAGCGGATCAAGGAGCGGATGCCGTTGACGAAGGAGATGCCGGGGTTGCTCGGGTAAGGGGCTGCAGAGCGGAGAAAGCAAATCGTAGGGCGGACCTTTAGGTCCGCCGAAAAAAGACATGCAAGCCGAGGTGGCTTATCGAGGCATGAACGGCGGACCTGAAGGTCCGCCCTACCAGGGCTGCGGACCGAGGGGGTTAATCCGGGGCAGTCATGGCGGACCTGAAGGTCCGCCCTACGGTTGCTACGGTTGCTTCGATGCGGGATGGGCGGAGTTGCGTGGCCGTTACGTAGCGCCCTGCACGCCGAGGATGCGGGCCTGGGTGCGGCGGCGGTGGTGGATGTCCCAGGTGACGCCGACGGCGAGGATGACGAAGCCGGTGAGCTCGACAATCAGGCTGTAGTCCACGAACAGGGCGTAGCACACCACCAGGGCGCCGGCGGCACCGACGGCGACGGGCCCCGGGTTGCGGTGGTAACGCATGCCCGGGGCGATGGCGACCACGCTGAGCACTGCGAACAGGGCAATCGCCGCGGCCCAGGCGCCCTCGTGCAGGCCGACGCCCGCGCCCATGGCCGCGAGCAGGCCCAGCGCCGCCATGGTGCCGTAACAGGTGAGCAGCGCCAGCCCCAGGCTGGCTGCGCCAATGATGCCGCGGCGCCACAGGGAGCGCACGCCCCGCACCGGATTCAGCCTTCTGGCCCAGTGCCGGACCAGTCCAGGTGCGTGCTCGCCGCGTGCCATGGCCAGCTCCATGGAATGTGCACCGAAACTCGCGGCGATCTCCCGGGTCTGGGCACTGGGGCTGTGGGCGAAGTAGTCCACTGAGCGGATGATGCGGATGTCCTCGAAGCCGGCATCACGGAACATGGCGAGCAGATCCTCGTCCACGGTGGCACCCACCACGCATTCCACCCATAAGCGCGGGTCCTCGCTGCAGTCCACGGTCACCGGCCGCCGGATCACCACATCGGCGATCTGCAGGCGACCGCCCGGGCGCAGCACGCGGAACATTTCCGCCACGGCGCGGCGCTTGTCGGGCACCAGGTTCAGGGCACCGTTGCTGGTGATGCAGTCCACGCTGCCGTCGGCCAGCGGCAGGCGCTCGGCGGACGCCTCGATGACGCTGACGTTGTGGTGGCCGCCCTCTTCCACGGCCTGCCGGATGCGGCGGGTCATGGCCCGGGTGAGATCCAGGGCGATGACGTGGCCGGTATCGCCCACCAGCCCGGCCGCGATGAGGGCATCGTTGCCGGCGCCGGCGCCGATGTCCAGCACGGTGTCACCGGCCTGCATGGCCTCGGCGGAGAAGGGATGGCCGACGCCGGCAAAGGCCTCCAGGGACGTCGCGGGGAGCTGGTCGAGCTGTTCGGCGGGGTAGCCGATGGCCTCCGCGGCAGCGCGGCCGACGGGGAAGTGGAAGTGGTCGTCCGGGGCGCGCGCCACCGCGCCGTACATGTCCCGCACGGCGGTGAAGATCTGTTCCCGCGAATACCCGAGTATCGCCACCATGGCCGCATTCCCTCCCGCGCCGTGGTGTCAGTAGCGATCCAGCACCTTTTTCAGCCGACGCCGCAGCCGCTCCGGTGCGGGCGCCGTTCCCGTCTGCTGCACGCGGTTGCGGAGATGTTTCTCGAACTCCGCCCGCGTGAAGCAGTCACGACAGCGTGCCAGGTGCCGGTCGATGGCAGCGAGGCGGTCGTCGTCCAGTTCCTCATCCAGGTAGGCGAAGAGCTGGTCCAGGACCTCCTCGCAGGTCAGGTCACCGTGACTCATTGTCGCTCCTCGCCGTCGCCGGGAGGCTTCTGGCACGACGGTGATCCCTGCTCCGTCTGCCGGCCGTACTCCCACAATGCCTTTTGCAGCAGGCCACGTCCGCGATTGAGCCGCGAACGCACGGTCCCCACGGGCACCGCCAGCAAGGCCGCTGCTTCCTCATAGGTATACCCTTGCAGTTCCACCAGCACAACCACCAGCCGATAGGCGTCCGGGAGGGCGTCGACGGCGCGGGCGAGATCCTCCTGATCGAGCCCGTCCACGAACTGCTGCTCGGCGGTACCCCACCACAGCAGGAAGGGCTGATGGAGCTTGCGGAACAGGGAGAAGGAGGCCGCGTCCTCGGCATCAGCGGGCAGTTCGTCCCAGGAGGCCTCATGGTCCTGGCGGGAGCGGCGGCGGCGCCACTGGGTGCAGAAGGTGTTGTTCAGGATGCGGAACATCCAGCCCTCGAAGTGCCCCCAGTCACGCAACTCGGGCAGCTTCTCCCAGGCCCGCTCCACCGCCTCGGCCACCACGTCTTCGGCGTCGTCGGGGTTGCGGGTGAGGCGCAATGCGGTGCCGTAGAGGCGGTCCAGCACGCACTCCAGGCGCTCCTCGAAGCGCGTGCATAACACCTCACGCTGGTGGCGCTTCTGGCTGTCCCCGTCTGCCACGACTGCCCTCGCCCAGGGAGGCGTCCGTCTTCACTCCCTGCTCCCGGAAGTCTAGTCCTTTTCGTCGGATGTCCAGAGAGCTTGGAACCATTCGGCACCTGCCGTGCGTCCTTGGGAACACTCCGGGAGATGCGTTCCGGGGTGATGCCAACGCGAAACGGAGGAGAGACCGCCATGAGCACAGCAACAACAGCAATCCGCGAATCCGGCCTGGTGAACCAGGAGGCCCTGCGCCAGAAGGTGAAGGACATGTACCGCCGGGTGGCGAAGGAGCCCGAGGGGGATTTCCACTTCGCCATGGGCCGGCCCCTGGCCGAGGAGCTGGGCTATCCCCCAGCGGACCTGGACCGCATTCCCCGGCAGGCGCTGGAGTCCTTCGCCGGGGTCGGGTACTTCCTGGGCCTCGCGGACATCCAGCCCGGCGAGCGGGTGCTGGACCTCGGCAGCGGCTCCGGGACCGATACTTTCCTGGCCGCCCTGTACACCGGCACGGAGGGTCACGTTCTGGGGCTGGACATGACCGACGCGCAGCGGGACAAGGCCCAGCGGCTGGCGGAGGAAGCCTGGTTCACGAACATCAGCTTCCATGCCGGCTACATCGAGGAGACACCGTTCGAAGACGCCAGCGTGGACGTGGTGATCAGCAACGGCGTCATCAACCTGTCCGCGGAGAAGGACCGGGTGTTCGCCGAGATCGCCCGGGTGCTGCGGCCCGGGGGGCGACTGGCACTGTCGGACATCGTCACCGAGAGCCAGCTCCCAGAGAAGGTGAAGTGCGACGCCACCCTGTGGGCGGCCTGCATCGGCGGCGCCATGCAGCAGAACGACTACCGGGGCGGAATGACCGCCGCCGGCCTGCGGGTGGCGACGATACAGGACAACCCGCAGTACCGCTTCCTCACCGAGGCCGCCCAGGGCGCAAGCCGCGCCTATGGGGTGAAGAGCGTGAACGTGCTGGCGGTGAAGCCGGCGTAACACGGTGCGAACCAACCAGTAGGAGATCAGCCATGAACCGTTTGACCATCATTACCACTGCATCCGCCCTGGCCCTTGGCCTGTCCACGGCCCTGGCGGGGGACAACCACTACGAGCCGGGCTCCGGCGGGCACCTGTTCGTCATGGGCGACGAACTGGAGTGGGGCCCGGTGAGCTCCATGGGCGAAGGGGCCGAGATCGCCGTGATCGAAGGGGATCTCGGCAAGGAAGAGCCCTTCACCTTCCGCCTGCGGCTGGAGGACGGCTACGAGATCAAGCCGCACGTCCATCCGGCGTACGAACGCGGCACCATCCTCCAGGGCACCCTGCATTTCGCCCATGGCGAGGAGTTCGACCGCGATCAGACCAAGGCCCTGCCCGAAGGGAGCACCTTCATCATGGCACCGGGGGCGCCCATGTACGGCTACGCCGAGGGTGAGGTGATCTTCCAGCTTCACGGGGAAGGCCCCTGGGGCATCGAGTACCTCAACGAGGAGCACGATCCCCGGCAATAGGGCCGGGTCAACACCGGGCCGTGGGGTACGGCAATACCCTGCGGCCCGGCTCAGCGAGGCCCATGACAGGCGCGGAGGGGGTACACCATGCAACCGGACGCGGTGGACAAAATCGGGGAATGCCGCTGGCAGCTCCTGTGCCTCCGGTGCCGCCAGTTGGTCCCGCGCATGAGGACAATCCTGGTGCTGGCGGCCGTGGTGCCGACGGTGGCAAAGGTTGCGGGGACGTCTCCGGAGTGGCTGCTTCAGGGCACGGACAGCATGCTTGTGCTGATCGCTGCCTGCGTGATCTACGCGCTGCTTCTCGCCATTCCCTTCATTCCGTCGGTGGAGATCGGGCTGCTGATCATGGTGCTGTTCGGGGCACCGGGAGCCGCGGGGGCCTATCTGGCGACCTGTACCGGCCTTGCCGGAGCCTACCTGATCGGCCGTCGACTGGGCGGTACCGGGCCGTTCCGGCGGATCAACCTGCCGCCCCGCTACAGCGCACGGCTGAGTGCCATCACCGCCCGACTGCCCGCCGGCCTGCTGCCGGTACTCTCGCTAGCCACGCTGCTGAACATGCCCGGTAACACCGCCTTGGGCGGTGGCGGCGGTATCGCCATGGCCTACGGCGCCGGCCGCCTTCTCTCCGCCCCCGCCTTCCTGACCACCGTGGCTCTGGCCACGGGCATTCTGCCTCTCGCCTTTGTCACCGGCCTGGTCGGGCTGGAGCGCTGGTTGGATCCGTAACGGGCACGTGGATTGACGGCTGCGACCCGGTATCCAGGCTCGCCTAACCAACGTCCTGCAGGTTCCATCAACTCACCCCCGACAATCAGATAACCACCTGATCATTAAATTGTGAACTGCACCGCAGCACTCGACGGCGAAGAAGCGTAGATTGGAACCATAGACAGATGCACTGCGAGGTCTCCTCCAGGCGATTTCCGCCGATGGACCGGCAACCAGGGAATCGCCATTTTGACTCCACCTCCAAGGGGTCTGAGCGCGTTAAGGCAGGGATCCCCTGCCTTTTTTTTTGTCCGTCGCAAGCATCAGCCCTCGGCCACCCGCCCCAGCGTTGGCTCCCCTGTTCACGCGAGCGATGCTGAGCCATCACCGGGGCACCCTCTTCTGCTCCGACTCCTCTGGGACCGCTCCGGGCTGAGGATTATCCCCCGCTCCGGGTAACCGCCCCGGCCGGCGAGTTCGTGGACTCGCAACGGTCAAGGCGTGGTCCGACACCACTCGGTAAAACGCCTCCGGCGATCGAACCCACGGCTGGTAGACCAGTACCGGACGAATAACTCCTCGAGTTTGCTAACCTAAAAATGCGTACATTAGCGGCCCAAGGTACGGTCCATGAAGACGGCCAAACAGGAAGCCCAAAAGCTGCTCCGCAACCTTCCGGACGATAGCAGCTATGAGGATATCCAGTACCACCTGTATGTCCTGGAGAAGGTCAGATGCGGCGAGGCCCGTACTGAGGCAGAGGGAACCATGTCTAACGAAGAGGCCCAGAGCCGTCTTTCGACGTTGGGCATGCAGTAAGGTGGTCAGCGGGGAAGCGGTGGAGGACGTTCAAGCCATTGCGGAGTGGATCGGGCGCGATTCCCGGTACTCGGCCTTCCTCTTTATACGTCCGTCTATAGACGCCAGGAAAACCCGACAATGCCCGACCAGCGCCCGCCGCCCTCGACGATGGGGCTGTCCCGCAGGGTGCCGCCGAAGAACTCCCGGTTGACCTGCACGATCACCCCGGCGCGCTCACCGCCCCGGTAGCGCAGACCCAGGCCCACCGTCCGGTTCAGGGATGCCCCGGGGGAGTAGGCAGGGCGTTCCCCCGTCGCCTCGCCATCGCGGACGCCGTAGTAGTAGGCCGTCATGTCGGCGCTCTGCCAGTCCACGCCCACCGAGGGAATGACGATCCACTGGCCTGCAGGGAACGGCAGCGACACCCGCGCCTCCAGCACCTGGCCGTCGTGGCGGCCAAGCAGTTCCTGGTAGACGCTGGCCTCCAGGCGCAGCCAGCGTGGGCCGGTACTGAACCGCACACCGCCTTCCGCCGTGCGCCGGCGGGTGTCCATGCCCGCCAGCACGGGATCATCCGAGGCGCGGAAGCTCTGCATGCGCGCGCGGGCGACCAGCTCGGTGCTCACCGGGCCCGCATCCGGCAGGCGCCAGCCCAGGCCCAGACCGCGAAAGAAGAACCGCTCGCCCTCATAGCCAATGAACGGGACCGGCATGACGTCATAGTCGGCATCCCCGTAGGGTTTGCCGGAGACGACGGTAGCGGCGCCCAGGGACCAGCCGGTGGGAGGTCCTTGGGCATGGGCGGTGGGGCCCAGTATCAGCAGAAACGTGGCGAACAGCAAGAAGAGGCGCCAGAGGGCATTCCGGGGCATACGGCTCCCGGTAGCATCTGGAACATCCGTAGGGCGGACCTTCAGGTCCGCCTTCTTCCGACCAGCAGGACGAATCGGCGCATTGGAGTCGGTCACGGCGGACCTGAAGGTCCGCCCTACGTCTCCTACGAACGGGGAACCCGGGCACACGTAGGGTGCATCTTGATGCACCGGCCCCGGAGCATGGTCGGGCACTGTCCTGACGGGCACGGCGGCATTGACGGTCGGCATGGGCCCATCCTGGCGCGAGTCGTCCATTTACGGGGAATCCATCCTGAAACAGGGCTGCGGCCGCTCAGTGTGCGGCATGCAGACCGATCGGGCTACCCCGTCCGCGCTTGCCGCCGCCGTCGAGCCTCGGCAACAATGCCTGCTTCATCATACGGGGGACATCCAGCCATGCCGCGCATCACCGCAATTCGCTGCCTCGCCGTGGCCTCGGCACTGGCGGCCGCTGGGACGGGGCACGCCGCCGACATCCGCATCGACGGCCGCCTGCAGGCGGCCTACACCTATTTCGACACTTCCGCCGGCGGCCACGGCAGCACCGTGGGCGACGACAAGGGCCAGAGCCGGCTCGGCGTCCAGGCCCGACAGGCGGTGGGCGAAGGCTTTGCCGCTTTGGGCCGCGCCGAGGTGGGACTGGACCCGGACACCTTCGGCAGCGGCGAGGGTGATGGCGGCAATCCGTTCCGCGCCCGGGAGGCCTGGGTGGGCATGCAGTGGGGAGGCGGCCAGTTGCGCGGCGGTCGCCTACCCGGCGCCTACAAGCAGGTGGGCGGCATTCACTGGGATCTGATGAATGCCACCGAACTGCAGCAGCGCCGCGCCGGCGGGCTCGCCGGGGGCGATTACGCCAATACCGGGTTTCTCAACAGCCTGGCGGAGTACCGCACGCCGCCGCTGGGCGGCTTCGAGTTCATCGCCCAGTACGGCTTCGACGACCGCTCCGATGACAACGGCACCGACCGCAACGGCGATGACTTCCTGTTCGGGGCCATCTACCGCGAGGGGCCTTGGGAGCTGATCGGCGCCTACAGCCGGGATGACAGCCGCTCATCCGGCGACAACCGCAACTGGAAGCTGGGCGCACGTTTCGACATGGGCGAGGCCAGCCTGGCGTACCACTACGAGAAGGTCCGCGTGCGGGACCAGATCGATGATGCGGTGGTGAACCGCAGCAGCGGGAACCTGACGATTGAACCCACCGGCGACGAGTTCGATTTCAATACCCGCCACCACATGGTGGGCGTGAGCCAGATGTACGGTACCAGCATGCTCTGGCTTGCCTGGGGGTACATGGATGCCGATGAGAGCGATTTCGACATCCAGAACGCCACGGCGGCATGGACCCAGTTCTTCGGCGAGGGATTCCGGTGGTACACCGGGGTGCAGTATCAGGACCGCGGCCGGGCGTACGACACGCGGCACATGACGGTGGTATCGACAGGGGTGCGGCTCGATTTCTGAGGCTCTGGAATGAATCGCGGCTGAAGCCGCTCCCACAGCCTCATGTAGGGCGGACCTTCAGGTCCGCCGTTGCCCGACATGCAGGCCAAGCAGGCTGATTAAAGCCGGTAAAGGTGGACCTGAAGGTCCACCCTACGAACCTTTGGTCGCGGCTCACGCCGCTCCTACAACTCCTGCATGGGGATACCGGCCCCGGTTTCGTAGGGTGCATCTTGATGCACCGCTGGTCATACCGTTACCGAGAGCACCCGGGCCGCGACCGGCGCCCCCTGGCTCAGCTCATCAACCGCCGCCGCAGGATCAGGGTCGCCACCCAGAAGGCACCGATTCCATAGACTGCCAGCACCGCCAGATGCAGCAGCACGTTATCCGGATACCCGCCCAGCATCAGCGGCCGCACGATCTCCACGGCATGGGCCAGCGGCAGCAGGAAGGCGCCGGTGGCCACCAGGTCCGGCAACTGGTCCAGCGGGAAGAACACGCCGCTGAGCAGCAGCATGGGCGTCATCACCAGGGTGAAGTAGTAGAGGAAGAAGTCGTAGCTCCGCGACACGGCGGTGATCACCATGGCGCAGGCGCCGAAGCAAAAACCAGTGAGCAGGATCACCGGCAGCACCAGGATCGCCTGCCAGCCGCCGACAAGCCCCAGCACGCTGGCCACCACCAGGATGGCGGTGGAGCTGATCAGCGCCTTGGTGGCCGCCCAACTGATCTCGCCCAGGGCGACGTCGTCGACGTTCAGGGGGGCGTCCAGCATCGCGCCCCAGGTGCGCTGTACGGTCATCCGGGTATAGGCGGAGTACAAGGCCTCGAAGCTGGAGGTGTTCATGGCGCTGGAGCAGATGATGCCCGAGGCCAGGAACATGATGTAGGGCAGCTCGCCGATATCCCCCACCAGGCGGCCGAAGCCGTAGCCCAGCGCCAGCAGATAGAGCAGCGGCTCGCCGAAGTTGCCCATGATCGACGGCAGCATCAGCTTGCGCCAGACCAGCAGGTTGCGCCGCCAGATGGCAAGGAAGCGCAGGGAAACAATGGGCAGGTGGTGCATGGAGATCAATCCCGTAGCTCGTGGCCGGTGAGGCGAAGGAAGACATCTTCAAGGCCCGCCGGGCGGTGCCAGTAACGCTGCTCGGGATTGGCGCCAAGGGCGCCCAGCAGGGGCTCCGGATCCCGTGTGTAGAACAGCAGCGTATCGCCGACCCGTTCGGCGCGGTCCGCCAGCGTCGCGCCCTCTTCCTGCCAGCGGCCGATGTCGTGGCCGCGCAGTTCGATCACGTGGGGCTCGATATGCTCGGCGATGAGCCGGCGCGGGGTGTCGCAGGCGATGATGGCGCCGTGGTCGATGATGGCCAGGCGGTCGCACAGGCGCTCGGCCTCTTCCATGTAGTGGGTGGTGAGAATCAGGGTGCGCCCCTGTTCCACCAGGGCATTGAGACGCTGCCAGATATGCTGGCGCGCCTGGGGGTCCAGTCCGGTGCTGGGCTCGTCCAGCACCACCAGGTCCGGTTCGTTGACCAGCGCCCGGGCCAGGCTGAGGCGCCGCTTCATGCCGCCGGACAGGGCCTGGATCTGGGCCCGTGAGCGACCATCGAGCTGGGCGAACTCCAACAGCCGATCCACCCGCTGCTGCACCTCCGGACCGTCCAGACCGAAGTAGCGGGCGTAGGTGAACAGGTTTTCGCGGACGGTGAAGTCCGGGTCCAGGTTGTCCATCTGCGGAACAACGCCGATGCGGTTGCGCGCGCTACGCGCCTGCTCCGGTACCGGGTGGCCGAGCACCTGGAGTTCCCCGCTGCTGGGCGGTGTCTGCCCCAGCAGCATGCGCAGGGTGGTGGTCTTGCCGGCGCCGTTGGGACCCAGCAGGCCGAAGCATTCGCCGCGGCGGACGTCCAGATCCACGCCGCAGACGACTTCGGTGTCACCGTAGCGCTTGCGCAGGCCGCGGGCGCGGACCACGAGCTCGCCAGTATCGGCGCGCGGGGCCTGTTCCTGCATGAGGTCTGCCATGCGTCTCCTTGGTCGCGACGGGCCTCGCCACGAAACCGCGCCTGCAGTAGGCTACGGCATCGGTTTCAGGGAGGCACTGCCATGATGCACCCGCGTTTAAGGGTCCGCCTGTTGATCGGCCTGGTTGCTGCCGGCCTGTTCTCGCTGGCGGCGTGCAGTGTGTTTCAGCCGGAGCTGGAGGAACCGGAGTTCCGCCTGGAGCGCGTGACGGTGCTCGCGCTGGGCCTCAGCGAGCAGCGCTTCCGGCTCACCCTGGAGGTGGACAACCCGAACCGGCAGTCGTTGCAGGTCCGGGAGATCCGCTACGCCGTGACCCTGGGTGGGCTGGACTTCGCGGAGGGAGAGTCCACCGAGGGGTTCCGCCTTGCCGGGGAGGATACTACCACGGTGGATCTGGAGGCGCGCACCCAGCTCCTGGGCAGCCTG
This sequence comes from Aquisalimonas sp. 2447, assembly GCF_012044895.1. Classification (NCBI taxonomy): domain Bacteria; kingdom Pseudomonadati; phylum Pseudomonadota; class Gammaproteobacteria; order Chromatiales; family Ectothiorhodospiraceae; genus Aquisalimonas; species Aquisalimonas sp. 2447. Next base: position 3,447,866 of record NZ_CP050695.1, read on the forward strand.
CCGGAGCTCAGCCGCATGGCGTACAGCGGGCAGAGGAGTTTCGACTACACCCTCGGTGGCGAGGTGAAGTACGGGCGTTTCTTCCGGGGAACGCGGGCGTTTGACCGAACCGGGTCGGTGCGGTTGTTGCTGGATTGAGGGATGCGGGATCGGGAGCCGGACCTGTGCCGGGTTCAGCGGAAGGCGGCGTAGCGTGGGTCTTGATGCACCTGTGAGTGTTGGCCGGGGCCGTTGACGGTACATCAAGATCACCCCACGCATCGTCGCGGCTTGCGCCGCTCCTCGGGTGGGGTGCGAACCGTAGGCGCGGCGCAAGCCGCGACCGTCAAACGTGTTCGTGCAGACCGCACTCGCGCTTGAGGCCGAAGAAGCGCGTTTCTTCTTCGGTCATGCCGTCGTCCAGGCGGCGTGTGGTGTGAACGTCGCCGATGGAGACGTAGCCTTGGTGCCACAGCGGGTGGTAGGGCAGATCGTGATCCACCAGGTAGCGATACACGTCGCGGTCGGTCCAGTCGATGAGGGGATGGACCTTGAAGCGCCCGTTCTGCTCTGCCACCACGTCGAGCCCTTCCCGGGAGCTGGCCTGCTGGCGACGCAGGCCAGCGAACCAGGCTTCCGCCCGAAGCTCGGCCAGGGCGCGCTGCATGGGCTCGACCTTGTTCATGCGGTTGTACTGATCGATGCCGTCGACACCCTGCTCCCAAAGCTTGCCGTACCGGGCTTCCTGCCAGGCGGGGCTGAGCGCGTTGCGGTAGACATGCAGGTTGAGCCCGAGCCGCTCGGTGAGGTCGTCCACGAAGCGGTAGGTCTCCGGGAACAGGTAGCCGGTATCCACCAGGATCACGGGGATGTCCGGGCGCGCCCTGGTGACCATGTGCAGCGACACAGCCGCCTGCGCCCCAAAGCTCGAGGACAGCACGATGCGCTGACCGAACTGCTCCAGCCCCCACTGAACGCGCTCCTGCGCAGTGGCCTGCTCAAGCTCGGTATTGATCGCCTCAAGGTCGAAATCGCGCCCTTCGGGCAGCGGTGCGACTGTGGCTCGGCTGTTGGTCATCGCTCTCCTCACTGGGTGATCCCTGTGACTGCGATAACCATACATCGCGACTTTCAGGCAGAAAAAGAATGAAAATACCTATCTTCATGCCCTGGGCGAATATACGCCACGTCGACCCTGTCCCGGCGTAACGCTCAAACCTGTTCGCCCGCGGGTTTGGCCATCAGGTAGTGGGACACGAACCATTCGTCGCCGCCGCGATAGCCGAACAGCTCCGCGCAGGCCATGAAAAAGATGCGCCAGCGATTCCACCACAGGCCGACATGGTCGGCGCCGTACGTGTCGGCGAACACCTTTTCTATGTGCCCGCGCGAGGCGTCCATGCGCTGGAGCCAGGCGTTGCAGGTGGTTTCATAGTGCCGGCCGTTGACTCGCCAGTGCCGGCGCATCTGCAGGTGCTCCTGGTAGTAAAGAGGCAGGCTGTCCGCAGGCATGAGCCCGTCGGTGAAGAAGTAGCGCCCCATCCAGTCGTGCTCGCCCTGGGTCTCGAACACGTAGGCGAGCTCCCGGTGACAGAAGACGTGGAAGAACAGTTGCCCGCCGGGCTCCAGCCAGCCGTGAATCCGCCTCAGCAGTTCCCGCCAGTTGCGCATGTGCTCGAACATCTCCAGCGACACGACCCGGTGAAAGCGCGCGTCCGTGGTGAAGTCGTTCATGTCCGCGGTGATCACGGTGAGGTTGTTCAGACCGCGGGCGTCCCGGCGGGCCTCGATGAAGGCACGCTGGGAGGACGAGTTGGAGACGGCAGTGATGCGGCTGCCGGGATAGTGCTCCGCCATCCACAGGGACAGCGCGCCCCAGCCACAGCCCAATTCGAGGATCTCCTGGCCTTCGGCCAGCCCCGCCCGCTCGCAGGTCAGCGCCAGCATGGCCGCCTCGGCCTGCTCAAGATCGTCGACACTGTCCGGCCAGAGGCAGCAGGAGTACTTCAGGTGCGGACCCAGCACGGTCTCGAAGAACCCCGCCGGGAGTTCGTAGTGCTGCTCGTTGGCGGTATCGGTGGCCAGCGCCACGGGGCTGTCGTCCATGGCCGCAAGCAGGGTGTGCATGGCTTCGCGACGTGCCTCGCAGTCACCGCCCTCCTCCCGCAAGCGCTCACCCAGGAGCCGGCGGATACCCATGCGCACCAGTTGGTCGGGGACCCGTCCCTGCTCCACGAGCCCGATGAGTGTCTGCATGTCAGTTGCTCCTGTCTGATGGGGTGATCGTCGAGCGCAATCATACGATATGTCTACAAGACAAGCGCACGCCTCAGCGGTCAGTCACGCGCCTCGTCGTGCGACAGGGTCTCATGTGTCATCAGCGCACAGAAGGTTGAGCCACGTGGAACAGCCAAAAAACCGTAAGCCACTGTTTTTAATAAGTCTAAATTGTTGGCATGGGGCCTGCATTGGTCTGGGTGAGCCGAAAGGCGTTTTGTCACGCAAGCAATGAAGGAGGTCCTTATGACCGCTCTCATCAAGCTCCGTACCCTGATGCTCACCCTGCTGGCCGCTCTTGGTCTGACCCTCGGCGGCATGGCCACTGCCACCGCCGACGCCGATCACAGCGGCGGCTCCGTCAGCGACGCCCCGGAAACCGTCCAGTGGGACGACGATGATGATGACGATGATTGGGGCGACGACGATGATGACTGGGGTGAATGGGACGACGACGAAGATGACGAGTGGGAGGATGACGACGACGCCGACTGGTAATTCGTCAGGTCTCACCAGCATCTGAAACTGAAGCGCCACCGGAGACGGTGGCGCTTTTGATTGTTTTCACTGCATGCCACTTCGGCTGTTGAATGCCTGACGCATCCTCCTTCCAGTCTGACCGGCAGTCCGGGTGACATGACTGACTCCGCCTGGCCTCGAGCAATTCCAGGAGGGTCGTGCGCAGGGTCACATGTGCCGTCAGCGCACAGAGCCTGGAACCGCAGAGCGAACAAGATCGTGCTATAAGTTATTGTTTTTAAAATGTCCCAAATGTTGGCACGCAGCCTGCAACGATCTGGTTGAGCCGAAAGGTGTTTTCTCACACAAGCAGTGAAGGAGGTCCTTATGACCGCTCTCATCAAGCTCCGTACCCTGATGCTCACCCTGCTGGCCGCTCTTGGTCTGACCCTCGGCGGCATGGCCACCGCCACCGCCGACGCCGATCACAGCGGCGGCTCCGTCAGCGACGCCCCGGAAACCGTCCAGTGGGACGATGATGACGATGATGATGATTGGGGCGACGACGATGATGACTGGGGTGAATGGGACGACGATGAAGATGACGAGTGGGAGGATGACGACGACGCCGACTGGTAATTCGTCAGGTCTCACCAGCATCTGAAATTGAAGCGCCACCCTTTGCGGTGGCGCTTTTTGTCTCCCTGAAGGCGGTGCCTGGAGAGTAACCCGCTGTGGGAGCGACGTCAGTCGCGACGGCCGAAGCCGCGTGCTCTGCAATGTCGCGACTCACGTCGCTCCCACGGGCTTTCCCGCTCGGCCGGTCACTGGAAACTCTAGATGCACCCTACGCGAACAGGCGGACCTGAATGCGGGATTCAGGCGTCGCCGGCGCCCTCCACCACCTTCTGCCGGTTTCGGCCGAACTCCAGCATCCGTCCCAGGGAGACGAGTGCCTGCTCGGCCACGGCCGGATCCACATGAATCTCGTTGGCGCCGGTCTCCAGGGTGTGCGCCAGGTTGCGCAAGCCATTCATGGCCATCCAGGGGCAGTGGGCACAACTGGTGCAGGTGGCGCTACGCCCGGCGGTGGGCGCTTTCAGCAGTGTCTTCCCCGGGGCAGCCTCGTGCATCTTGTGGAACAACCCGGCGTCAGTGGCGACGATGAAGGTATCGGCATCATCCGTCTGCACCGCCTTGAGGAGCTGCGAGGTGGAGCCCACCACGTCGGCCAGCGCCACCACCCCCTGGGGCGACTCCGGGTGCACCAACACCTTGGCGCCGGGGTGTTCGGCCCGCTGCTTCTCGAGTTCAATAGCCTTGAATTCCTCGTGGACAATGCAGGCGCCGTCCCACATGAGCATGTCGGCACCGGTCTGCTGCTGCACGTAGGCGCCCAGGTGTTTGTCCGGGGCCCAGAGGATCTTCTCGCCCTGCTCGTGCAGGTGGCGCACCACCTCCAGTGCGATACTGGAAGTGACCACCCAGTCAGCCCGCGCCTTCACCGCAGCACTGGTATTGGCATAGACCACCACCGTGCGGTCGGGGTGCTGATCGCAGAAAGCGGCGAACTCCTCCGGCGGGCAGCCTTCGTCCAGGGAGCAGGTGGCTTCCAGATCGGGCATCAGTACCCGCTTCTCGGGGCTGAGGATCTTGGCCGTCTCGCCCATGAAGCGCACGCCGGCCACCACCACCGTCTGCGCCGGATGCTCATAGCCGAAGCGGGCCATCTCCAGGGAATCGGAGACGATGCCACCAGTCTCGTCGGCCAGGATCTGCAGGTCCGGCGCGGTGTAGTAGTGCGCCACCAGAACGGCATTCTGCGCGCGCAGTTGCTCGCGAATGCGGTCCATCAACTGCTCGCGCTCACCGCTTCGCAGCGTCTCGTCGGCCGTAAACGGCTGCTCCCGGAAGAACTCCACCGGGGCCTCGGCATGGACCGCTTGTACCTTGCTCATGGCGTCAACCTCCGGCCCGCGGGCCGTTGCCTACTTGATGATATCCACCCGGTCCGGCCGGGTGACGCGGAACAGGCGGGCCGGCCGGTGCTTGCCGGCGCGGAACCGCTCCCCCGTGTCCTCGATGCACGGCAGGTTCCTGACCCGCTTGCGGAAGTTCCGCTTGTCCAGTTGTTCACCCAGGATGGTCTCGTAGACCGACTGCAGCTCGCTGAGGGTGAACCGCTCACCCATGAACTGCAGGGCGATGGTCGAATATTCCAGTTTTGCCGCCAGGCGCCGGTGCGCCATGGCGATGATATCGCTGTGGTCGAAAGCGAGCTCGGGCAGTTCGTCCACCGGCTTCCAGGCGAGCCGCTGGGACTCCGAGGGCAGCGACGGCAGCCGTGCCGGCGGCACCAGGGCGTAGTACGACACCGACACCACCCTGCCCCGGGGATCGCGCTCCGGGCGCCCGAAGCTGTAGAGCTGCTCCAGGTACACCCCATGCACGCCGGTCTTCTCCCGCAGCATGCGGCTGGCGCAGTCATCCAGCGCCTCGTCGATGGGCACCATGCCGCCGGGGAGCGACCAGTAGCCGCTGAACGGCGCGCCGCTGCGCTGCACCAGGAGCACGCGCAGGCAGTGGTCAGTGATGGTGAACACCACCACGTCCGTTGCCAGGCCTGTCAGCGCGCGCTCCGTCATCTGGACGCTGTTCCCGTCGCCAAACTGAAACATAAAGTTAGTGTCGTTCGTACACTATGTCAAATAGTGGACAAAGAGGCGCGCCGGAGGTTCCCGAAGTTTGCATCGCAGCACAGACCGGCGGCCCGTCCGCTTACCTACAACTCCTGATGCAGAAAGCGGGTGGCCTCATCCATGGCACCGCCACGCAGGACGAAGGCGAGAAGATGGCCGCGCAAGCGCTGGAGATACAACTCGCTGCTCACGCCCGCCTCCTTCAACGCAGCGTGGAAGTCGGTGGCATGATCCGTCGGCACCAGCCGGTCCATGGTGCCGTGGAACAGGAAGAACGGCGGCGCCTGTTGATGCACATGGACCACTGGCGACGCGGCAGCATAAAGCTCTGGCACCTCGGCCCGGGAGCCACCGAGGAAATCTTCGAGCAGCTCGCCGTCCTCCCATTTGCGTAGATCGCTGGGCGTGCCACCGGCAACGACGGCGGCGGGTCGGGTCTGTGGCCCGCCATCAAGCTCGCCGCCCTGGCCGGCGACCAGCGCCATCAGGCTCACAAGATGGGCACCCGAGGAGTAGCCCAGCGCACCGATCCGCTCGGCATCCACGTTGAGACGCTCGGCGTTGTCGAGCATCCAGTGCATGGCCTGCTGGATGTCATGGAGCTGGGCGGGAAACCAGTGTTCGGGGGCGAAGCGGTAGGCGACGTTGACCGTGACCAGGCCACGCGCTGCCAGCTGCTCGGCAATGCCTTCCATGTCATCCGGGCTCCGCCGTTGCCAGCCACCCCCGTGCACCACCAGCACCGCCGGGAACGGGCCCTCGCCAACGGGCTGCCGAATGCGGGCATCCAGGGGCTGCGGCCAGTCTTGTGGTGTGTATTGCTCGACCAGTACATCCTGCACGTCCGTGCGGGGTAACTCGGTGGACTGCTTGGGTTTGCCCTCATGGACGGCGCAGGCCGCCAGGGCCATGAGCAGGCCGGCGCCGGGGAGCAGCAGATAGCGGGAGGGCATGGCGTTTCCTTTTGGCTGGCATTGGTCCAAGGCGGGCGCCGTCCGGGGTCGGGCTTAGCGCGGTACCTTATCATCGTCTTATACGATTGCTTCGCAAGACTGGATGCAAGCCGCTCCATCAGGAAATGGTGTCATTGTGAGCTCGGACGCATTCCGGCCCTGCGGCAGTCGGGTCCGCGGGGCCGGAATGGCGGGGGGAGTCAATGCAGGACGGTCACCGGGCAGAAGGCGCCGTGGACCACGCGGCGGCTGACACTGCCCATGACAAAAGCCTCGAGTCGTGACAGGCCGCGACGGCCCATGACGATCTCCGCCTCGCCGATCTCGCGGCTGTAGGCGTTGATGGTCGTGGCCGGGTCGCCGCCCCGACGGACATCGAGGACCTCGATGCTCTCGTCATCGATTTCCCTGCGCGCCTGCTTGAAGGCACGCTCCGCCGACTCGCGCCCGAGTTCAGCGAAACTCTCATCGGCAAACGGCCCGACACCGGCCAGCTCCGCCATGCTGCCACCGACTCCGGGAATCTCCCGCGGCGTATTCGGGAACACGTGGAGCAGGTGGATGGACGCGCCGGTGGCCGAGGCCAGACCGGCGGCGTGCCGCACGGCCACCAGCGCCGACTTGGACCCATCCACCGGTACGATGTAGGCGCTGGTGGCGACCACGTCATCGTCGGAAATGACCGTCACCGGACACGTGGCGCGGAGGATGACACCCTCGCTGACACTCCCTACCAGGAACTCGCGCACGCGCCCGAGACCGCGACGCCCCATGATGATAATGGGCGAGTCGACATTCTTCGCATACTCGGCGAGAGCCTCGGCAGGCTCGCCATCGACAATGACCTCTTCCATGCTGACCGCGCCTTCCAGAAGCAGCGAGCGGGCGCTACTGAAGGCGCGGCTGGCGCTTTCCTTGCGGATGCCTTTGAAGGCGTCCGAGGACAGTGGACCCGCGAGGGCCTGCTCGGTGGTGTTACCCAACCGCTCCATCAGCGCCCGCGGCGACTCCGGGAAGGCGTGCAGGAGTTCTACCCGGGCGTCGATCCTGCGCGCGAGCGAATCGGCGTACCGCGCCGCCGCAGCGGCGTGCTTCGAGCCGTCCACGGGGACGAGGATTGTTTTGATGGTGCTGGCCATTGCCGTGTCCTCCTTGCGGGTTTGCTTTCTCAGTATGTCGCGACGCTCGGCCCGATGGCTTGATGCAGGTTAAGAAAAGCGCAGCGGATGCGGGGATGTGCCACTCGTCGGCTGATGGGAGCAGCTCGTCGTCTGGGGCTGGGCGATGGCTCCGGCGTCTCGGTATATCAGAGTCATGAGAAAACGAAACGGCTTCACGCTGATCGAGCTGATGGTGACGCTGGCGGTGGCAGCAATCCTGCTGACCCTCGGCGTACCCAGTTTTCAGTACATCCTGCAAAGCAATCGAGTGTCGACCCAGACCAACGAGCTGATCACTGGCATATCCGGGGCCCGTTCGGAAGCCGTGCGGCGGAACCAGGATGTGCTCTTGGTCCCCATCGACGGCGACTGGAACCGCGGATTCCAAATCGAGGTACCGGCTCTGGAGGACGAGGACGACGAAGATGACGAGTTCCACGTGGTACGTCGCTTCGATACCTTCGGCAATGGCATGGACGTGACCACCACCGATGCGAACCCGATTACTTTCGCTGGCAGAGGGTCGCTGACGTCAGGATCCGGAACACCAACGATCACCTTGCAACCGGAACGCGAGTGCCGCGGGGACATGCGTCGCGTGATCGAGATCTCGGCCAGCGGAAGCGTACAAACCACACGGGAAGCTTGCCAATGAACACAGCAAAGCGGTGGGCCCCGAATACACAACGCCAGCGCGGCTACAGCCTGCTGGAGATTCTGATCGCCGTACTGGTTCTGTCGATCGGGCTACTCGGGCTGGCGGGTCTGCAGACCACCAGCCTGCAGAGTAATCAATCGGCGGCGCAGGTCTCTCAGGCAACATTCCTTGCGCAAGACATTCTCGACCGGATGCGCGCCAACCCAGGCGCGGCAAGGCAGGGCAACTACGATATCGGTTTCGGCACGTCGAGTTCCGACATGGGTAACAGCCCACTCGCCCGGGCAGACCTTCGCGAATGGCTTCAGCAAATGGAGGCCGCGCTGCCCGGCACCACGGGAGACGGGTGTAACGGCGACTGCGGCGCGGCGATCCAGGTGAACGGTGATGGCCGCGCCGAGATCACGCTCCGCTGGGTGGATGAGCGGCGCCCGGAGGACGACGATCAGCGGGTTACCAGCTTCAGGACGGTGTCACGGATATGAATACAGGAATTCACAGCCGGCGATTGGCCGTGAGCGGGTTCTCCCTGATCGAGCTGATGATCGCAATGGCGATCTCACTGATCCTGCTTTTGGGTGTCACCCAGATCTACCTCGGGACGTCAGCGACGAACCGCGCCCAGGAAGGCTTATCCCGGGTGCAGGAAAACGCGCGTTTTGCCATTGACAGCCTGTCACGCGAGATCCGGATGGCCGGATACAACGGCTGTCCACGCTCAAAATCGCCCGAACTCAGCATCATGGCCAACGATGCCGACGCGGATTTCATTTTCAGCGGCCGGAGCGTGATCGGAGTTGACAACGCCGCCAGCGCAGGCACTGATTTCTGGCTTAATGGTTTACCGGACAACCTCGAAGACGAACAACCCGCAATCCGCGTGACGTTTTCCAGTGGCTCCGACATCGCGACCATTCCGGACAGTTTCGGCAACAGCGCTCAGCTCCAGATTGGTTCTAACGAGGTCGGATTCCGGCAGAACGATTTCATCACCATCACGGATTGCGAGACGGCGCATATCGCAGAGATCACCCGAAATCCCCAGAATGATGACGAGGACGCCGACAAGATCAATATTTCGCACGGAAACACCGGAAATAGCCCACATCGATGGTGTGACGAACCATCCGAGGAAGATTGCAACCAGAACCAGGCCTTCCAGAACTACGACGACGGCGCGCAGGCCATGCAGTTCTACTCGTACACGTTTTACCTGGCCGAGAACGGGAGCGGTGCGCCGTCCCTGTATCGGCGTGATGACATGCGATCCGGGGGCGAGGCCGAAGTCCGCGAACTTGTGGAAAACGTAGAGGCCATGCGCATCCAGTATGGGGAGGACACCAGCGGGGACTTCCAGGTCAACCGCTATCGCACGGCGAGCCAGCTCAGCGACAACGACTGGCAGAACGTCCTCAGTGTCCGCATCTCCGTCCTCTTCGCCAGCGACGAAGTGCTCTCGGAAGCACGTGCCACCGATTTCAGCCTGCTGGGCGAGACGATCCCTACGGATGCTGACCGACGTGTGCGCCAGGTGGCCACGACGACGATTTCCCTGAGAAACCGGCTGCAGTAATGGCGCGGGAGCCCAAATGCCCATGCATGTAAACAACCGACTGACAGCAAGCACTGCCTTCTCTGCCCGACAGCGGGGCGCGGTATTAATCGTATCCCTGATTCTGCTGCTGGTCATGACCATCATTGGTGTGTTCGCCATGCGCGGCACCACCATGGAAGAACGGATGGCCGGCAACATGCGTGACCGGAGCATGGCATTCGAAGCCGGCGAGTCGGCACTCCGGGACGCCGAACGGTGGCTCGACAACCAGGGAAGGGAGTTGAATTTCAGCACGGAAGACGGCGCCGACGCACATCTCTTCCATTACTCGGACTTCGGTGATGACAGACCGCAACGTCCATGGGAGTTAACCGGCAACCCCTGGGTGACGGCCGGATCACCCATCGAGGGCCTATCACGCCCGCCCGAGTACATCATCGAACAGCGGCCGTTCTCGCTGGATCGCGAAGTCGAGGATCTGTCCGCTGATGCGCCGCCGCCCCAGAACTCGGATCAGCTATTCCGCATCTGGGTGCAGGCGTGGGGTGGTTCCGCATCGGAACAGCCGTTCGTCTATCTGGAATCCCAGTATCGCCCGCAGTAATCACCCGAGCAGGAGCACACCAATGAAACGTAGTCACGGGTACAGACAGACATCGGTCCTGCTGGCATCGGGCTTTCTGACGGCAGGGGCGCTGATGTCATCCGCGCACGCCGGCCTGAACCTGACAACAAACCCCTTATTCCTCGCAAGCGGGATCGAGCCGAACGTCATGTTCACTATTGACGACTCAGGGTCGATGCGTTACGAGATCACTCCTGATGAACTACGCCCGTCTGCTGGATACCGCTATCTATACCCGGAAAGCGACGACGTATATGGGAGTGGCGGCTACAACGTAAATAATCCTTACAATGAAGAAGGGGAACCATCGGATCCGCGGTTTTTGTCCGCTGATTTTAACTCTACATACTACGACCCAACGGTGAATTATCGCCCTTGGATCCGGGCAGACGGTACGCGATTTCCGGATGCTGACGAAACAGCGGCCGTATATAACCCGGCAGCACCCTCACGGGGCGAGCCGATGGACCTCACTACGGATAACAACTGGGGTGATGCGACCTACTTCCCGGCCACTTATTATGTCTACGAAGGCGGGGCAAACGGCGATCCAGAAAATCATGATGACTATCAGCTCATCGAGATCGTTGAAGGGAGCACCTACAAGGGCGGTCCCAACCGGAGTGACTGTGGACCCAACCCGGAGCAATGTTCTTACGAGCAGGAAATCCAGAACTTCGCGAACTGGTTTAGCTACTACCGCTCTCGTGGACTGGCCGCGCGCGGTGCGATCGGACGCGCATTCGCACCACAGGATAGCGGTATACGTGTGGGTTTTGGCTCCATCAACCAATCTGGCAACGATGTCGATGGTGTTAACACCAGCACTGTAAGCCAAGGCGTCCGTGTGTTCAGCGGAGATAACCGGCAGGAATTTTATGATGCCCTCTATGATCCGGATATCCCGGCCTCTGGAACACCACTGCGAAGGGCAGCCGTGGATGTCGGCGAGTACTTTTCTCGAGATGATCAGCGTGGGCCGTGGAGCACGACTCCCGGTGAGTTGGGAGGCTCCGATCTTGAGTGTCGACGGAGTTCTCATGTCCTGATGACGGACGGCTACTGGAGCGGGCCCTCCCCAAATGTCGGTAACGTCGATGGCACCTCCGGGGAGGTCATACCAAGACCAGACGACGACGGAGACACTTACCAATACGTCCCCGGCGCACCATTCGAGGATGATTACTCCAACACCCTCGCCGATGCAGCAATGGCATATTGGAAACGGGATCTGCGAGAGGATCTTCGTAACAGGGTTCCAACGACCGAGAATAATCCTGCGTACTGGCAACACCTCACCACCTACGGTGTGGGACTTGGGGTAAACGGAACCGTCGATCCGGATGATGCTTTTGCGGCAATACAAAGCGGCGACACGATTGATTGGCCGGATCCACAAAATAGCAATGAAGCAAAACTAGACGACCTACTTCATGCAGCCGTTAATACACGTGGCGGTTTCTTTAGCGCGCAGGATCCAGAAACATTCGCCGAGGAACTCAGTGATCTCCTAACCGGAATCGCGGCCGAGGCCAATCGCTCTACCGGCGGCGTCTCCGCAAATAGCACTGCACTGCAGGACGGCACTTTACTCTTTCAAGCCCGTTTCGAAAGCGGATCATGGACGGGTGATTTGGAGGCCTATGATGCCACTTCGAACGATATGGCACCTGTATGGGTCGCCTCGGAACAAGTTCCCCATTACAGCAATCGCCGAATCATAGCGGGCGATGGGATTGATCTGGAACAGGATGCTTTCGGTGGAAACCGGGAACGCTGGGATTGGTTTCGTGGCAACCTTGACTTGGACGAAATGGCAGAATTCCGTGATCGGGGAGGCAATCCGATAGGGGACATCATCAACAGCGAGCCTGTTCTGGCCGGCACGTTCGATTTCCAGTATGAACGACTCCCGAGCAATGAGGGTGGTGACTCTTACAGAGACTTCTTTGACGACCACAAGACGCATGACGTTGTCTTCATTGGCGCGAACGATGGGATGCTGCATGCCTTCGATGCTGAAGATGGCAGGGAACTCTTTGCGTTTGTTCCTGAAAGCGTTCTTCACAAACTGGACGACCTACCGAATCCGGAATACGCAGACAACCACCAATTCTTCGTTGATGGTTCCGTAACCGTAAACGACGCGTATATCGGTGGCCGATGGCGCACCGTACTCGTCGGCTCAACTGGGCTAGGCGGCCGGAGCGTCTTCGCCATCGATGTAACCGACCCGGAGAATCCCGAAGCGCTCTGGGAGTTCACTGACCCGGACCTAGGTTACACCGTGGGCAAACCCACGATCGCCCGTCTGGCGAACGGCGACTGGGTTGCCGCATTCGGTAACGGCTACAACAGCGAAGAGCATGACGCGGTGTTCTTCACGATCGACTTGGAGAATGGCGAAATCCAGGATCGGATCCGCCTCTCCAATGGCGCCGCCAACGACCCGAATGGTCTCGCCTCGGTCGTGCCCGCAGATCTGACCGGTGACCGGATTACCGACCGCTTCTATGCGGGCGATCTGAACGGCAACATGCACCGCATCGATGCATCGGACGCTGACAACCTCGAGGCCAACGTGCTTTTCCAGGCCACTGACCGGGAGAGCGGCCAGCCGCAGCCCATTACTTCGCGTCCGGCGGTGAGCGGTCATCCGGACCCCGGTGTGGTGATGGTGTTCTTCGGGACGGGCCAGTTCCTGGAGAATGGCGACAACGTCATCGCTGACGACGAACAGATTCAAACTTTTTACGGGGTCCGGGACGACGGCGACGTGACCGACGTGGACCGCGGCGATCTCCTGCCTCAGGAAATCGAGGAGCAATCGGAACAGGACGGCTTCCGTATCCGTCGGTCTTCCCGGAACTCCTTCAGCGAAGACGATCCCGAGGGCGGCTGGTTCATCGACCTGCTCTTTGACGGGGTGCGCGGCACGCCGCAACGCGGCGAACGGGTGCTCTTCGCACCGCAACTGGCAGCCGGGCGGGTGAGCTTCACCACATTCACACCCAACGACGAAGATCCGTGCGCCGGGGGTGGATTCAACTGGTTGATGGAACTCAATGCCATCGACGGCTCCCAGAGCGACCGCCCAATCTTCGATCTGAGCGGGGATGGCGAAATGGACTTTGACGGATCCGGGGTAGCTTTCGGCGAAGGCCCCCCCACACCGGAGGGGCAGACACTTGAAGTGGATGATGAAACGGGGGAGCTGGTCTACGACGTCGACGAGGACCGTCTTGGTCGGGACCGCTCCTACGATGCCGGCGTGCTCGGGCGGCAGTCCTGGCGGGAGTTCGACTAAAATGAATACAATAAGACGGCAGCAATCCCCGGGATCGGTCTACCCCCGTTCCTGGGGCCAGCAGGGCGGGATCACGCTTATCGAGCTCATGGTCGTGGTTGCCATCATCGGCATCCTCGCCGCGATCGGATACCCGTCCTATCAGAACCACGTTGAGAATACGCGCCGGGCCGACGGGCACAGCGCACTGATGCAGACCGCACAGCGGCTGGAGCGCTGTTATACGACGCAGCAGTCCTACACGGATAACAGCGGTGATCTCTGTGTCGACTTGAACGATTCCGACGATGGCTACTATGCATTGTCTGCATCGGACGTGAGCGCGAACACGTTCACTCTGAGGGCAACCCCTCAGGGCCCACAGACGAGTGATGACTGTGGCTGGCTGGAACTGGACCAGCGCGGCGACCAAGACGCTCAGGGAGATGCGGACGACTGTTGGTAAACAAGCGCGCATGGAGCGGTTGAAAACCTTTCAACTCGAAACACACTTCCCGATTGAGAGACCGAAGGACAGGAGGAACTCGCCATGGAACGGCGATCTCACTCAGGCTTCACGCTGGTGGAGCTACTCATAGCCATCGTTGTGGCGGCGATCCTTTTTGCGGTTGCCATTCCCTCGTTCAACGAACTCCTGGAGCGCCAGCGAAGCTGGTCCTCGCTAAATGAACTCCGTACCGGCCTGCACCAGGCTCGCGAATATGCGGCACGGCACGCCGTGCGGATAACGGTCTGCCGCAGCGCCGATGGCGACACCTGCCTCGCTGGCGACCGCTGGAGCGACGGCTGGATCGTGTTCGAGGACCCCTCGAACCTGCGGGACTGCAGCGTCACCTCCTCCGGCGTCTGTGACCACGGCGGTCGCGTACTCTCGGTGAGTCCGGGAACCGGCAACGGCATTTATATCACCGCCAATCATTTCGTGCGGAACACCGTGCGGTTCTACCCGGAAGGGTTTGCCAGAGCGTCCAATGGCACGTTCACGGCGTGCAGTGCGGATGGTGAGGTGTTGCGGGGCATGGTTCTGGCGTTTTCCGGGCGGGCGCGGGTGGCAGAGGCGGGGGATAATACGAGCTGTTGAGGGGGCTTGCGGCAGAACCGGGGAGCCAAGTGCAGGAGCGGCTTTAGCCGCGATGCATTCCAGAGCCTCTCTCGTCATGGGCGGATCTGTCGGGGCTAAAGCCCCTCCCACAGAGGCCCAGTAGCCGTAGGGTGCATCTTGATGCACCGTGACAACCCTGGCTCGGGCCGCCATGGCCCGCTGGTCTTGGGAAGGTGCATCAAGATGCACCCTACGTGGCGAAAGCCCTCCCACGGAGGCCCGCGCAGTCACCCTACGTGGCAGTGCGCTCCTTGCCGGCGCGGATGAGGTCGCGGGGCAGGGAGAAAACGACCTGCTCTTCGCGGCCGGCGAGTTCGCGGGGTTTTTCCACGCCCCATTGCTGGAGGCGGTCCAGGACTTCAGTGACCAGCTCCTCGGGTGCGGATGCGCCAGCCGTCAGGCCAATGCGTTCGTGACCCCGGATCCACTCTTCACGCAGATCCTCGGCGGAGTCGATCTGGTAGGCGGGGATGCCCATGCGTTCGCCGAGCTCGCGCAGGCGGGTGGAGTTGGAGGAATTGCGGGCGCCGACGACGATGAGCATGTCGGACTGCTCGGCGAGCTCCTTCACGGCATCCTGGCGGTTCTGGGTGGCGTAGCAGATGTCGTCCTTACGCGGACCCTGAATTGCGGGGAAGCGCGCCTGCAGGGCTTCGATGATCTGGGCGGTGTCGTCGGTGGACAGTGTGGTCTGGCTGACGAAGGCCAGGTCGTCCGGATTCTTCACCTGCAGGGTGGCCACGTCCGCGGTTTTCTCCACAAGGTAGATGCCTCCGCTCTCGGTGCCTTCACCCACATACTGCCCCATGGTGCCTTCGACTTCCGGGTGACCGTCATGGCCGATGAGCACCACTTCCCGGCCCTCGCGGGCGTGTTTTTCCACTTCCAGGTGGACCTTGGTGACCAGCGGGCAGGTGGCGTCGAACACGCGCAGGCCGCGCTGGGCTGCCTCGTCACGCACGGCCTGGGAGACACCGTGGGCGCTGAAGATCACGGTGGCGCCGTCGGGGATCTCGCGAACCTCTTCCACGAACACCGCACCCTTGTCCCGGAGGCCGTCCACCACCCGTTTGTTGTGCACCACCTCGTGGCGCACGTAGATCGGCGCGCCGAAGTTCTCCAGGGCGCGCTCGACGATGATGATGGCGCGGTCCACGCCGGCGCAGAAGCCGCGTGGGTTGGCGAGGAGGATGCGGGGCATAGTTGGTTCCAGTCGGTGGATATGATCAGGTATATATTGTATCCCCCAGGAACGTTTCGCCCAAACGCAAGGTTGCGGTTCATCAGGCCGTGGCGTGGGCGGGTGGGCCTTAGCGTCGTAGGACGGACCTTCAGGTCCGCCATCTCCAGACAAGCAAGCGAAGGCGGTTTATCGCCTTGCTCACCGGAAAATCAGGAGCGGAGCGAGTAATTTTTCCGCGTGTAGTAACTTGTTAAAGCCTGCCAAGCCAATACTGGGGACGACGACGGTCATGAGCGACGGCAAGAATCTGTATGATGTGCGTCTTTTCGAGATAAATCAGCGACAATGGAAATCGGTGGAGGGGCGCTCTGCGAATATTGGGCTCAGCCTCAACCTGCCACGCCTTTGGCGTCTCACAAACCAGGTTTATCAGCGCTTCAAATTCCTCAATAAGGGCGTCACCCAAACCTGGAACACGGGATTCGTAATAGCCCACTGACTCCAGGAATTCGGCTTCCGCTGCCGGGTGAAAATCGTACTTCATCTAACCAGTGCTCGCGCCTTCCTCAATACTTCTTCCCCAGGGATCGCGTGCGCCGTTCCTTCATCCAGCTCTTTAGCCCTGCGCTGGGCTTCACTCAGCCACTCGGCCCTGACCTCCTCCGGAGACGGAGAGTCAAGGCTAAGCACCAGGCGCTGAATCAACTGGGCGCGGTCTTCCTTGGAGAGGTGCAGAGCTTCGTCTTCGATCTTCTGTCGATCCATAGGAATAACCTTTCTTTTGTCTATGGAAAATTCTGACACGAAGGCCTGAACAGTGCCACGGCATCAGTACTGGTTGCTTTAAAGGAGCATCAACGGCGGACCTTATGGTCCACCCTACGCGGGGCTCGCGAGCGCTCAGGAGCCGCGGGTCTGGCGGCCTTCCAGGAAGAAGGCGTGGATGAGGATCAGGATCACGCCGATGGTGATGGCGGAGTCGGCGATGTTGAAGATGGGGTAGTGCCAGTCCTGCCAGTGGACGTGGATGAAGTCGATGACGTGACCATAGGCGAGCCGATCGATGACGTTGCCGATGGCGCCACCCAGGATCAGGGACAGGCCCCAGGTCTGCCAGCGGTCCCAGGGCGGCAGGCGCCGCAGCCAGATGATCAGGAACACGCTCACCGCCAGGGCGAAGCCGGTGAACAGCCAGCGCTGCCAGCCGCCGGCATCCCCCAGGAGACTGAAGGCGGCACCGGGGTTGTAGCCAAGGGTCAGGCTGAACACGGGCAGGAGTTGAACAGGCTCGTAGAGCTCCAGCCACGCCTCGGCGGCCAGCTTGGTGAGCTGATCGGCAACGATCACCGCCAGGGCGATCACGCTCCACAGGGGCACCCGCAGCATGCGCCGTCAGGCCACGCTGCGCTGTTCGCCGTCGGCGTCGATGTTGACCACGCAACGCCCGCACAGTGACGGATGGGCGGCATGGCTGCCGACATCGGGGCGGCGGTGCCAGCAGCGAGCGCACTTCTCGTGGGCCGAGCGCACCGCGACAATGCCCAGCTCGCCGCCCTGCTCGAGGTGGGCCCGGGCGGCGGTCGCCGGCATGGCGTCGGCCGGATGCAGGCGTGCCTCGGAGGTGATCAGCAGGAAACGCAGCTCATCACCCAACCGCTGGAGCTGGGCGAGGAGCTCCGGCTGGCAGTAGAGATCCACCTCGGCGTCCAGGGACGCGCCGATGTGGTTGTCGTTGCGCAGGGTCTCCAGCTCCCGGGCCACCGCCTCGCGCACGCCCACGATCTGCTCCCAGAACGCCCGACCGAAGCCATCCGCCCCATCCAGGGGCACGAGTTGGTCGTACCACTCGGCGGTGAACACGGTATCGCCACGCGTGCCGGGCAGGTGCTGCCAGAGCTCGTCGGCGGTGAAGCTGAGAACCGGGGTGATCCAGCGCACCAGGGCCTCGGCGATGTGGTACATGGCCGTCTGGCAGGAGCGCCGCGCCAGGCTGTTCTCCGGCGTGGTGTACTGCCGGTCCTTGGTGACATCCAGGTACAGGCTGCCCAGGTCCACGGTGCAGAAGTTGTGGATGCGGTGGTAGATGCGGTGGAACTCGTAGTGGTCGTAGCAGCGCACGATCTCGTCCTGGGCCTGCAGGGCGCGGTCCACCGCGAAGCGGTCGAAGGGCAGCATGCGTTCCGGCGGCACCATGTCGGTGGCCGGATCGAAGCCGTGCAGGTTCCCCAGCAGGAAGCGCGCGGTGTTGCGGATGCGCCGGTACGCGTCGGCGGTGCGCTTGAGAATGTCGTCGGAGACGGCCAGTTCGCCGCTGTAATCCGAGGAGGACACCCACAGCCGCAGCACGTCGGCGCCCAGCTTGTTCATGACTTCCTGGGGGGCGATGACGTTGCCCATGGACTTGGACATCTTGCGGCCGTCGGCGTCCACGGTGAAGCCGTGGGTGAGCACGCCGCGATACGGCGCGGCATCGCGCATGGCCACCGACGTCAGCAGTGACGACTGGAACCAGCCGCGGTGCTGGTCAGAGCCTTCCAGGTAGAGATCCGCCGGCACATGGAAGCGCTCGTCAGTCTCCATGACCGTGGCGTGGGTGACGCCGGAGTCGAACCACACGTCGAGAATGTCGCGGACCTTCTCGTACTGATCGGCCTCGTTACCGAGCAGGTCGGCGGGCTCGATGTCGTACCAGGCATCGATGCCATCTGCCTCCATGCGCTGGGCGACGGCTTCCATGAGCTGCGGCGTATCCGGGTGCGGCTCGCCGGTGCGCTTGTCCACGAACAGGGCAATGGGCACACCCCAGTTGCGCTGCCGGGAGATGCACCAGTCCGGGCGGTTGCGCACCATGCCGTCGATGCGCTGCTCGCCCCAGGCGGGCATCCACTTCACGCCACTGATGGCGCCCAGCGCCTTTTGCCTCAAGCCGGCCTGTTCCAGGTTGATGAACCACTGGGGCGTGGCGCGGAACAGGATGGGCGTCTTGTGGCGCCAGCAGCAGGGGTAGCTGTGGCGGTACTGCACGTGGGCCAGCAGGGCGCCCCGCTCCTGCAGCAGATCGACAATGGAGCGGTTGGCGTCGAAGGCGAACTCGCCGGCGAAGTGCGGGGTATCCGGCAGGAAACGGCCGTCGTCGCCCACCGGGTTGGCCACCTCCAGATCGTAGGCCTGCCCCACCACGTAGTCCTCCTGACCGTGGCCGGGAGCGGTGTGCACGGCGCCGGTGCCGGCCTCGGTGGTGACGTGCTCGCCGAGGATCACCGGCACGTCCATGTCCAGGAACGGGTGGCGCAGCTGCGCGTGCTCCAGGGCAGCACCGCTGATCCGGGTCAGCTCATCCACCTCGACCATGCGATAGCGCGCCAGGGCGTCCTCGTCCAGGCCATCCACCAGCAGCAGGATCTCGCGCTCACCCTCGCGCTCCACCAGCAGCAGCCGGTAGTCCAGCTCCGGGTGCAGGGTGACGGCGCGGTTGGCCGGGATGGTCCAGGGGGTGGTGGTCCAGATGGGCACGGAGACGCGCAGCCCCGCCGTCCGGGCGGGATCGATGCCGGCCCGGGCGGCGAAATCGTCCTCGTCGACCACCATGAAACGCACGTCGATGGCCGGCGAGGTGTGATCGTGGTACTCCACCTCGGCCTCGGCCAGCGCAGAGCCGCAGTCGGCGCACCAGTGCACGGGTTTGAAACCGCGATCCATGTGCCCGCGGGCCATGATGCGCCCCAGGGAGCGCAGGATGTTGGCCTCGGTGCGGTAGTCCATGGTCAGGTAGGGCCGCTCCCAGTCGCCCAGCACCCCCAGACGCTTGAAGTCCTTGCGCTGGCCATCCACCTGGCGCAGGGCGAAGGCGCGGCAGGCGTCACGGAACTCCCGCAGGGTCACGTCGTGCCCGGCCTTGCCGATGTCATGCTCCACCTTCAGCTCGATGGGCAGGCCGTGGCAGTCCCACCCGGGCACATAGGGGGCATCGAAACCGTCCAGGGTGCGGCTTTTGACGATGATGTCCTTGATGATCTTGTTGACCGCGTGACCGATGTGGATATCGCCGTTGGCGTAGGGCGGGCCGTCGTGGAGCACGAACTTGTCCCGGCCGGCCCGCGCCTGCCGGATGGTGCCGTAGAGGTCCATGGACTCCCAGCGCTGCAACATCTCCGGCTCGCGTTTGGCCAGGTTGCCGCGCATGGGAAAGTCGGTCTTCGGCAGGTTCAGGGTGTGTTTGTAGTCGCTCACCGGTGCACTCGCTTTTCTCGATCTTCAGGCGCGTGTAAACCGTCAAGTTTACCAGATCAAGGCTCCGGTCTCCGCACCGGGGTTTCCGGGGTCGGTGATGGGAATACGATGGGCGGATCTGCTCTGGGATGGTCGCGGCTGAAGCCGCTCCTACAGTCCGGGGTCAGCGCTTTCCAAGGCCGTACCAGGCGCGGGCGGCGTCCACGTCGCGGGCGATCTGCTCGCGCAGGGCGTCCAGGGAGTCATAGCGCTCCTGACCACGCAGCCACTCGCGGAAGGTCACCCGCAGGTGGCGCCCGTACAGGCTGCCGCTGTACTCCAGTAGATAGACTTCCAGTAGCGCGCGCTGGCCGTTCACGGTGGGCCGGGTGCCCATGCTGGCAATGCCTGGCCGTGGGCCGTGACCGTCACCGATATCCACGTCGGCCACCAGAATGCCATCCATGGTCGGGCGACGGCGCAGGCGGATGTTGGCGGTGGGGAACCCCAGTTCGCGGCCGATGCGGTCACCGTGAACCACGCGGCCGGAGAGGGTATACGGGTGACCCAGCAGGCGTTCGGCCGCCGCCAGGTCGCCGCTGGCCAGGGCCTCACGCACCCGGGTGCTGCTGGCCCGGGCGCCATCCACCTGATAGGTCGGGGTGCGCTCCAGCTCGAAACCGTGCTGCTCGCTGGCCTCGCGCAGGGTGTTGAAATCACCGGCCCGTTGATGGCCGAAGCGGAAGTCGTCACCGACAATCAGAAACTGCACCCCCAGGCGCTCCAGCAGCAGATCCTGGATGAATGCCTGGGGTGTCATGGCCGCCAGGGAGGGCCGGAACGGCAGGCAGAGAAACCGGTCGACACCGGCGGCGTCCAGCGACAACGCCTTGTCACGCAGGGGCGTAATGCGCGCCGGCGCCTCCTCCGGGCGGAACACCTCCAGCGGGTGCGGCTCGAAGCTCATGGCCAGGGTCGGCAGCCCGAGACGATCTCCCGCCTCCCGCAACCGCCGCAGGATGGTCTGGTGACCCAGGTGCACGCCGTCGAAGTTGCCGATGGTGGCAACACAGCCGCGGTGCCGGGGCTTGAGGTTGTACTGCCCGCGAATCAGTTCCATGCAGTGGTCTCAGTCGCTCGCCGGTGCCGGTTCCCGCAGCATGCGGGGCCGCAGCCCGAGTAATAACAGGGTGCCCGCGTAGAGCACCACCCCCAGCAGCAGCCAGCCGCTGAGAGCGAGAATCCGCTCGCCCACGCCGGCGGTCATCCACGCCTGCAGTTCGCCCACGGCCAGCCACAGTACACCACCCATGACGGTGGTGGCCGCGGCAATCTGCCCGAACAGCCGCCCCCAGCCACGATCCGGGGCGTAGACGTTGCGCCGTCGCAGCCCGAGATAGAGCATGCCAGCGTTGAGCATGGCGGCGACACCCGTCGCCGTGGCGAGGGCAGCATGCCCCACCTCCGTGTCGATGAGCAGGTACACCGCGGTGGTGCTCATGAGCATGTTGGCCACCATGCTGGTGGCGGCGCATTTCACCGGCGTGCGCATGTCCTGCCGGGCAAAGTAACCCGGGGAGAGCACCTTGACCATGATGAAGCCGGTGAGCCCCACGGCGTAGGCGATGACACTGAGCTGCGCCGCCTGCACGTCCCGGGTTGTGAAGGCGCCGTGCTGGAACAGCGTCGAGAGAATGGGCCCCGCCATCACTGCCAGCCCAACTGTTGCCGGGATGGCGATGAGCATGGCCCAGCGCAGCGCCCAGTCCAGGGTGCGGGAGAAATGCGCCGGGGAACTGGCCGCATGCTCGCTGGACAACCGCGGCAGGATCACCGTGCCCAGCGCCACCCCGAACACGCCTAGCGGGAACTCCATGAGCCGGTCGGAGTAATACAGCCAGCTCACGCTGCCGGTGATCAGGAACGACGCCAGGATGGTGTCCACCAGCAGGTTGATCTGCGCCACCGAGGAGCCGAAGATCGCCGGCAGCATCAGCCGCATGATCCGGCGCACGCCGGAATCCCGCCAGTTGGGCCGCGGCAGGGTGAGCATACCCACGGCACGCAGGAACGGCAGCATCAGCAGGAGCTGGGCAATGCCGGCGATGAACACGCCCCAGGCCAGCGCCCGGATGGGCTCGTCGAACCAGGCCGTCCACCACCAGGCGCTGGCGATCAGGATCACGTTCAGCAGCACCGGCGCGAAGGCCGGCGGGCCGAAGCGGCCGTAGGTGTTCAGCACGCCCTGGGCGCAGGCCACCATGGAGATGAACAGGAGATACGGGAAGGTGATCCGCAGCATGTCCGCCGCCATGCCGAACTTCTCCGGCTCGTCCATGAACCCGGGGGCGAACACCATGACCAGGTAGTCCGCGCCCAGCACGGCGAGGACGGTCAACACCAGCAGGATCAGGAACAGCACCCCCGACGCCCGGCTCACCAGGGTACGCACGGCTGCGGCGTCATGGTGGGTGCGGTACTCCGAGAGCACGGGCACGAAGGCGTGGGAGAACGCCCCTTCGGCGAACAACCGGCGCATGAAGTTGGGGATCTTGAAGGCGACGAAGAAGGCGTCGGTGGCGGCGCTGGAGCCGAACACCGCGGCGATCACCACATCCCGCGCCAGACCCAGCACCCGGGAGACCATGGTCAGTGCGCCGAACACCGCCGTGGAGCGGATCAGGCTCATGGTGTCGCGCCACCGTTGATGGGCATGTCGCTACCGTCCCCTTCTGTGCGAATGCGGGGCATCATATCGTATGCTCCGGGTTCGTCGGCAGCGTATGGGAAATCCCGACGGAAAACCGCATCATGCCGGGTGCGTCAAGACGTGGAGAAGGCAGCATGAGCACGGAAACCCGTGAGTACTGGGAGGAGCGCTGGCAGGCGGGCCGAACGGCCTGGGACCGGGGGGCGCCGAGCCCGGCCCTGCGCCACTGGCTGGAGCGGGATCTGATCCCGCCTGGGCGGATTCTGGTCCCCGGCTGCGGCAACGGCTACGAGGTGGAGGCGCTGGCCGGGGCCGGCTTTCAGGTGACGGCCCTGGACATCGTTCCGGGGCCGCTGGAATCGCTGCGTGCACGGCTTGCCGAGCGCGGGCTGGAGGCCGAACTCGTGCAGGACGACGTGTTCACCTATGGCCCCGCTGAACCCTTCGATGCCGTCTATGAGCAAACCTGCCTGTGTGCGTTCAATCCGGACGCACGGCCGGCGTACGTTCGACAACTCACCCGCTGGGTGCGCCCGGGCGGCACGCTGCTGGCGCTATTCGCCCAGACACCCTGGCGCAATGGGCCGCCGTTCCATTCACCGCCGGAGCAGATGCGTGCACTGTTCACCGATGATCAGTGGCAGTGGCCGGAGCAGGCGGACCTGACCGTGCCCCATGAGGCGGGGTTTCAGGAACTGGGGTATCGGTTGGTACGGCGGTGATGGGTAATGACGGATTCGTAGGGTGCATCTTGATGCACCGTGCAAGACCTGCCAACCAAAGAGGGTCGATCCGAGGGTGTCACGGTGCATCAAGATGCACCCTACGCGGGTTGAAGGCCACCGCGATCGCCACCTTCACTCGCTGCCGGCGCGGCCGATGGACTCCACGCGGTCCCGCAGCGCCCGGTTCATGGCCTCGCAGCCGGCGCGGGTGGGCTTGCCCATGCGCCACCAGAGTAGCGGCAGGAGGATGCCGCTGAACTTCTCGCGGTGGCGCAGCAGCGTGTCACCGTCTTCCGTCGGCTCCAGCTCGAAACGGTGCTCGCCATCGAACAGCCCCGGCACGCCCAGACGACCGAGCCAGCTCAGCTCCTGCTCCGGAAGCACGCGCAGGACTTCCGGGCGAAAGCGCATGGGCCGGCGGTCCGGGAGCGCGACGGTGATCTCCAGGCGCTCGCCGGTGTCCGCATGGCCCTCGATGGCGGTGATCAGGGGATTCCACAGAGGATAGGCCGGGAAGTCCAGCAGCACGCGCCAGACGGCAGCCGGAGCCGCCTGAATGTGCACTTCGGTGACGATCTCTTTGCGCATCCAGTGTTCCCTAAACAACCTGATTTTTATAGAATCGCGCACCGCTGCCCTTCCCGGCAATGCGCCGAAACGCATTGTCCGCCATCGGCCTGACCGGCGACACGGAGTACTCATGAACCACGAACAGCAGGATTCCTACCTCAACGACTGGACCCAGCGCCAGGAACTCGCCGAAGAGATGCTGCCGCTGATTGGCAGGCTCTACCGGGATCGCGGTGTGGTGCTGCGCATCTACGGCCGGCCGCTGATCAATTGCACCCCCATCGACATCCTCAAGGCGCACCGGTTCGTCAAGCAGTACGACGCCGAGGGTCTGTCCATCCACAACACCCTGCCGGTGCTCCAGGAGATGGCCAAGCTGGACCTCTCCCCGGCGCGGGTGGACCTGGGCAAGCTCACCAGCGGCTACCTCAACGAGGCCGACAAGGACGAGAGCATCCGTGACTACGTGACGCGCAAGCTCGAGAGCATCGCCGACGGTCGCGGCAGCCTGCAGTTGAAAGAGCCCCAGGATGTGGTGCTGTACGGCTTTGGCCGCATTGGCCGGCTGCTGGCGCGCCAGCTCATCGAGCGCACCGGCAGCGGTAACAAGCTGCGGCTGCGGGCCATTGTGGTGCGCAAGGGCAAGGGCCATGACATCGCCAAGCGCGCCAGCCTGCTGCGGCGCGACTCCGTGCACGGCCCCTTTGACGGCACCATCAACGTGGTGGAAGACGCCAACGCGCTGATCGCCAACGGCAATTTCATCCAGATCATCTACGCCGACTCGCCGGAAGAGATCGATTACACCCAGTATGGCATCAATAACGCCCTGATCGTGGACAACACCGGCAAGTGGCGGGATCCGGAGGGCCTGGGTCTGCATCTGAAGGCCAAGGGCGCCGGCAAGGTCCTGCTCACGGCCCCGGGCAAGGGCGACATGCCGGACATTGTCCACGGCGTGAACCACAACGTCCTCAAGGCGGACGATCGCATTGTCTCCGCGGCGAGTTGCACCACCAACGCCATCGTGCCGGTGCTCAAGGCCATCAACGACGAGTTCGGCATCGAGCACGGCCACGTGGAGACGGTGCACTCCTACACCAACGACCAGAACCTCATCGACAACTACCACCCCGGCTCCCGCCGCGGGCGCAGCGCGCCGCTGAACCTGGTGCTCACGGAAACCGGCGCCGCCAAGGCGGTGGCCAAGGCACTGCCGGAACTCAAGGGCCTGCTCACGGGCAATGCCATCCGTGTGCCCACGCCCAACGTGTCCCTGGCGGTCATGAACCTGACGCTGAACCGGGACACCAACAAGGACGATCTCAACGGCCACCTGCGGGACACGGCACTGTATTCCGACATGCAGGAGCAGATCGACTACACCGCCTCCACCGAGATCGTCTCCACCGACCTGGTGGGTTCGCGCCACGCCGGCGTGGTGGACTCCGCGTCGACGCTGGTCAACGGCAACAAGTGCGTGCTGTACGTGTGGTACGACAACGAGTTCGGTTACAGCTGCCAGGTCGTGCGGGTGATGCAGCAGATGGCGGGCCTGCATTTCCCGAGCGTGCCCTGATCAGCACAGGACCGCGCCCGGGCACTGCCCCGGGCGCGGTTTCCCCGGGATCGGGCGTCAGATGGTCTGAAGGCGGTAGTCTTCCATCAGCGTCTCGACGCGTTGCCGATCGTCTTCGGGCAGCACGACGAATTCCAGACCGGTGTGATGGAACACCGAACTGCCTTCCTTGCGTGACCACACGGGCCGCGCTTCCACAACCATCTCTTCGGCACCGCCGATGGGGCGATCCAGCTCCAGACGAAGGGTGATCGTATCCTGCCCGTCGGCGAGCGCCAGAGGGCGCTGGCTCTGCAGCATCAAACCGTAAACGCTGACATCCGCGAGATAGCCAACAAGGTCTCCGGTGTCAGTGCGAAAGACACGCAGGTAATGATCCAGCACCTCGCGCTGTGTCCGCCGCCCATCATCCGCTATCGCCATTAGACTCCTCCCTCAGCACCCTTGACACGATCTCTTCTTATTCAGTGATAGCGTTCCATTACTGATGGTAACTCGAAAATGTCCCGACGCGCTCACCATCGGCAAACGTTACCACGTCGTACGGATCCTTGCGGTCCCCCATTTCCATGCCGGGCGAGCCCACGGGCATGCCAGGCACGGCAATGCCATCCACGTCCGGGCGCTCCTCCAGCAGCCGGCGAATATCCGCGGCCGGGACATGCCCTTCCACCACGTAGCCGCCGACAAAGGCGGTATGACAGGAGGCCAGTTCCCGGGTCAGTCCTGCTTCCTGCTTGATGGAGTTGAGCTCGCGCTGGTCGACATCCTCCGCGTCCACATTGAAGCCCTCGTCACGCAGGTAGTCCTCCCAGGCCGTGCAGCAACCGCACTGCGGGGTCTTGTACACTTTCACGGTATCGCTGTCCGTCGCAGCCGGGGTGGCGTTGCCACCGCCGGCAATGGCCCAGGCGGCACCCGCCGCCACAACCACCAGCGCGGCCGCGCCCGCCAGCATCCAACCCTTGCGCCTGCTGTGTGCCATTACGCCCCTCATTCCAGTTGACCTCGCACGAACCGCTGCCTTGCTACCGACCGTTCCAGTATCCCCTTGGATTACGGGTGGTGCCCGGCGTTCCCCGGATGCCTACCGGCTGTCGTCGGCATGGCCCTCCATACCTGCTTCATCATACTCTTCCCAGGCCGCGTACACCTCGTCAGACCACAAAGACTGGAACCACGCGATCACCGCGTCAATCTCTTCGTCGCTCAACGCTTTACCGAATCCGGGCATGTTGTTCTGCCCGTGCGCGATGATCCCGCGTAATTCATCCAGCGGGTGGTGCCATGCATGCGCGCTGCCATCCAGCGGGGGCGGCGGCAGGTTGCCGTCCGGCTCACGGGTCCGCCAGTTCTCGTCACCGCGGGCGCCCTCGCCGTGACACGCCATGCACTGGGCCTCGAAAACCGCCTCGCCGCGCTGGACCTGCTCTTCGGTGTACCAGCGTTCGCCGGCCGCGCCGTCGCAGCCGGCCAGGAGGGCGGCCAGTACGGCGACCAGGGCCGCACGCCACAGCCGGCGCGCGTTCCGTTCGTGTCCGTAATCCGGCAAAGTACCGGGAAGAGCGTCAGCACCCAGGGTGACCATGCAACACGCGACCTGTGTCTGCGGTAATCGACTGTTCTTCGAGAATACCGCCTGTCTGGCCTGCGGCAGAACCCTGGGGTTCGTCCCTGAAACCGTGCGGCTACACCCGCTCGAGCCGCACGGTGATCACTGGCAACCCGCGGAGAGTGACGGTCACACACCCCTGCGCCAGTGCGCGAATCGCCATACCGCAGCTACATGCAACTGGATGCTGCCGGCGGATGCGGATGGGCGCCTCTGCCGGGCGTGCCGCCTGAGCCGCGTGATCCCGGACCAGGCGGTGCCGGGAAATCAGCGCCGCTGGCACACCATGGAGCGGGCCAAGCGACATCTGGTATACGGCCTGCTGCGGCTGCATCTGCCCGTGGAGGACCGTGACAGCGCCGAGACCCCGGGGCTGGCATTTGACTTCAAGGAGGACATGGCCGACGGCACACCAGTGCTCACGGGACACGCCGGCGGCGTGATCACCATCAACATTGCCGAGGCGGACGGTGATCGACGCGAGAGCATGCGCCTGGCCATGGGCGAGCCGTACCGCACAGTCCTGGGACATCTGCGCCATGAAAGCGGCCATTACTACTGGGAGCGCCTGGTTCGCGGCACCGGTTGGCACCAGGGTTTTCGCGAGCGCTTCGGCGACGAAACCGCCGACTACGCCGCGGCACTCCGCCGCCATCACCACACACCCGACGAACACTGGCGCGACCATTACATCAGCGCCTACGCCAGCGCTCACCCCTGGGAAGACTGGGCGGAAACCTGGGCGCATTACCTGCACCTGCGGGACACGCTGGAGACGGCCGCCGACCTGGGACTAATAGAGGCCGATGCGGAACAGTACCGTCGTTTCCGCGCCAGCAACACGGATTTCCGCCAGTTGCTGGGCGAATGGATGCGGCTCACCGTGATCATGAATTCCCTGGCGCGCAGTGTCGGCGCACCGGACACCTACCCGTTCTCACTGAACCCGGCGGTGTGCAGCAAACTGGAGTTCGTCCACGGCGTGGTCCACGCGGCGGGCATGGAGGACTGACCGCCCCCGACCTCAGGATTTCTCCCAGTCAAACCGCGGCAGATCGTCGAAAATACGCCGCAGGCCGTCGCCCCACTGCTTACGGATGGAGGCGAAATAGGGGGAGTTCATCTTGTAGCGCAGCGCCTGGGGATGCTCCAGGGAATCCCGCCGGTAGAGCATCAGATCCAGGGGCGGCCCCACGGAGAGGTTGCTGCGCATGGTGGAATCGATGGAGACCAGCGCACAGCGCGCGGCATCCTCCAGGGAGGTGGAGCGGGTAATGATCCGATCCAGGATAGGTTTGCCATACTTGGTCTCGCCGATCTGCAGGAACGGTTGTTCATCAGAGCAGGTGATGTAGTTGCCCTGGGGATAGACGAGAAACAGGCTCGGCGGTTCATCGCCGATCTGGCCACCGACAATGAAGGTGGCCTCCAGGGACACGCCCCCTGCGCTCTGGCCCTCGGGCCTGTGGCGCTGCTGGATCTGCTGGCTGATCTGGCCGACGTAGTCCGCCGCCTGGGCCAGATGGTCGACCTCCCGCAGTGGCCCACCCTGGTCGCTCTCCCGCTGCAAGCGGCTCACCACCGACTGGGTGGTGGCGAGATTGCCGGCACTCAGCAACACCAGTACGCGATCCCCCTCCCAGATGAACGGGTGCAGCTTGGGATAGGTGTTGATGTGGTCGACGCCGGCGTTGGTGCGGGAGTCCGCCGCGAACACGAGCCCGGCATCCACGGCCGCGGCAAGGCAATAAGTCATGGGAACCCCGTTACGAAGGCGATGGTGCCCAGTGTGCGGACAACCGTGGCGCCTGCACAAGCGAAACATTGAACAACTCCCGCGCAGCTCTGCACGAACTGTTCAGTGTTTCCCAAGTGGCAGATTCAAAAGGAAACCGTGACAACACCACGCAGGTCGGCTGGCCGCCCGCCGGGTTCGCTGCTGGGCTCGGCCACCACGAGCTCCACCCCGGCATCCAGCCAGGAGGTGATGCTCACCCCGGCCTGGAGACCCGGGACGAGCTCCAGACCACTGGCCTCATCCGGCCCCCGCACGCGGGCCATACCAATGCGCCCGCCCAGATAGAACCGCGAACCGAAATAGCGGCTAAAGCGGTAGAACAGGCCATTGCTGCGCACCCGCCGCGTTTCACCGGGTGCGATCTCCGGGCGCCGGCCGGACAGGGCGTGCTCGAACCCCAGCTCGAACAGCCAGTTGGCGCTGTCGGCTTCAGTGAGGCGGGCGCGGTAGGTGATCTGTACGGCGTTCACGGTACCGGCATCGCCGAGGCCGTCGTCGTCATCCTCATACCACTGCACCCCGTGGGCGATCCCGACACCCCAGCGCACCTCGGCGTCCGACTCCGGCGGGTCCAGTTCCACGCGCGGCACCTGATCGGCAGCCAGCGGCGCGGCAAGAACCGCCGCAGTCAGCAGGGCGATCCGTCGGGACCATTTCAAGGCGGTGCAGCGCGTGTTCATGCGGCCGGATTGTGTGCCAGCCCCGCGTCTGGGGCAAGCACCATCCGCAGTCGGATACGGACTCATCGTGTAGAATTCTGGCACTGGGCGATACACGGATAAGGACTCCCCATGGCGAACTCTTCGAGCCCGTCAGCCGGCCTGACCGCGCTGCCCGAGTGGCAGGCGTTGCGCGAGCACGGCGGGGAACTCCGCAACCAGCGCATCCGTGACCTCTTCCGCGATGATCCCGCGCGTTTCCAGCACTTCAGCCTGGAGCAGGGTCGGCTGCTGCTGGATTACTCCAAGAACCTGGTCACCACGGAGACCATGCAGCATCTGCGTGCACTGGCGGACCGGCAGGACCTCGCCGGCTGGATCGAGCGGCTGTTCGCGGGTGAACCGGTGAACAGCACCGAGAACCGTGCGGCCATGCACATGGCCCTGCGCAACCGCGGCAACGGCGCCATGTACGTGGGTGGGCGCGATGTCATGCCGGACGTGCAGCGGGAACTCACCCGCATGCGGCTGTTCGTCAACCGCCTGCACCGGGGCGAGTACCGGGGCTGTACCGGGCGGGTGATCACCGACGTGGTCAACATCGGTGTCGGTGGCTCGGACCTGGGCGCGGTGATGGCCACCGAGGCGCTGGCGCCTTACCGCACCAACGCCATTCGCCTGCACTTTGTCAGCAGCATCGACGGCGTCCACGTCACCGACGTGCTGGAACGGGTGAACCCCAAGACCACACTGTTCATTATCTCGTCAAAATCGTTCACCACCCTGGACACCATGACCAATGCGCGCACGGCCCTGGAGTGGTTCCGGCGCCAGGTAGCCGACGAGACGGCGATTCAGCACCATTTCCTCGGGGTATCGGCCAATGACGCCGCCATGGCGGCCTACGGCATTGCAGAGGAAAACCGGTTCCGGGTCTGGGATTGGGTGGGTGGACGCTACTCACTGACATCGGCGGTAGGCCTGCCGCTGGCCATCGCCGTGGGCATGAAGCACTTCGAGGCCATGCTGGAGGGCTGCTATCGCATGGACCAGCACTTCCGCACGGCGCCGTGGGCAGAGAACCTGCCGGTGATCCTCGGGCTGCTGGGGGTGTGGTACACCAATTTCCTGGGGGCCTCGGGCCACGTGGTGCTGCCCTACGATCACCGGCTCAACCGCTTTCCCGCCTATCTCCAGCAACTGGAAATGGAGAGCAACGGCAAGTGCGTCACCCGCGACGGCGAGCCGGTGGACTACGATACCGGCGCCCTCGTCTGGGGCGAGGTGGGGCCCAATGCCCAGCACTCGTTCTACCAGCTTCTGCACCAGGGCACGCGCCCGGTGATTGCGGATTTCCTCGCGCCGGCCCACGGCTCGGCGGAGTACCCGGAGCACCACGAACTGGCACTGGCCAACTGCTTCGCCCAGACCCGGGCGCTCATGGAAGGGCAGAGCGCCGACCAGGCGCGGCAGGAGATGGCCGCCTCCGGCATGTCCGAGGCCCAGATCGAGCAGGCCGTGCCGCACAAGGTCCATCCCGGCAACAAGCCCAGCAACACCCTGCTGTTCCAGCGGCTGGACCCTGCCACCCTGGGTGAACTGGTGGCACTGTATGAGCACAAGGTGTTCGTACAGAGCGTCATCTGGGGTATCAACGCCTTCGACCAATGGGGCGTGGAACTTGGCAAAAAACTGGCCAAGGAGATGCTTCCGGCGGTCACCGGCGAGCGGGATGCAGCGGATGCAGACCCCTCCACCCGCGGCCTGCTGGACTATCTGCACCGGCAGACAAACCAGTGAACCACCGTTGCGTCAGCAATCATGACGCCGTATGTTCCCGGTCATTCGGGCAATGGCAAACGAACCACGAAAGGACGCTTCCATGACTCAACGCATCCGCAAGGTCGTCTTCCCCGTCGCCGGCCTCGGCACCCGTTTCCTGCCCGCCACCAAGGCGAGCCCCAAGGAGATGCTGCCGGTGGTGGACAAGCCTCTGATCCAGTACGCCGTGGAGGAAGCCGTCGCTGCCGGTGCGGACACCCTGATCTTCGTCACCGGTCGCACCAAGCGCGCCATCGAGGACCACTTCGACAAGGCCTACGAACTGGAAGTCGAGCTGCAGGCGAAGAACAAGCTGCGCATGCTGGAACTGGTGCGCAGCACCGTCCCGGAAGGCATCAACTGCATCTATATCCGCCAGGGCGAGGCGCTGGGCCTCGGCCATGCCGTGCTTTGCGCCCAGCCCATTGTCGGCAATGACCCGTTTGGCGTGATCCTGGCCGACGACCTGATCGACGGCCAGGGCGAGAAAGTGATGTCGCAGATGGTGCGGGAGTTCGACGATCACCAGTGCTCGCTCCTGGGTGTCGAACGGGTGCCGAAGGAAGAGACCGGGAGCTACGGCGTGGTCAGCGCGCAGGAGTTTGCCGACGGCGTGTCCGCCGTGGACGCCATCGTCGAGAAGCCCGACCCTGCTGAAGCGCCATCCAATCTTGCCGTGGTGGGACGCTATGTGTTCACTGCCGGCATTTTCGACAAGCTGCGGGAGACGAAACCCGACCCCAAGGGAGAGATCCAGCTCACCGACGCCATCTCCAGCCTGCTGGCCGATGAACGCGTGCTTGCCCACGAATTCAAGGGCAAGCGCTACGACTGCGGCAGCAAGCTGGGCTACCTCAAGGCGACCGTGGAGTATGGACTCCAGCATCCCGAGCTGGGGGCGGCGTTCGCCGAATACCTCGAGTCACGCCAGGGCTGACGGCGTCGCCGCGCTGCGACGAATATCACAGACAACCGGAGACCACGGGCACCAGTCTGTGGTGGCAGCCAAACTAACTACAAAGCGATAGTTTTGATGTGCGGACGGTAGCGGAATTACCGGCACATCCAAGGACCACAATCCCGGCAACGGAGGCCATACACCGTGTACACGAGTATCGACGAGTTCCATCTCGGGCTGGTTGCCCTGTCCTATCTCATCGCCACCTTTGGTTCCCTCACCGGGCTGCTGACCTCGCGCAACATCCCTCTGGGCGGCCGCCGAATCCACTACGGCTGGCTGCTGGTATCCGCCTTCATGCTGGGCACCTACGCCATCTGGTCCATGCACTTCGTGGGTATGCTGGCGTACGACCCGGGCACGCCCATTACCTACGACACGCAGCTCACGGCGCTGTCACTGGTATTCCCCATTGTCATGATGGCCGGCGGCCTCTGGGCGGCGTACCGCTGGCGGCGCTCGCTGATCGCACTGGCCGTGGCCGCGGTAATCATGGGCTGCGGCATTGCTGCCATGCACTACACCGGCATGGCAGCAATGCGCGTGCAGGCGGACATGCACCATGCCCACGGCCCAGTGGTGGTCTCGGTAATCATCGGCGTCGTGGCGTCCTTCGCGGCGCTGTACATCGTGCGCGAATTCAAGGGTGTCCTGCGCTACGCCTGCGCACCGGTGATGGGGCTGGCGGTATGCGCCCTGCACTACACCGGCATGGCGGGGCTGGTGCTGGAGCCCCGGGAGATGGACATCAACTATTTCGAGGGGGCAGTGACCTCGCCGCAAATGCTGTTCCTGATTGCAGTGAGCATGACCTCTGCCGTGGTGCTCAGCGTCTACCTGTACTGGTGGCAGGAGGACCGCTGGCAGCGCCAGGCCCGCCGGGCGCGCTGAGCAGGCCCGGCGGACGTTGGAGAGGCCGCGGCTTTGCGGGGCCTTGCAACGGTGCATCAATATGCACCGTTGTGCGGCGGATGCCTAATAGGCCCTTCCCGGCCATAGAGCCGTAGGGTGAACCTTCAGGTCCACCGTTGCGGCCTCCGATGGGCCGCCTTGGCTTGCATGTCGGGGGAAGGCGGACCTTGAAGGTCCGCCCTACGTCCCTCTCCCGGCTTCCGGACGCTCCCGGCCGGCGTGGGCTGAAGCCGCTCCTGTGGCAGGGGGGATCCCCGGGCCACGATAGCGGAGCCGTCCCCGTTCAGGCGGAGACGATGAAGAACGGATTGTGGAGATCGTCCTTGTTGTAGCGCAGGGGCGTGGCCTCGTCCTCGGCCAGGCGCACCCGGCCGCCGGCCGCCTCGACGATGGCATGGCCGGCGCCGGTATCCCATTCCATGGTGGGGCCGAAGCGGGGGTACAGCGTGGCGCGGCCCTCGGCGACGGCGCAGAACTTCAGCGAACTGCCCACCGGCACTTCGTCCGCGACATGGATCTTCTCCAGGTAGTCCGCCAGCTCTCCGGTGGGGTGGGAACGGCTCTTGACCACGGCATGGCCGTTGTCCGGCGTTTTCACAGCCAACGGCTCACGGGGGCCGTCCCCCTCCTGCCGCCAGCCCCCCTCACCGACGCGGCCAACATAGGTGGTGCCCAGCGCCGGGGCACGAATGACGCCCCACACCGGCGCACCGTCTTCCACCAGGGCGATGTTCACGGTGAACTCGCCGTTGCGCTTGATGAACTCCTTGGTGCCGTCCAGGGGATCCACCAGCCAGAATCGCTGCCACGCCTGGCGCTCCGCGTAGGGGACGTCGGCGCCCTCCTCCGAGAGCACCGGAATGGCCGGCGTCAGCGCCCGCAGCTCGCGGTCGATGAGCCGGTGCGCCGCCCGGTCGGCGGCGGTGAGCGGCGACTCGTCGTCCTTGGTCTGGACGTCGAACTCGGGGCCGTTGTAGACCTCGAGAATGGCGTTGCCCGCCTCCCGCGCGATGGCGATCACGGCTTCGAAATCGGGTTGGGTCATGATTGTTCTCTTCTCTAGAACAGGGAGAAGGTGGACGTAAACGTCCACCCTACAGCATGGCAGAGACCGTCGGTCCGCCCTACGAGGGTCTCCCTGCGGATCATCCCGTTCAATCCAGGTCGATGTAGCCCTGCTTCTCCAGGTGCAGGATCACCTGCTGGGCCAGTTCGTCGGCAGAGTAGCGGGAGGTGTCCACCACCACTTCGGCCTGCTCCGGCTCCTCGTAGGGGTCGTCGATGCCGGTGAACTGCTTGATCTGCCCGGCGCGCGCCTTGGCGTACAGACCCTTGCGGTCACGCTCCTCGCACACCTCCAGCGGCGTGGCCACATAGACCTCGACGAAACCGCCACCCTGGCTGACCATCTCGCGGACCTCCCGGCGGGTGGCCCGATACGGCGCGATGGGGGCACAGATGGCAACGCCGCCGTTCTTGGTGATCTCGCTGGCAACGAAACCAATGCGGCGGATGTTGATCTCCCGGTGCTCCTTGGAGAAGCCCAGCTCACTGGACAGGTGCTTGCGCACCAGGTCGCCGTCGAGCAGGGTCACCGGCCGGGTGCCCTGCTCCATGAGCTTGGCCATGAGCACGTTGGCTATGGTGGACTTGCCGGAGCCGGACAGGCCGGTGAAAAAGACCGTAAAGCCCTGCTTCTTCTTCGGCGGGAAGGCCTGACGCAGGCGCGTGATCACTTCCGGGTAGGAGAACCAGTCCGGCAGGTCCAGGCCTTCCTTCAGACGCCGGCGCAGTTCGGTGCCGGAGATGTTCAGCACCCGGGAGCCTTCCGGCACCTCGGAGCGGGGCACGTACTGGGCCAGATCCTCCACGAACACCATTTCTTCGAAGGGCTGCATGACAATACCCAGTTCGTCCTGGTACGCGCGTACCAGTTCCTGGGCGTCATAGGGGCCGTAGAAGTCCTCGCCCTGGCTGTTCTTGCCCGGGCCGGCGTGATCGCGGCCGACGATGAAACGCGAGCAGCCGTGGTTCTTGCGGATGATGGCGTGCCACACCGCTTCTCGCGGCCCGCCCATGCGCATGGCCAGGGGCAGCAGGCTGAGCTGGGTGGTCTGCTCGGGAAAGTGCTTGATGACTTCCTGGTAGCAGCGCACGCGCACGAAGTAGTCCACGTCCCCGGGCTTGGTCATGCCCACCACCGGGTGGATCAGCAGGTTGGCCTCGCCCTTCTGGGAGGCGCGCTTGGCCAGTTCCACATGGGCACGATGCATGGGGTTGCGGGTCTGGAACGCCACCACGTTGGTCCAGCCCATCTTGGCGAACCACTCGCGCAGCTCCCTGGGAGAGTGGCGCAGGTGCTTGAAGGTATGGTGCGGGGGCGCCTCGATGCCCTCCAGGGGCCCGCCCAGGTAGACGGGACTGGTCTGGTGGAACAGCCGGAAGACTTCCGGATGGGCCTCGTCTGCGGCGCCGTAGACCTGCTCCGCCTGTCGGCGGAAATCGGGCCGGTAGAGGTCGTCCACGGTCATGATGGCCAGTACCATGCCCTCCGGGTGGCGCAGAGCGATGCGCGACCCCGGCTTGATGCTGCCGGCAAAGTCCTCGGTGACATCCAGGTTGATGGGGATGGGCCACAGGGTGCCGTCGGCCAGGCGCATGTCGGCGCAGACGCTGTCGTAATCCTTCTCCCGCAGGAAGCCGTCCAGGGGCGAGAAGCCGCCGTTGAGCAGCAATTCGATGTCACACACCTGCCGGTCGGTGAGATCCCAGGAGGGCAGATCCCGGGCCTCCTCGCGGAGCTTGGCGGCGCGGTCGGAATCCACCAGCAGCTCCTTGAGGGTGCCGCCGTGGGGCGGGGTGAGGTCCTTGTGGGTGTCAGACATTGGCTTGTACCTCATTGCAGCATTTATGAAAACGGTTCGCCGCGCGTGGCGCGCAGGCGAAAGATCGGGCCCTGGTCTCAGAATCCCCAGACCAGCGGAATCACCAGCACCGCCACCAGCGCGGTCACCAGGTTCAACGGCAGTCCGATGCGCATGAAATCGGAGAAATGATAACCGCCCGGGCCGTACACCATCAGGTTGGTCTGATAGCCGATGGGCGTGGCAAAGCTCGCCGAAGCAGCCAGCATGATGGCCACGGCGAAGGGCATGATACTCACCCCCAGGTCCGATGACAGCGCCATGGCAATGGGGAACATCAGCAGCGCCGCCGCGTTGTTGGTGATCACCGCGGTAAACGCGGCGGTCAGCAGGTAAATGGCCACCAGGTTCACCAGCGGCGCATCACCCGCTGCCTGGATGACGCTGTGGGCCACCACCAGTGCCACGCCGGTCTGCTCCATGGCCGCCCCCAGACCGAAAGCCGCTGCGATGACCAGCAGCACCGACCAGTCGATGTTGCGCCGGGCATTCTCCACCGTGCAGCAGCCAGTGAGGAGCATCCCTGCGGCGGCCAGCAGTGCGGCCTCCAGCATGCTGAGCACGCCAATGCCGGCGGTGACCACCATCACGCCCAGCATGGCCAGGGCCACCGGGGCGCGCTCATGCCGGGGCGGCGAGGAATCCCGGATCTGACTGACCAGGAAGAAGTCGCGACTGTTCCGCTGCTGGTCAACGAAGGCCTGCTTGGCCTCCAGCAGCAGGGTATCCCCCGGCTGGATGACGATATCGCCGATCTTGCCGCCCAGCCGCACGCCGTTGCGGGCCACGGCGATGACCACCGCATCGTAGCGGGAGCGGAAGCGGCCGTCGCGAATGGTCTGCCCCACCACCGGGCAACTGCCGGAGACCACCGCCTCGATCATGATGCGCTCGGAGCGGTGGCCTTCCAGCTTGAACACCTGATCCGTCGCCGGCGTCAGCCCGCGGATCTTCTGCAGTTCCACCACGGATTCCACCACGCCGACGAACACCAGCCGGTCACCGCCCTGGAGCTTTTCCTGGGGCGCCACGGCCGGCAGGATGTCGCCGTTGCGGTCGATCTCGGCCAGAAACATGCCCGAGAGATGACGCAGCCCGGCGCTCTCGATGCTCTTGCCCACCAGCGGACCTTCCGGGTCCACCAGCATTTCCACGCTGTACTCCCGCGGATCGGTGAGGCGCTGCATGGGTGGCTGACGATCCGGCAGCAGCCAGCGGGTGGTGAGCATGATGAAGGCAATGCCCACCACTGCGACGGGCAACCCGACCCAGGCCAGGTCGAACATGCGCAGGCCGTGGTCGGTGCGGTCCACCAGCAGGCCGTTGACCACCAGGTTGGTGCTGGTGCCGATCACCGTGCAGGTGCCGCCCAGAATGGCCGCGTAGCTGAGGGGAATCATGAGTTTCGAGTTGGACAGACCGAACTTCTGTGCCCACTCGTTCACCGCCGGGATCAGCATGGCCACCACCGGCGTGTTGTTCATGAAGGCGCTCAACACCGCCACCGGGCTCATGAGCTTGAGCTGCGCATGCCCCAGCGAACGCGGCCGGCCCAGCACCCGTTGCACGATCCAGTGGATGCCACCGGTCTCCTGCAGGCCGGAGACGACCACGTAGAGGACAGCGACGGTGATCAGGCCCTGATTCGCCAGGCCACCAAAGGCGGCGCGGGCATCCAGCACACCGGTGAGGAGCAGGATGGTGACACCACCCAGGAACACCATGTCCGCCGCCAGCCGCGTGAACGTGAGTACACCCAGGACGCCCACCACCACGGCAACGGTCAGCCATGCTTCCCAGCCCAAGACCTGCCCCCCTGTGGTACACCAGGCGCACAACGCGAAAATGGTCGCGGCCACCAATGCGATCGGTGGCCGCGGAAAGCTGCGACTGTACCCGCCGGCGCTTAGACGAAAAAGGAATCTTTTGTCATACGTTCAGGCGCAAACGGAATACCCGGCAACGCCTTGCAAACCCCGTGGACTGGCCACTGCGTCGCTAGGCCGGCAGCGACAGCGAATCATTGAATCGGCATTTCCCGCACGCTGGCACCGCGGCCGATGGCGTAGTAGGTAAAGCCGCCATCCACCATCCGGCGCGGGTCGTAGACATTGCGGCCATCCACCAGCACGGGCTGCTTCAGGGTGTTGCGGATCCGGTCGAAATCCGGGCTGCGGAACTGTTGCCACTCGGTGCACAGGACCAGGGCATCCGCCCCTTCCAACGCCTCGTAAGGACGTTCGCACAGAACCAGATCGGCGCGCTCGCCGTAGATGTGCCGGGTCTCGTCCATGGCCTCCGGGTCGTAGGCGCGCACCTGGGCGCCCGCCTGCCACAGCGCCTCCATCAGCGTGCGACTCGGGGCATCACGCATGTCGTCGGTATTGGGCTTGAACGCGAGCCCCCACAGGGCAATGGTGCGCCCGGCGAGATGGCCGTGAAAGTGTTCGTTCAGACGCTGGAAAAGCACCTGCTTCTGGCGGGCGTTCACCGCCTCCACCGCATCCAGGATCATGGGCTGGTAGTCCACGTCCCGGGCGGTGTGGGCCAGGGCCTTGACGTCCTTGGGGAAGCAGGAACCGCCGTAGCCGCAACCCGGATAGATGAAATGGTAGCCGATACGCGGGTCGGAACCGATGCCGTGGCGCACGGATTCGATGTCGGCTCCAAGGCGCTCCGCGAGCCCGGCCAGCTCGTTCATGAAGCTGATCTTGGTCGCCAGCATGGCGTTGGCGGCGTACTTGGTGAGCTCCGCCGAGCGCACATCCATGACCAGCACCTTCTCCTGCTTGCGCCCGAAGGGCGCGTAGAGGTCGCGCATGATTTCGGTGGCGCGACGGTCGTCACTGCCCACGATCACCCGGTCCGGCTTCATGAAATCGCTGATGGCTGCCCCTTCCTTGAGGAACTCGGGGTTGGACACCACCGCAAAGGGCACATCCATGCCGCGCTCGGCCAGGGCGGCAACCAGGGTCTCCCGGACCCGGTCAGCGGTGCCCACCGGCACGGTGGACTTGTCCACGATCACCCGGTAGGCGCTCATGTGCTCGCCAATGCTCCGGGCCACCTGCAGCACGTACTTGAGATCGGCTGACCCGTCCTCGTCCGAGGGGGTGCCCACGGCAATGAACTGCAGAAGCCCATGATCCACGGCCTCAGCCACGTCGGTGGTAAAGCGCAGCCGACCGGCCTGACGGTTGGCGGCAATCATGTCCTCGAGGCCCGGCTCGTAGATGGGCACCTCGCCGCGGTTCAACTGCGCCACGCGCTCGGCGTTGATGTCGACGCAGAGGACGTCGTTGCCCGTCTCCGCCAGGCAGGTCCCGGTAACCAGGCCGACGTAGCCGCTGCCGTAGATGGTGACTTTCATGGTTCTGCAATCCCTTCAGAGTATTCAGATATTGTAATAATCGCGGTACCAGTCCACGAAACGACGCACGCCCTCTTCCACCGGCGTATCCGGGCGATAGCCCACCTCCCTCACCAGGTCCTCGGCGTCCGCCCAGGTATCGGGCACATCACCCTGTTGCATGGGCAGCATGCGCTTGTCCGCCTCGCGGCCCAGGCACTCTTCCAGCACATGGATGTAGTGCATGAGCTCGATGGGCCGGTTGTTGCCGATGTTGTAGAGCCGGTAAGGCGCCGCGCTGGTGGCCGGATCGGGCGCATCGCCGGACCATTCGGGATCCGGCGTGGCCACGTGATCCATGGAGCGCATCACGCCCTGGGCGATATCGTCCACGAAGGTGAAATCGCGGCGGTGGTTCCCGTAATTGAAGACGTCGATGGGCTCACCGTTGAGGATGGCCCGGGTGAACAGGAACAGGGCCATATCCGGGCGCCCCCAGGGGCCGTACACGGTGAAGAACCGCAGCCCCGTCACCGGCAGCCGGTAGAGGTGGGCATAGGTATGCGCCATGAGCTCGTTGGCCTTCTTGGTGGCCGCGTACATGGACAGCGGGTGGTCGACGTTCTGGTGCACCGAGAAGGGCATGGCGGTGTTGGCGCCGTACACGGAGCTGGTGGAGGCGTAGACCAGGTGCTCCACACCGGCGTGGCGGCAGCCCTCGAGGATGTTCATGAACCCCACCACGTTGCTGTCAACGTAGGCATGGGGATTCTCGATGGAGTAGCGCACGCCGGCCTGGGCCGCCAGGTGAATCACCCGGTGGAAACCGCTGTGCCGGAACAGCGCCATCATGCCGGCCTGATCGGCCACATCCAGGCGCACGAAGCGGAACCGGTCCCAGTCGCGCAGGCGCGCCAGGCGTGCTTCCTTGAGGGTGACGTCGTAGTAATCGTTGAGATTATCCAGCCCGACGACGGTGTCTCCGCGCTGGAGCAGGAGTTGTGCGACGTGGGAGCCGATGAACCCGGCGGCGCCGGTGACCAGTACCTTCATGGATGCCATTCCCTGCCCCGACCACGGAGAACCACCCGGCCATGAACACTTGGCCGGGTGGACTCTGCGTATGGTACCGGGACGGCCCTGATTCAGCTACCGTTTCCGGGGCTCAGAACAGGCCCACCACCTGCTCGTTCTCGTCGATGTCAATGTGCGCCGCGGCGGGATCGCTGCCCAGCCCGGGCATGGTGCGAACGTCCCCGCACAGGGCATAGACGAACCCGGCGCCGGCGGACAGCCGTACCTCCTTCACCGGCAGGGTCCAGCCGGTGGGTGCGCCCTGCAGGGACGGGTCCGCCGACAGGGACAGATGGGTCTTGGCGATGCACACGGGCAGTTCACCGTATCCCTGGTACTGGTAGGCGTCGATCTGACGCCGGGCCTCGTTACTGAACACCACGCCGTCGGCGCCGTAGATGTGGGTGGCGATGCGCTTGATCTTGTCATCCAGGGCCATGTCGTCGGGGTAGAGGAAGCGGAACTCGCCCGGGTCCTCCGCCGCCTCGGCCACGGCCTCGGCCAGCTCGGCGGCGCCGGAGCCGCCATCGCGGACATGGGTGCACAGCGCCACCCGCGCCCCTGCCCCTTCGGCCACGTCACGAATGGCGGCATGCTCCGAGGCGAAATCCGACGGGAAGACATTGATCGCCACCACCGGGGAGATTCCGTGGGCA
This sequence comes from Aquisalimonas sp. 2447, assembly GCF_012044895.1. NCBI lineage: Bacteria > Pseudomonadati > Pseudomonadota > Gammaproteobacteria > Chromatiales > Ectothiorhodospiraceae > Aquisalimonas > Aquisalimonas sp. 2447. The sequence continues at coordinate 3,489,379 of NZ_CP050695.1, forward strand.
CGGATATTGGCGATCTGGCGCCGCAGGTTGTCCGCCCCGGCGTAGACGTCGTCCGGATTCTCGGCGGTCATGGCCTCCGGCAGCGGTCGCCCCGGCACCACGTTGAAGCGCCCGGAGTGGAACTTGAGCCCACGCACGGTGGCCACCAGCACGGCGGCATCCGGCTCCATGCCAGACGCCCGGCACTTGATGTTGAAGAACCGCTCGGCACCCATGTCGGCGCCGAAACCTGCCTCGGTGACCAGGAAATCGCTGGTGCGCAACGCGATCCGGTCGGCGACGATGGAGGAGTTGCCGTGGGCAATATTGCCGAACGGACCGGCGTGCATCAGCGCCGGGGTGTGTTCCAGGGTCTGCAGTAGATTGGGCTTGAGGGCATCGCGCAACAGCACCGTCATGGCACCGGCGGCACCGATATCCTCCGCCGTCACCGGCTGATTGCTACGGGTGTAGCCCACCACGATCCGCCCCAGGCGCTGGCGCAGATCACTGATGGAGTGCGCGAGCGCCAGGATCGCCATCACCTCGGAGGCGGCACTGATCTCGAACCCTGTCTGCCTGGTGAAACCGTCCCCCTGGGCACCGAGACCGATGACCATGTTGCGCAGGGAGCGGTCGTTGATGTCCATGGACCGCTTCCAGGTGATGCGCTGGGGATCCAGATCCACACCCCGGCGATGGTGCAGGTGGTTGTCGATCATGGCCGCCAGCAGGTTGTGCGCCGCCGCCACGGCGTGAATGTCCCCGGTGAGGTGGAGGTTGATGCGCTCCATGGGGATCACCTGACTGTAGCCGCCGCCAGCGGCGCCACCCTTGATGCCCAGAGTCGGGCCCATGGATGGCTGCCGCAATGCGACCGAGGCTGTGCGCCCCACGTGGTGGAACGCCTGGGCGAGCCCGATGGAGGTGGTGGTCTTGCCCTCGCCCAGCGGCGTGGGCGTAATCGCCGAAACCACCACGTACTTGCCGCGGGGCCGGTCCGCCAGGGCATGGATGGCGGCCAGATCGATCTTGGCCACATCGAAACCGTACGGCTCCACGTGATCCGGATCCAGCCCCATGCGGGCCGCGATCTCGGCGATGGGTCGGCGCGGCGTATGCCGTGCGATCTCCAGGTTGCTCGGCGGCACGTCCGCCACTGCCGCTTCCACCTCTTTCACGCTCGTTGCCATGTTTCCTCCCCCTCGGGCGTCGTCTGTCATGCCACTGAGGCTGAATTATTCCGCGGCTTCGGCCGTCACGATTGCCCGCAAACGCCTTACGTGGGTTTGCGAGCGACAAACCGGCGCAATTACAGTGGTTTCCGCAACATCGAATCACCGGATTTTACGGCCGGGAGGCGCCGCGACGACAGGCAATGACGTAGATGGAACAGTGTTAACCAAGTCGCAAAGTGAAAAATAGCGAGCGTTACCAGAAAACCAATTGGACCGGGCAAGTGTCCAACCAGTAAACGCATCGATCGGAGGAGAAGACGATGCCGCAGCAAGGCGCGCCGAGCACCCGCCCCAGAAAAGTCGGCTTCCTGCTGGTCCCCGGCTTTTCCAACATGGCCTTCACCTCCGCACTGGAGCCATTGCGCATGGCCAACCAGCTGACGGAGCGAACGCTGTATGAATGGTCAATGGTGAGCCGGGATGGCGGCCCCGTGCGTGCCAGCAACGGGCTCTCGGTGAGCGCCGACTACGCAATGCAGACGGCACCGGAGCTGGACCTGGTCATCGTCTGCAGCGGCATTGACGTTCAGACCCACCTGGACCGGGACGTGCTCACCTGGATCAACCGCCTGGCGAGTCGCCACGTGGCGCTGGGCTCGGTCTGTACCGGCGGGTACATTCTCGCGCGGGCCGGTGTACTCAACGGCTACCGCTGCACCCTGCACTGGGAGCACATCTCCAGCATCCACGAGGCGTTACTGTTCCCCCAGGTGGAGTTTTCCTCCGAGCTGTTCGTGCTGGACCGGGATCGCTACACCTGCTCCGGCGGCGTCGCCCCCATGGACATGATGCTCACCCTGATCGCCCGCGAGCATGGCGCGGATCTCGCCGAGAACATCGCCGAGGAATACCTGCATGAGCGTATTCGCGATTTCAGCGAGCGCCAGCGCACGCCACTCAAGGTGCGGCTGGGCACCAGTCAGCCCAAGCTTGTGGAGGTGGTGACACTGATGGAGGCGAACCTGCACGAGCCGCTGACCCTGGACGAACTGGCGTCTCATGCCCGCCTCTCCCGGCGCCAGCTCGAGCGGTTGTTCCAGCGACACCTGGGCTGTGCACCCACGCGTTACTACATGGATTTGAGACTGGCGCGGGCCAGGCAATTGCTGCTGCAGACGGAAATGCCCATCACCGACATTGCGCTGGCCTGCGGCTTTGTATCGCCGCCGCACTTCACCAAGTGCTACCACGAGCGTCAGGGGCGCTCACCGTCCCAGGAGCGGCGGCTCCGGCGGCAGCGGCTGCTGGCGGGTGAGCCGGGACCAGCCCCGGCAACGTCGCAGGCTGCGCACATGGGGCAGGTGGGCCCGGCAGAGGGCGAGCCGGCGGATGGCGCCATCTGTCGCCTGGATCAGGTGGAGTAAAAAAGGGCCCCTGACGGGGCCCTTTCTCTGTTGGCTGGGGGACCAGGAGATGCGGGGTCCATCCGTGGACCCCGGCACAGCCTGCATCGAACAATCAAAATCACTCCCTGCCCAACCAGACGTCTCTGGCACAAGCCACTGTAGGGTGGACCTTCAGGTCCACCGTTCATGCCTTGATGAGCCGCCTTGGCTTGCATGTCGAGGGAAGGTGGACCTGAAGGTCCACCCTACGCGCGCATCCCGGCCAGACCTCTCTGGCATAAGCTGCGAATAAAGTCCCCCAGGGCAACAAAAAAAGGGCCCCTGACGGGGCCCTTTCTCTGTTGGCTGGGGGACCAGGATTCGAACCTGGGTTGACGGAGTCAGAGTCCGTAGTCCTACCGCTAGACGATCCCCCAATAACCGGGTGCGCGTTAGCGCTTGCTGTACTGGGTGGCGCGGCGGGCCTTGTGCAGGCCGATCTTCTTGCGCTCCACCATGCGGCTGTCACGCGTAACAAAGCCGGCACGGCGCAACGGCGTACGCCACTCTTCGTCGTACTGGATCAGCGCGCGGGTCAGACCGTGACGCACGGCGCCGGCCTGTCCACTGCCACCACCGCCCGCGACGGTAACATTGACGTCGAACCGATCCAAGGCGTCCACCAGCTCCAGGGGCTGGCGCACCACCATCTGGGCGGTCTCGCGGCCGAAGTACTCTTCCAGCGAACGCCCGTTGACGCGAATGTCACCGCTGCCCCGACGCAGGAACACCCTTGCGCGGGAGGTCTTGCGGCGACCGGTTCCGTAATACTGCTCTTCTGCCATTGCTGATTCCGTCCGAACGTTGTTTCGCGGGCTCGCTTAGAGCTCCAGCGGCTTGGGCTGCTGCGCGTGGTGCCGATGCTCGGCGCCGGCGTAGACCTTGAGCTTCCTGGCCATGGCGCGGCCAAGGCGGTTGCGCGGCAGCATGCCCTTCACCGCCAGCTCCACCACCGATTCCGGCTTCTCGGCATGCTGCTTTTCAAACGTCTTCGACCGCAGATGTCCCGGAAAACCGGTATGACGGTAGTACATCTTGTCCGTCGACTTGTTGCCGGTGACGCGCACCTTGTCTGCGTTGACAACGACGACATAGTCGCCGGTGTCCACGTGCGGCGTATATTCCGGCTTGTGCTTGCCGCGCAGGCGCCGTGCCACTTCGGTGGCCAGGCGGCCGAGGGTCTTGCCATCGGCATCCACGACAAACCAGTCGCGTTCAACTTCAGCCGGTTTCGCGCTAAAGGTCTTCATGCACACTCACTCCGAGCGCCGTCGTCCTGATTAAGAAGGGCGCAGATAGTAACCAAATCCCCGGCGCGGTTCAAGCGACAGCGGGGGCTTTATTCCGGGCGATCACCCGTCGATCAACAACCGCTGTACCGGCGTACCGGACTGCAGGTGCTGCTCGATGATGTCGTCCAGATCTTCGTTGTCCACCCAGGTGTACCAGGTGGCCTCGGGGTAAACCACCAGCACGGGCCCCTCGGCGCAGCGGCCGAGGCAGCCGGAGCTGCTCACACGCACCCGCCCGGGGCCGTTCTCGCCGAGCGCCTTGATCCTGTCCTTGAGATAGGCCCTGGCGTCATCCGCCACACCGTTGTTACAGCAGGCGATGTTGTCCTCGCGACGGTTTGTGCAGACGAACACATGGCGCTGGTAGTAACTCATGACGGTCAACGGAACTCCAGCCCAAGGGAGACTTCCTGCCCCGGCTGCAGATTGCGGCCGTAGAAGATCTCCGCCATCTCGCGGCGCAGCTGCATGCGAATCTGCTGCTTGTCCTCCTCGGAGAAGTCCGAGGCCGACTCGCCGAACAGATAGTTGGAGAGCTTGGGCTCCTTGAGCAGCATCTTGGTATGGAACATGTGTTCCTGATAGACGTTCACGTCGATCAGGTGGTACTGCTCCTTGGTGTCCTCGGACAGGTAGTTCTGGATCGAGTTGATCTCGTGGTCGATGAAGTGCTTGCGCCCCTCCACATCCCGGGTAAACCCGCGCACCCGGTAGTCCATGGTGACGATGTCGGAGTCAAAGGAGTGGATCAGGAAGTTCAGCGCCTTCAGCGGCGAGATCACGCCGCAGGTGGAGACATCGATGTCCGCCCGGAAGGTGCTGATGCCGTGATCCGGGTGCGTCTCCGGATACGTATGCACCGTGATGTGGCTCTTGTCCAGGTGCGCAAGCACGGTGTCCGGCAGCGGACCGGGGGCGGCACTGCCAACTTCGGCGCCCTCGATCTCCTCTTCCTCGGAGATCAGCAGGGTAACGCTGGCACCCTGGGGCTCGTAGTCCTGCCGGGCGATATTGAGGATGTTGGCACCGATGATGTTCGCCACCTGCGTGAGGATCTGCGTCAGCCGCTCGGCGTTGTATACCTCGTCGATGTACTCGATATACCGCTGCCGCTGCTGCGCATCACGGGCGTAGCAGATATCGTAGATATTGAAACTCAGCGACTTCGTCAGGTTGTTGAACCCGTGAAGCCTCAGCCCCTCTGACTGGACCAATAGCCCGTCCTCCGATGTCGACCCAGGGAGCGTTCCGCCAGGATGTGCTTTCGGGATCGCCGCCGTCCGGCATGTTGCCGCTCGTCAGGCGCTCACGACCTCGTAATCGTGGGTGAGTTCCGCCACCTGCGCGAGCATGATGGAAGCGGAGCAGTATTTTTCGGCGGACAGATTCACGGCGCGTTTGACCGCCGCGTCCCCGAGCCCCTCGCCGCTGACGCGGTAATGCATGTGGATGCGCGTGAACACCTTGGGGTCGCTCTCGGCGCGCTGCGCCTCCACGTCCACCACGCAGTCGCTCACCGGGTGGCGGCCGCGCTGCAGGATGTGCACCACGTCGAAGGCGGAACAACCGCCCAACCCCAGCAGCAGCATCTCCATGGGGCGCACGCCGCTGTCCTGACCACCGAAATCCGGCGGGCCATCCATACGCACGGTATGCCCGCTGCCCGGGGTGCCCTCAAAGGCGGCTCCACCGACCCATTTCACCGTCGCGTGCATGGACTGCTCCAGCGTTCCGAGGATCCGTTCGCGCCTGGCGCGGGACCCCGCCCCGGGCGCGCGTAGCCGCGGCATTATAGACACATGACCTGCAAGGGTAAATCCATGCGCCCAAGGACGGACAACACCACACGTGCTTGGCCCAACCGCATGGTTCGTTATACTCGTCTACGATTGGAGGAGAAAACGGCGTATACGGACACGCTTCGCAGGGACATCAGGCTCCCGCGGCACACGGACGCAACCAACACGGGTGGATACATGACCGTCGCCGAACCTACGAGAAGAACAAACTGGTCCATCGACAATCTGCTGCGTCACTGCCACCGGCGGCGCTACCCCAGCAAGACGGGCATCATCTATGCGGGCGACCAGCCCGACGCGCTCTACTACATCACCGAGGGCTCGGTGAGCGTGATCATCGAGGACGAGAACGGCCACGAGATCGTGCTGGCTTACCTAAATGCCGGTGATTTCTTCGGCGAACTGGGGCTTTTCGGCCAGGAGACCGTGCGCAGCGCCTGGGTGCGGACCCGTACCTCCTGCGAAGTGGCCGAGATCAGCTACTCGCGCTTCCACCAGGTGGCGGCCGAGGATCCGGAGATCGTCTTCTACCTGGCCGGACAGATGGCGGAGCGGCTACGCAAGACCAGCCGCAAGGTCGGCGACCTGGCGTTCCTGGACGTGACCGGGCGGGTGGCGCGCACGTTGCTGGATCTGTGCAAGGAGCCGGACGCCATGACCCACCCGGACGGCATGCAGATCCGCATCACCCGCCAGGAGCTGGGCCGCATCGTGGGCTGCTCCCGGGAGATGGTAGGTCGGGTGCTGAAGGACCTGGAGGAGCGGGAGCTCATCTCGGTGTCCGGCAAGACCATGGTGATTTTCAACACGCGGTAAGATGTCGGGGACGGTACCCGTCGCGGCTGGCGCCGCTCCTACGCGGTGAGCGGACGTAGGGCGGACCTTCAGGTCCGCCGTTAAAGCCCCGATGAGCCGCCTTGGCTTGCTTGCATGTCTGTCGACGGCGGACCTGAAGGTCCGCCCTACAAGTCTACGGGTCCGCCCCACAGGTCCGCTTTACGCTTGAGGGGGCCACCGGTGGTATCCGCGGCTGGACCCGCCGGATCAGCGAAACATGGCGCGGAGTTGCTCGCCGGGGTCCGGGGCGCGCATGAAGGACTCGCCCACGAGGAAGCCGGGCACGCCCTCTCGCCACATGGCCTCCACGTCGTCGCGGGTGTTGAAACCGCTTTCGGTGACCACGAAAGTGCCCGCGGGGATGCGCTCCAGCAGGCGCAGGGTGGTCTGCAGGTCGGTGTTGAAGGTGTGCAGGTCGCGGTTGTTGATGCCCAGCAGGGCCGGCTCCAGGACCAGGGCACGCTCCAGCTCTTCGTCGCTGTGGACTTCCACCAGCACGTCCATGCCCAGGGTGACGGCCAGGCGGTAAAGCTCAGCCATGCGCGCATCATCCAGGGCGGCGGCGATGAGCAGGATGCAGTCGGCACCCAGCACCCGCGCTTCCCAGACCTGGTACGCATCGATGATGAAATCCTTGCGCAGCACCGGCAGATCGCATGCACCACGGGCCGCACGGAGGTCGAGATCGTGGCCCTGGAAGAACTCCCGGTCGGTGAGCACCGACAGACAGGTGGCGCCGCCGGTAGCATAGCTGCGGGCGATCTCCTCCGGATTGAAATCCTCGCGGATCAGTCCCTTGCTGGGCGAGGCCTTCTTCACCTCGGCGATCACCGCGGGGCGGCCGGCCCCGGCGTCGGCCCGCAAGGCACGCAGGAACCCCCGGGGCGGGCTCGCCGACCCCGCCTCGTGCTGCAGGCTCTGCTCGGTGACGGCCTGGCTCATACGCGCCACATGGGCCGCCTTGTGCTCCAGGATCTTCTTGAGAATGTCCGGTGTCTCGTTCACGCCTTGCTCCGTCAGTTGCCTCGTGTCCTGTCCCCGAAGTGCGTCGTATATTTAGCGCCTGTGCGGTGCCAGTAGACGTAGGGCGGACGTTCAGGTCCGCCGTCTCCGCTCCGCAGGCCAGGGCGGCTTGGGCGAGGCTGGAATGGTGGACCTGAAGGTCCACCTTACGGCTGCTTCAGTGTTTCCCTTGATGCCGGCTGAAGCGCACGAACTCGTCCAGCTTGTCCGCCGCGGCGCCGCTGGAGAGAACGGCGCGCGCCTGTTCCACGCCGGCGGCCACGGTATCGGCCAGACGCGCGGCGTAGATGGCGGCGCCGGCATTCAGCGCCACCAGATCCGACGCCGGCCCCTGCTGGCCCGCGAACACGGCGCGAATCAGCGCCAGACTAGCGTCCACGCTGTCCACGCGCACGGCGTCCAGCGAGGCGCGCTCCATACCGAAATCTTCCGGGGTGATGGTGTACTCGGTGACTTCGTCCTCATCCACCTCGGCCACGTGGGTGGCCGCGGCAATGCTGATTTCGTCCAGGCCGTCCTCGGCGTTGACCACCAGCACCCGGTCGCTGCCCAGGGTCAGCAACACTTCTGCCAGCGGGCGCACCCAATCCCGGGAATAGACGCCGAGCAGCTGGTGAGGGGCGCCCGCCGGGTTGGTGAGCGGGCCCAGCACGTTGAACAGCGTGCGCACCCCCATCTCCTTGCGCGGCCCCACGGCGTGCTTCATGGCCGAGTGGTGGGCCGGGGCGAACAGGAAGCCCACACCCACCTGGTCGATGCACTGCCCCACCTGCGCCGGCGTGAGTTCCAGGTTGGCACCGGCCAGTTCCAGAACGTCGGCACTGCCCGAGGAGCTGGAGACGGAGCGGTTGCCGTGCTTGGCCACGCGCCCGCCGGCGGCGGCCACGACGAAGGCCGTGGCGGTGGAGACGTTGAAGGTGCCGGCCGCATCACCACCGGTGCCGCAGGTATCCACCAGGTGCTCGGTGTCCACGTCCACTTCCGCAGCCAGCCCCCGCATGACCCCGGCGGCGGCGGCGATCTCGTCCACGGTCTCGCCCTTCATGCGCAGGCCGATGAGGAAGCCACCGATCTGCGCCTGGGTTGCCTGGCCGGTCATGATCAAGCGCATGACATCGGTCATTTCGTCGCGGCTGAGGTTGCGGTACTCGGTGACAGCACGAATGGCGTCCTGCATGTCCATTGACTGGTCTCCTGCGGTCATGCCGCCTTGCCGGTGGGCGAGGTGCGGTCAAGAAAGTTCTTCAGCAGTGCATGCCCGTGGTCGGTGAGGATGGACTCCGGATGGAATTGCACCCCCTCCACGTCGAGTTCACGGTGGCGCAGGCCCATGATCTCTTCCACGGCGCCGTCGTCCGCCTCGGTCCAGGCGGTGACCTCCAGGCAGTCCGGCAGACGCTGCTTGTCCACCACCAGGGAGTGGTAGCGGGTCGCCGTCATGGGGTTGGGCAGCCCGGTGAACACGCCGATATCGTGGTGATGCACCTCGGAGGTCTTGCCGTGCATCACCTGACCGGCGTGCACCACGTGGCCACCGAAGGCCTGGCCGATGGCCTGGTGACCGAGGCACACGCCCAACAGGGGAATCCGCCCGGCGAAGCGCTCCACCACCGCCAGGGAGATGCCCGCCTCGTTGGGCGTGCAAGGCCCCGGGGAGAGCACGATCTGCGCCGGTGCCAGGCGCGCGATGGTATCCAGGTCGACGGCGTCGTTGCGGTAGACCTGCACCTCCGCCCCCAACTCGCCCAGGTACTGCACCAGGTTGTAGGTGAAGGAGTCGTAGTTGTCGATCATCAGCAGCATGGCGGCATCCTCACTCGTCCAGCCCGCGTTCGGCCATGGCCACGGCGCGGATCAGGGCCCGGCCCTTGTTCAGGGTTTCCTCCCACTCGGCGCTGGGCACCGAATCCGCCACCACGCCGGCGCCGGCCTGGACGTGCACCTGGCCGTCCTTGATCAGCGCCGTACGAATGGCGATGGCGGTATCCATGTTGCCGGACCAGGACCAGTAGCCCACCGCCCCGGAATACAGGCCCCGGCGCGACGGCTCCATTTCGTCGATGATCTCCATGGCGCGGATCTTGGGCGCACCGCTGAGCGTGCCCGCCGGGAATGTGGCCCGAAGCACGTCCATGGGGCTCAGCTCCGGGCGCAGCCGGGCGCTGACGTTGGAGACGATATGCATGACGTGGGAGTATCGCTCGATGGTCATCTGGTCGGTGACCTCGACGGTGCCGGTCTCGGCGATGCGGCCCACGTCGTTGCGGCCCAGGTCAATGAGCATCAGGTGCTCGGCGCGCTCCTTGGGATCCGCCAGCAGTTCTTCTTCCAGCGCCTGGTCCTCGGCCTCGCTGGCACCGCGCTTGCGAGTGCCAGCCAGAGGGCGGACGGTGACCTCACCCTCTTCCACCCGCACCAGGATCTCCGGCGAGGAGCCCGCCACGTACATGTCCCCCAGATTCAGGAAATACATGTACGGCGACGGGTTGGTGCAGCGAAGCGCCCGGTACAGATCCAGCGGCGCGGCCTTATAGTCGGTGCTCATGCGCTGGGACGGCACCACCTGCATGGCGTCACCGTCGACGATGTAGCGCTTGATCCGCTCCACGGCGCCTTCGAAGTCCTCCCGCGACGTCTCGAAGCGGAAATCGTCCTCGGTAACCTCGCGCCGCTGGTGGTCCGGGCGGTAGTCCGTGGCCGCTGAACGCAGGGTCCGGACCAGGCTTTCGAGACGCGCCTGGGCCTGCTCCCACGCGTCCGGGGCGTCGGCCTCGGCGTGGACGACGAGATACAAGCGACCGGCCAGATTGTCGAACACCAACACCTCGTCCGCCACCATGAGCATGATGTCCGGCATGTCCAGAGTGTCCGGATTGACGCAGTCGGCCAGGCGCGGCTCGATATAGCGGATGGTGTCGTAGCCGAAATAGCCCACCAGACCACCGGTGAAGCGCGGCATCTGCGGAAACCCTGGAGGCGCCGGCACGGCGTGGCGCCCGTGGAACGCCTCCAGCCAGGCCAGCGGGTCCTCCGGGCGCGCCTCTTCGGTCAACTCACCGTCGCGCTCCACGGTGATGTGGCCCTGGCGCACACGAAGCACGGTGCGGCACGGCAGCCCGATAATGGAGTAGCGCCCCCATTTCTCGCCGCCCTGGACGGACTCCAGCAGGAAGGAATACGGCCCGTCGGCGAGCTTGAGATAGGTGCTCAGGGGGGTGTCGAGGTCGGCGAGCACTTCGCGGATCACCGGGATGCGGTTGTAACCCCGGTCAACGAGTTCCTGGAATTGGTCCTTGTTCATGGATGATCACCATCGGCCAACGGTTGAACGAATCACGCAACAGTCACGGGCGCTGTTCAGCCCCGCCATCGTGTGTCGCCCAGCCATGCCTGATGGAGCGATGGTGTCATGGTCATGATCCCGTTTCGCGGTCACCGACGGTCAGCAACCGGTGTAAGTCGTCCATGCTATCAACAATTGCGTCCGGCGCCATGGCCGCCACATCCTCGCCTTGACTGTAGCCATAGGGCACACAGACGACAAACGTGCCTGCGTTGCGGCCGGCGTCCACATCCGCCCGGGAATCCCCCACCATGATGGTGGAGGCAGGTGTGGCGCCCAGCGCGGCGATGGCGTGGTGCACCGGTGCCGGGTCCGGCTTGCGTACCGGCAGCGTGTCACCCCCGACGACCACCGGGAAATAGGCGCCCAGCCCCATTTCTTCCAGTAGCCGGCGCGCCAGGGCCTCGGGCTTGTTGGTGACACAGGCCAGACCATACCCGTCGGCCTGCAACCGGTCCAGCCCGGCCCGCGTGCCCGGGTAGAGCACGCTGTGATCGCTAAGGCGCTCGCCGTAGTAGTCCAGGAACGCCGCCAGGGCGTGCTCGATTTCCGCCTCGGTGGGTTCGCCATCGCCCTGGCCGTCGAGCGCACGCATGACAAGTCGCCGGGCACCGTTGCCCACCCATTGACGCACCCGGGCCTCGCCGGCGGGCCCACGGCCGGCAACGGCGAGCATGCGATCCACTGCCACCGCCATGTCCGGCGCGCTGTCCACCAGCGTGCCGTCCAGGTCGAACAGCAGGGCCCGGATTCCCTTGATCACTGCCCCACCTGCTCCAGTTCCCGGCGCATGGCACCGATCACCCGGGTGTAGTCATCCTTGCCGAAAATGGCCGACCCGGCGACAAAGGTATCGGCACCAGCCTCGGCAACAGTGCGGATGTTCTCCGTCTTGATGCCGCCGTCCACCTCCAGGCGGATATCACGGCCGCTGGCATCGATCAGGGCCCGGGCCTCGCGCAGCTTGTCCAGGGTTCCCGGGATGAAGGACTGGCCGCCGAAACCGGGGTTCACGGACATGAGCAGCACCATATCCACTTTATCCATGACGTACTTGAGAACATCCAGCGGCGTGGCCGGGTTGAACACCAACCCGCTGCGGCAGCCCTGATCGCGCACGAGTTGCAGACTGCGATCCACGTGCTCCGTGGCTTCGGGATGGAAGGTGATCCAGTCGGCGCCGGCGGCGGCGAAGTCGGGGATGATGCGATCCACCGGTTTGATCATCAGGTGCACGTCGATCTCCGCTGTGACGCCGTGGTTGCGCAACGCCTGACAGATCATGGGGCCGATGGTGAGATTGGGGACGTAGTGATTATCCATGACGTCGAAGTGGACCATATCCGCGCCGGCGGCGAGCACGGCATCGACTTCCGCGCCCAGGCACGCGAAGTCGGCGGAGAGGATGGATGGTGCGATGCGGTAGTCAGTCATGGACGCCCCTGCGTATTCGGCTCCGCAACTTTACCGAAAGCGGGCCGGTGGAGCCACCGCAAGGATGCCGGCCACGGTCCGGCACTGCTACACTCCACACGCCTCAACGAAACACTGAACTCAGTGCTTCTTTACCCGAAACACTCGTTGCCAGAGGGATCGCCAAGTGATCAGCATTGCCAGCCTGCTGCATGTCCTGTTCGCCGTCATCTGGGTCGGCGGCATGTTCTTCGCCTACGTCATCCTGCGCCCGGCGGCCGCCAACGTCCTCGAGGCGCCGGAACGCCTGATGCTGTGGCGGCGCGTGCTGGCGAAGTTCTTCGTCTGGGTCTGGAAGTCCGTGGTCATCGTGCTGCTCAGCGGCTACTGGCTTGGCTTCGCCGTGTTCAGCGGCATGGATGCCTGGCCCACCCACGTCCACGTGATGCACGGGCTCGGGCTGATCATGGCATTGCTGTTCCTCCTGGTGTTTTTCCTGCCCTTCCGGCAGTTGCGCAAGGCGGTGGACGCCCAGGACTGGGAACACGGCGCCCGGGCGCTGGCCAACGTCCGGCGCCTGGTCGCGCTGAACCTGGTCATTGGCGTGATCGTGGTGGTGGTGGCCAGCGGCGGCCGCTTCGGCATGCTGGGCTGACGGGGAAGCGCTGACCGCTGCGTCAGAAGCCCTTCTGGCGGCGGATCTCGTCGTAGGCGCGCCGCGCCGCGTGGGTACGGTTGGCGCCGGCGCGTATCTCTTCCTCGGAGCAGCCCCGCGCCTGCAACCGATCCGGGTGATGGCGACTGATCAGCTTGCGGTAGGCCATGCGGATCTGCTCCGGCGTGGCACTCTCCGCCACGCCCAGCACCCGGAACGGGCTCCGGGGCATGGCACGCACCTCGGTGCTGCCCCGCTGGCCGCGGATGAGCCGTCGCAACTCGCTGTCGTTGAAGCCGAGGCGTCGGGCAATGCGCTGGAGCACGGCGTACTGATGGCCTGACGCCGGCCCGTCCGCCTGAGCCACGGCAACCTGATACTCGAGAAAGGCCTGCAACAGGTCGTCATCCCCCTCGCAGGCGCGGTGCAGTCGCTTCAACACCCAGGCCAGGGGAAAATCCCGACGCTTGCCTCGCCCGAACAAGGCAATGGCATCGCCCCGCAACTCATCGTCGATCTCCAGAACGCGGAAGACCTCCCGCGCCACCCTGATCTCGGCCTCACTGACACGGCCATCCGCTTTCGCCACATGGCCCAATACCGCGCAGGCGGCGGTGAGATAGTGGCGCTGCTCCGGATCCGGCAATTCATCACGCCACCGACGACCGGACACCAGCCAGCGGCGCGCGACAATGTCGCCCGCGTACCCGGCCAGCAGTCCCGCCACGGCGCCCGGAGCCCCGAACGCGACGGCGCCGGCGATGGCTCCGGCAAGGCGTCCCGCGGCCCCGGTCAGACGTTCCTGAATCTGTTGCACGGGTCTCCCTGTGATGACAGCCAAAGGATCCTGACCCGAGAGCCCGTGGAAGCCAGCACGGTCAGTGCTCCGGCATGGACACGGCCCGGGGCTCCACGACGCCCAGCGCCACCGCGCGCGCCACGGCCTGCTGCCGGGTACTGGCGCCAAGCTTGCCCACGGCGTTGCTGAGATGAAAGACCACGGTCCGCTCGGCAATACCGAGGCGCAATGCGATTGCCGGCGCACTGCACCCCTCGGCGCACCATAGCAGGCACTCTCGCTCACGGGGCGTGAGCCCTGCCGAGGGATCCGCGCAGACCATGCGTGAGGCGGCATCCTTGAGCCAGGCGCCAGCAAGCATGGCTTGCGGCGCAATGCCTCGAAGCCGCGAATGGGTCTCACGGTCGTCGCGCCCGGTGCCCAACGACAGGATCGCAAACTCGCCCTGCACACCTCGAAAGCCGCAGCTCACACCGTTGCGCAGGCCGAGGGCACGAATCGCTTCCACGTAGCGCGCCGGGGCCGTACCACGCCTGGCCCGGGCGAACGCCTCGTGCCAGAACACCGGCGCCGCCTGCTCGTAGCACTGCAACAGCACCGGATCCGTGTGCAAGCCGTCCATGCGCTCATAGAGTGCCCGAAACCCCTGGGGATAGTCGTCCATCACGATCAGATCGGGATCCACGAACGAGGTGGGCAGGCGCAAGCCAAGGCAGTAGTAGTCCAGTGACAGGGCCTCCCGGACCCGCTTGCAGGCAGCCCCGAGCTCTCCCAGTGTCTCCATCCGGCCCGATTCCCTGCGCAGCGCTGCAAGCCACCCACTTTCCATACATGCTTCCCGCCAGTCCGTCAGGCACCCATTGCTGCGACGGGTTTGCGGGCCACGCGCTCCCGGGGTAACCCGAGTTCGGAACGCAGCTGCTCCACCACACCCTGGAACGTCGTACTGCCACCGACACGGGCGACCTGCAGGCCGCCCTGCAGTGCGGTAAGCACGGACAGCGCCTTGCCGGCAGCCGATCCGCTATAGGTCATCACCCCCTGCGCCGCGCCCTCCTCCAGGGTGCGTGTCATCCACGCCAGCAACTCGCCCAGGAAGACTTCCGTCTCCCGGCGCATGGCCTCCGGAATACCTGCGTGCTCGACACCCACCACACCCAATGGACACACCTTGCCCTCGCGGAGATAGCGCTCCTCGAGATCACAGAACGCCTCCAGCCGGGCCACCGGGTCCAGCCCCTGCGTGGCGAGCTGATCGGTCCACCAGGTGAAGTTCGCCCGGTAGCGGCGAATCAGGGCCACGCCCAGGTCCGTCTTGGATGGAAAGTGATAGTGGATAGCGGCATTCTTCACGCCCAGTTGGGCCGCGATGTGCTGATAGCTGAAACCACCGAAGCCATTACGCTGGAGCAGCTCGCCGGCTGCATCAAGAATGCGCTTGCGGGTGCCTTGCCGCCCTCTCAAGCCGTAACCTCCACGGGATAACTGCCAGTAACTGTAGAGCTACAGGATACGACACTAGTGTCCTGTCCCAGAAGTGCGCTGTATTTTGCCTGACCTCTGGGCGGCTGAGGCAAGGCCATCGGGCCGAAGGCGTAGCGTCACTACGGCGAGGGCCGATAACGCCGGCTCAGCCGCCCAGAGGCAGGCCCTGCGGGAGCGCCTGTGCGGCGCTCAAAATACAGCGCACTTCTGGGACAGGACACTAGGCCACCACCGGTCATCGGCGCATCCGGAAGCGCGTTACAGCCGTACTGGATACCACGGACCTCAATGCACCCTTTCCGAGGGCTGGCATAGCGCCCAAGGTACTGTACAATACTGGTACAACTATTGAATGGAATAAACATGAACGGATCCCGTATTGCGGTTGTCGGTGGTGGCATCAGCGGTCTCGGCGCGGCCTGGCTGTTGAGTCGTCGCCACAGTGTCACGCTGTTCGAAGGCAACGATTACGTGGGCGGCCACAGCCGCACGCGGGACGTACCCGGCCGCGATGGCCCGGTGCCGGTGGATACCGGCTTCATCGTGTATAACGAACGCAACTACCCACACCTGAGCAGCCTGTTCCGTCAGCTGGACGTGCCCACCCGGGACAGTGACATGTCTTTCGCCTTCCGCTCCGCCGACGGCGGACTGGAATGGGCCGGCGACAGCGTGAACAAGCTCTTCGCCCAGCGGCGCAATCTGTTGAGCCCCTCGTTCCTGCGCATGGTGGGCGACATCCTGCGGTTCAATCGGCGGGCCCGTCGGTTCCTGGCGGATGACAGCACCGGCGAGCCGTCCCTGGGCGAGTTTCTGGACGCCATGAACGCCTCCAGTGAGCTGCGGCAGCAATACCTTCTGCCCATGGCCGCGGCCATCTGGTCCTGCCCACCCCAGGACATGCTTGCCTTCCCGGCGCGACGCTTCCTGCAGTTCTTCCACAACCACGGCCTGCTGGACGTGGCCAACCGCCCGCAGTGGCGCACGGTAGCCGGTGGCGCGCGGGAATACGTGCGGCGCATGCTCCCCGGCATCACCGGCGGCTACCACACCCGCACGCCGGTACGGCGGATCAGCCGGGTCAAGGAGGGCGTGGAACTGTTCGGCGATGATGGCCTCCTCGGTCGCTTCGACCAGGTGGTCGTCGGTGCTCACGCCGACCAGACACTGGCCATGCTCGAGCAGCCCAGCTACTGGGAAGAGCGCCTGCTGTCCGCCTTCCGCTATCAGGAGAATATCGGCTGGCTGCACAGTGATCCGCAGCTCATGCCCCGGCTTCGCCGCGTCTGGGCAAGCTGGAATTACCAGGCTGGCGCCCAGCAGCAGCCGGCATCGGTGACATACTGGATGAACCGGCTGCAGGGCCTGGACGGCGTCGGCGACGTTTTCGTCAGCCTGAACCCCGAGTCGCCCCCCGACGAGAGCCTTGTCTACGAGCGCGCAGTCTACGATCACCCGGTCTTTGATGGCGCGGCGGTGCGCGCTCAGGGCATGATGGAGCAGATTCAGGGGCGGGACCGCATCTGGTTCTGTGGCAGCTATCTGGGCTATGGTTTCCATGAGGATGGCCTGCGCTCGGCGGTCAACGTCGCCGGGCGACTCGGGGTGCGGCCGGCGTGGCTTGACCCCGAACCGGTGACACAGGGCGGGTTATTCGGTTCGCCCATCGTTGCAACGGGGTAGGAACGACCATGAACGACGCCACGGAACAGGCTGCCCTGTACACCGGATCAGTGATGCACCGTCGCCATGGCGCCCATCCGCTGCGCTTTCGCTACCGGCTGTTCAGCCTGCTGCTGGACCTGGATGCCATCGACACCACGGCAAAGCGGCTGCGCCTGTTCTCCCGCAACAGGTTCAATCTGTTCAGCTTTTACGACCGCGACCACGGCCCGAAGGACGGCTCACCGTTGCGCCCCTGGATCGACGACGTGCTTGCCCGCGCCGGCATAGTGCTGGAAGGCGGGCGAGTGAAGCTGTTGTGCATGCCCCGGGTGCTGGGCTACGGCTTCAACCCGCTGAGCCTGTGGTACTGCTACCACGCTGACGGCATGTTGCGGGCCGTCCTCTGTGAGGTGCGCAACACCTTCGGCGAGTGGCACGGCTACCTGCTGCACCGACACGGCAGGGCCCTGACTGCCCCGCTCCGCTCCCGGGCCACGAAAGTCTTCCACGTATCCCCGTTCTTCCCCGTCTCGGGGGAGTATCGATTCCGGCTACTGCCGGCGGGTGACACCTTCGTGACCGCCATCCAGTACCTAGACGGTGGCCAGCTGCAGCTAACGGCCGTCCAGCACGGCCAGCGCCGCCCACTCAACGACAGCGAGCTGTTGCGTGCGGGCTGGCGCTACCCATTCATGACCCTGTGGGTCATGATCTCAATCCACTGGCAGGCGCTGAAGCTCTGGCGACGCGGTGCCAGCTTTCACCGCAAACCTTCTCCACCGCAGGAGGACGTCACCTGATGACGTGGGAAAAGTCCATGGCGCAGTCCGGCTCCGGCCTGTCCGGTTTCACCGGGCGCTACTTTGCCCGGGTCCTGGGCCGACTGCAGCACGGCACGCTGGACGTGGAGTTTCCCGACGGCGGCCAACAGCGCTTCTGCGGCGACGACAGCGCCCATGCGGATCTGCGCGTCCAGCGCCCGTGGCGGCTGCTGTGGCGGCTGCTCTCCCAGGGCCATCTGGGCATGGCCGAAGGGTATCTGGCCGGCGACTGGGACACGGGTGACCTGTCGGCACTGTTGCAGCTGATGTTCATGAACGAGGCAGCGCTGGCCCGGGCATCGCGCCCCAGCACCATCACCACGACCCTGGGGCGTCTGCGCCATCGCCTGCGCAGCAACACGCCCCGGGGTAGCCGGCGCAACATTGCCGCGCACTACGACCTTGGCAACGCTTTCTACAGTCAGTGGCTGGACCCCAGCATGACCTACTCCAGCGCCCTGTTCGGTGAAGCCGAAACGCCGGAGACGGACCGTTGGCCGCTGGAGAAGGCGCAGGAGCAGAAGTACCGCCGCATGCTGTCGCTGCTGGAGGCGCGACCGGGGGACCACATCCTGGAGATCGGCTGTGGCTGGGGCGGATTCGGCCGCGAAGCAGCGGCACAGGGGCACCGGGTCACCGGACTGACCCTCTCCCGGGAACAGCTTCAGTGGGCCCGGGAGGCCGCCGGTAACACCGGCCTGGACGGCTCGGTGGACTACGTGTTCCGGGACTACCGGAACGAGACGCAACAGTACGATCACGTCGCCTCCATCGAGATGTTCGAGGCCGTGGGCGAGCAATACTGGCCGGCCTACTTCCGGCAACTGGCCCACTGCCTGAAGCCCGGTGGGCGCGCTGCCCTGCAGGTGATCACCATCGATGAAGCCGCCTTCGCCACCTACCGGCGCAACCCGGATTTCATCCAGCTCTACATTTTCCCCGGCGGCATGTTGCCCACGACCCGGCACCTGACCGAACTGGCCAACGATGCCGGCCTGACCCTGCGGCACATGGATGCCTTCGGCCTCCACTACGCCGAGACGCTGCGGCTTTGGCATGAACGCTTCCTGGCCTGCTGGTCGGGCATCAAGGCACTCGGCTACGACGACCACTTCATGCGCATGTGGCGGTACTACCTGAGCTACTGCGAGGTGGGCTTCCGCATGGGCCGCATCAACCTGATGCAGCTCGCCCTGGAACGCCCGGAGGCGCCGGCTTGAGACCCATCTCCCGCAGCCGGGTGCTGCTCTACGGGCTGCCCGGCCTGCCCCTGGCCATCCTCGGCATTCCCCTCTACGTCTACCTGCCGCCGTTCTACGCGGAGCAGCTCGGCGTCGGTGCCGTGGGCGCGCTGCTGCTGGCCGCGCGCCTCTGGGACGTGGTCACCGACCCGGTGGTGGGTGGTCTGGGCGACCGTCTACGGGTGGGGTTCGGGCGCCGCAAGACGCTGATTCTCATCGGTGTGCCGTTCCTCATGTTCGGAGTGGATCAGCTGTTTCGGCCACCGGGCGACGCCGGCATGCAGCACCTGCTGCTGTGGAGTTTCATCACCTATCTCGCCTGGACCGTGGTGGCGCTGCCCTACATGGCGTGGGGTGCGGAGCTGAGCCGGGATTACCACCAGCGCTCCAGCATCACCGGCAGCCGCGAGGGCTTCGTGCTGGCGGGCATGCTCATCGCCATCGTCCTGCCCGCCATCACCCTCACCGACCCCGAGGCCTCGGCCGGCGCCGCCCTGGAGCAGCTGGCGTGGCTGCTGTGGCTGACGCTCCCGGCAACGGTGCTGATCACCCTGATCGCGGTACCGGAGCCGCGCCACGTGCTGCCCGCCGTGCCCTGGCGAGAAGGAGTCCGGCTGCTGCGGGAGAATCGCCCGTTCTTCCGGCTGCTCATTGCCTACATCATGAACGGCCTGGCCAACGCCCTGCCAGCCACACTGTTCCTGCTGTTCGCGGACCACGTGCTGCAGGCGGAGGGCCAGGCGGGCATCATGCTGGTGGTGTACTTCCTGGCCGGGCTGGGTGGCATCCCCCTGTGGTTGTGGCTGGCGCGCCGCATTGGCAAGCACCGGACGTGGGCGTTGTCCATGCTCTGGGCGGCGGGGATCTTCGCCTGGGTTCCCCTGCTGGGGCCGGGGGACGCGTGGCTGTTCATCATCATCTGCCTGCTCTCGGGGCTCAGCCTGGGCATCGACATGGCCCTGCCCTCATCCATGCAGGCAGACCTGGTGGACCTGGACACCGCCCGCGGCGGCGGCCAGCGTACGGGGCTCTACTTCGGCCTCTGGGGCATGGCCACGAAACTGGCCCTGGCCCTGGCGGTGGGGCTTGCCTATCCGCTGCTGGCGCTGGCGGGTTTCGAGGCGGGCAGCAGTGACCCGGACGGTGTCTGGGCATTGTCCTTGCTGTACGGGCTGGCACCGATCCCGTTCAAGCTGGCGGCGGTGTGGCTGGTGTGGCACTTCCCGGTGGACCAGACGGTGCAGCACCGCACCGTGGAGGACGTGGAGGCCCGCGAGCAGCACGCCTGACGGTTCCGGTTGGCCACGCGGGGCTGTACGCTGCACGCAATCCCCGGTCCGGCGTTGCGTCGCCGCCTGGCCGGGGCAGCACTGCCATCACCCCCGGGAGGAGGCATGGAGTTCATCTACGACTTCGGGCTGTTTCTCAGCAAGGCGGTCACGCTGGTGATCGCGGTTCTGGTCGTGGCGGCGGGCATTGCCGCCCTGGCCGGTCGCGACCGCGAGCAGGGCCGCGAATCCCTGCGGGTGCGCAAGCTCAACCACCGCTACCGGGACATGCGGCGCACCCTGAATCACGCCATCCTGGACCGCAAGGTGCTGCGCCGACTGAAGCGGTCCGAGAAGACGGACAGGAAACAGCGGAAAAAGCAGCAGGCCGCGGACGATACCGATCCCGGTCGCGTCTATGTGCTGCGGTTCGAGGGTGACATCCGCGCCTCGCGGGTGGAGAACCTGCGCGAGGAGGTCACCGCGGTGCTCACCCTGGCACGGCCGGAAAAAGATGAAGTCATCCTCTGCCTGGAAAGTCCCGGCGGCCTGGTGCACAGCTACGGGCTGGCGGCGTCCCAACTGGCGCGGCTGCGGGAGCGTGGCATTACCCTCACCGCGGCGGTGGACCGCGTGGCCGCCAGTGGCGGCTATCTCATGGCCTGCGTGGCCGATCGCATCGTCGCCGCACCGTTCGCCGTGCTGGGCTCCATCGGCGTCGTCGCCCAGCTGCCGAACTTTCACCGCTTCCTCAAACGCCACGATGTCGACGTGGAGCTTCACACCGCCGGCGAGCACAAGCGCACCATCACCACCCTGGGCGAGAACACCCACGCCGGCCGCCGCAAGTTCCAGCACGAACTCGAGGAAACCCATGGTTTGTTCAAGCGCTTCGTCCACCGCTACCGGCCGTCACTGGAGCTGGACCGGGTCGCCAACGGCGATCACTGGTACGGCGAGCAGGCCATCGAGCTGAACCTGGTGGACGCCCTGCAGACCAGCGATGATCTGCTCATGGCCAAGGCCGAGGAGGCGGACGTATTCGAGGTCACCTACCGGCGCAAGCAGCCCATGAGCAAGCGCATCACCCTGGGCATCGAGACGGTGCTGGAGCGGGTGTTGCGGGGACACTAGTGTCCCGTCCCGCAGCTCACTCCTGCGCGGCGTTCGAGTGGACCCAGGACCCTTCCGGGGCGTGCTCGGGGCGGCGGTACATGACCGCGTTCCATGGCACATGCAGCTGGAACTCGAGGAGGTCGTCGGGGCGCTCGACCTCGTAACCCATAGTCTCGAGCCAGTCATAGGCATGGCGAACACCGGCCTCGGCAGCCGAACGCAGGTACGTCTCCGCGAGCTCCCGGTTCCGGAGCCCGCTGTGCAGCCGTCCCAGCAGGTAGTCCGCCAACGGGTAGTCCATCTCGCTGGCCGCCTCAAGGAGCTCACGGGCACGTTCATAGTCGGCCGGGCGGTCAGAATCATGGCCCAGAAGATAGCCGAGCCGGCCCACATACCGCCCCAGCTCCGCCATCGCCACAGGGTCCCCCATCGCCGCGGCACGCTCGTAGATGTCGAGCATGGCCTGCTCGTCATCATTGCGCCTGTACTCCATCAAGCCCAGGGCCGTGAGCGCCTTGATGCTGCCCTTCTCGGCGCCCTCGCGGAGACGGTCGTGGACTTGGTCGCGAAGAAAAAGTGACCGGAACTGAATACGTGCCCAGTAGAAAAACATGTCGGGGTGATGTTCACCCCAGATCAGCACGCCTGAGCACGCCACTTCCTGCCACCTGTTCGAGTCGCGCGCCTCCCGACTGTCTCCGAGATCCGGATACGCAATACAGAAGGCTGTTTTCTCCTCGATATCAAGGTCCAGGACATCACCGAAATCATCAATACCATCCCCGACAGGCCTCGCTTGCAGACTCGAGACTGACAACGCAAGACCAATGGCGAAAACGAGAAACACAGCGAACGGCCGGCGGGCAATCCTGATCGACCCGACCTCCATCACCCTCATAGATCCAGCGCCTCCTGCCATTCGGCGCAGAGTTCCTTGTCGAGATAGACGAAAAGGCCGGGTTGCTGCCGCATCAACAACGTTATATTTTCAAGACGACCGACCGCATCCGAAGCAAGTTTTTCGATCCGCACCGCCTTGGCCTTTGCGTTCTCGCGCTCATCCTTCTGCGCTGCTGCTTGGGCGTCATACGCCCAGGCGCGATCGTGTGAGATCTTTTCTGCAATTCTCCGGGACTTCTCCGGATTGGGAACCCGAATCCGCGAGCGTTCAAGTTGCTGAACGTGTTGCAAATGGTCGCGTTGCTCATCACGCCGCCTCCGCGACTCTTCGATATCGGCATCCAGACGCATTACTACTTCACTCACCACGGCCTCAGAGACCTCGACCTGCTGCCTGATCTCCGCTATCACCCCCTCCAGCGTTTCAAGCTCCGCCAAACGCTCGTATTGGTCGCAGGTGGCACGCCTGGCGCCGAAGGGTAAGTTATCCCCGTAACGCTCAAGATTCGCCTCGATCTCCGTGTACGCCCTGTGGTAATCCTTAGCTGCTTCGTGCAGTGCCTCGATGATTCCCAGCCGGTAGTCCATGGCTGAAGAGGAACCTGCCAATTGCTCGGTGAGATAGGAGTCGACCTTTTCGCTGACCGACGCACCGGCACCAAGAACGCCGGCGCCTTTCACAAGGCCCTTGGCGATCGGCGAAGATGCTCTTTTGGCCGCCGCGTTCGCAAGAGATTTAACGACCGGCCCGAAAAATAGTTTGGCTGCCATAAAGATCCCTCTCCTTAAATTCGGCGATTGTTCGTGCTATCGAAACCCACCACCTGTGGCGGCAATACCCTGCCGTCGGCGTCCTGGCCGACGTATTTCAACTCCCAGGCGGTGAAGCTGATGCGTAGCGTCTCCACCGGGCGGGCGTGACCCCGGCTGCGGGCGCGCACCGCGTACTCGCTGATCAGGGCGTTGTGGAGCACGTACTCGGCAAACGGCTCGGCGCCGGCACCGTCTCCCGTCCGGGTGAGGTGAATGCGGATGGTTTGTCCGCGCCCGCAGCAGGCGCCGAGCACCAGGGCGGGCGTTGCGCGGTCACTGGTGCCGCGGAGTATGAGCTCCTGCAGCTCGGTGTTGCTGGCTTCGCGCCCGCCACGCCGACCCGTGGGCGATGTCACCCCGCGGGTCGCGCCGAACGCGATCTTCTCGATGGGTAACCATCCGAAGTACCCGGCGTCTGCAGCCGCGCCATGGATATCGGGTACTTCCATGGAAATGGACATGGGTTCCGCTCTCCCTGCTGGACATGTCTGTCCAGCCAGGTGCTGCGGGAGAGGGCGTTGTCAATCGCGACTGACGTCGCTCCTACGGGGCCGGGAGGGGTTGGTGTGGTCCTTCCCTGGTCCGTCGCCGGGCGATCCCCGGCACGCCCTCTCCGTGGGCAGTTGCTGGCTGGTGAGTATCAAGATAGGTCAGGAAGGAGTGGCGTGCAAGGCGCGCGGGACCACGGAGATGGCGCATCAAGATGCACCCTTCGGAGAACAGGCAACCGCGTCGTTGCGCTTCTCCAATGCCAACCTCTCTAGTCGCCTTTCTCCACAAGGAAGTAGTAGACCCCGTCGGCGTCCCAGTACTCCACCATGCGGTTGGCGGTTTTCTCGGTGAAGGCGAGGAAGTCCACCACCGAGTGGGGATCGGTGGCCAGCACCCGCAGCACCTGGCCCGTGTCCATGCGGACCAGCTCGCGCTTGGTGCGCAGAATCGGCAACGGGCAGTCCAGGCCGGTGACGTCGAGTTCGCGGTCGTGGTGTGCTGTCATGTCTGCCAGTCGGGGTCGGGCTTGGCGAACCGGGCGAGCGCGCAGGATAACACGGGCTGCCGGGAGATCGGTTATACTCGGCGCCGGTTTTCAACACATCGACGAGGTCGCCGATGAGCGAAAAGGATCAGGACAACAGGAAGGATCTCGACCCGCGCTCCTACACGGACAAGCAGGTCCTGGAGGAGCACTCCCGGGAACAGGTGGAGCGCTGGCGCCGGGAGGCGTTCGAGAAGCATCGGCGCTGGATGGACGTGATGAAGAACGATTACGGCAAGAGCTGACACCCGCACCGACGGTCCGGCACCCCTGCCATCGGGAGGTCAGTCCGCAGCATCGAAAAACGGCTCCAGAACGGCTGCCAGCGCCTCGGGTTGATCGTGATGGATCATGTGGCCGGCGGCGTCGATGCGCACTTCCTCGGCACCGATGATCCCGCGCCGCCGGGCCAGTTCCTCCTCACCGCCGAACCAGGACACGGTGCGCGAGTCATTGCCCACCACCCAGAGCGCCGACGCGGTGATGCATTGCCAGCACGCTTCGGCTTCGGCGAGCCGGTAGAGCACCGGATTGCGCCGTTTGTGGCCGGGGTCGGCGCGTAACTGCCAGCCATCACCGTGCGGGCGCAGCCAGGCGCCGGCGACGAACAGGGCACGGTCCACCGTGAGATGGGGATGCCGCTGCTGCAACCGTTGGGCGAACGCCTCCAGGGACTCCGGTTCGTGCAGTTCGGGCGGCGCGTGCCACTGGTCCAGCCAGCGGGCATAGTTATCCGGGGCTTCCTCCGGCTCCCGGGTGCGGGCACCGAACCCCTCCACCAGGGCCAGCCGGCGGATCCGCTGCGGGCGTACCCCGGCGTACAGCCCGGCGACGTTGCCGCCCATGCTGTGCCCCACGAGATCCACCGGCTCGTCGCCGGCGACGTGGTCCAGCAACCCATCCAGGTCCGCCAGGTAGTCCGGGAAGTAATACCCCCCCGGCACCCACTGGGAGCCCCCGAACCCCCGCCAGTCGGGCGCAACGATGCGACGCTCCCGCGCCAGGGCATCCACCAGGAACTGCCAGGTCTGCCCGGTATCCATCCAGCCATGCAGCAGGACCAGCGGCCGGCCCGTGGCCGGGCCCCAGCACCAGAGCCGGTGGCGCACACCGCGCAGACACAGGTCCTCCGCCCGCGGCACCCGCCGGGGCACGTACATCTGCGTGTCAGCCACCCCACCGCTCCCGGTGGGCCGGCTCGGTAAAGGACCACTCGTCGGCACTGAACTGCTCGCCGTCCACGTCCAGCAGCAGCCAGGCGGTGAAGCGGGCGACGTCGGCCGGGTCTTCCAGCTGGCCGGTGGCGTGCAGATCCATGAAGCGCTGGACCATGGGGAAGCGCTCCGGCGGCTGCTCGCGGATCAGCGCCTGCATGGGCGTGTCCACCACGCCGGGCCGCAGACTGCCGACGGCAATATCGCGGTCGGCGAGTTCCTGGCGCAGCACCTGATAGACCATGAACAGAGCGGCCTTGCCGGCACAGTAACTGCCCCAGCCCGGGTAGCCCTGGTGCGCGGCACCCGAGGACATGTGCAGCACCCGTCCACCCTGCAGGTTGGACAGTAGCCCCTGGGTGAGAAACAGCGGCGCCTCCACGTTGACGGCCTGGGCCTGGCGCCAGTCGTCCAGCAGCACGCCGGCCAGCGGACCGATGGGTTCCAGCATGCCGGCGTTGTGGACAATGCCGGCCAGGGGGCCGTCACCCACGGCGGCGATCACGTCGGCGCGACCCTCCGGCGTGGCGAGATCCGCCGGAACCCGGCTGATGCGCTTCGGATCCAGGGCGCAGGTCTTGTCCAGGGGTTCCCTGCGTCGGCCCACGGCAATGACCTCGACGTCCCGCCGCGCGAGTTCCTGACAGATCGACCGACCCAGGCCGCTGCCGCCTCCGGTAACAATGATGCGTTGTGTCACGCGTGCCTCCCGGCTGTTCATGAGCTTTCGTGATGGTACGTTACGGATAGTACTAAACTAGGGAAACGCTGCGTAATTCCCGCACGCCTCATCGCGTCACGCCATCGCTCCGTACCGGTGGCGCACACGAGGCGACATAACAATACGGGCCAATACCCGGCCGACAACCACCGAACAATCCCTGCCCAGGAGGAGAAACCAATGAGCTACGCGTCCGTCTACCAGCGCTCCATCACTGACCCGGAAGGCTTCTGGCGGGACCAGGCGGCGGAACTGGACTGGTTCAGCCCACCCACCGACATCGTGGGCCAGGACGATCAGGGACTGTACCGGTGGTTCCGCGGTGGCGAACTGAACATGGCGCACCTGGCGCTGGATTACCACGTCAACCAGGGTCGCGGTGACCAGCTCGCCATAATTCACGACTCGCCGGTGACGGACAGTCAGCAGCGCTATACCTACCGTGAACTCCGTGACGCCGTTGCCACCTGCGCCGGCGCGCTGCGCGAGCTGGGGGTTACCAAGGGTGACCGGGTGGTGATCTACATGCCCATGATCCCCGAGGCATTGATCAGCATGCTCGCCTGCGCCCGCCTGGGCGCCATCCATGCGGTGGTCTTCGGCGGCTTCGCGCCCCACGAGCTGGCGGTGCGTATCGACGACGCCAAGCCAAGGGCATTGCTCACCGCCAGCTGCGGCATGGAGTTCGCCAAGGTCATTCCGTACAAGCCGCTGGTGGACGAGGCCATCCGGCAGGCCGAACACAAGCCCGGGGCGGTGGTGGTGAAGGCCCGCCCCCAGGCCGAGGCGGAACTGCAGGCCGACCGCGACAACGACTGGGATCGGCTGATGGCCGGCGCCAGCCCGGCCGACCCGGTACCGGTGGAGGCAACCCATCCGCTGTACATCCTGCACACCTCCGGCACCACCGGCAAACCCAAGGGCGTGATGCGCGACACCGGCGGCTACGCGGTGGCGCTGAACTTCAGCCTGGGCGCCATCTACGACCTCCACCCCGGCGAGGTGTTCTGGACCGCTTCCGACGTGGGCTGGGTGGTGGGCCATTCCTACATCGTCTACGGCCCGCTGGTGCGTGGGCTCACCTCGGTGGTCTACGAGGGCAAACCGGTGAGGACACCGGACGCCGGCGCCTTCTGGCGGGTCATCTCGGAACACCGGGTAAAGACCTTCTTCACCGCGCCCACCGCTTTCCGTGCGGTGAAGAAGGAGGACCCGGAAGCGCGCCACATGGCAGACTACGACCTGAGCTGCCTGAAAACGCTGTTCCTGGCCGGTGAACGCCTGGATCCGCCCACCTACGACTGGCTCAAGGGGATCAGCGACGGTCGCCCGGTGATCGACCACTGGTGGCAGACGGAGACCGGCTGGCCCATTGCGTCCAATCCCATGGGCCTGGAGCCACATCCGGAGAAACCCGGCTCCGCCACCTTCCCCAGCCCCGGCTATCAGGTGGAAATCCTCGACCCCATGGGCGAGCCGCTGGGGCGCGGCGAGCAGGGCCACATCGCCATCCGCCTGCCCCTGCCCCCGGGCTGCCTGCCCACCCTGTGGAACGACGATGCGCGCTTCCGCTCGTCCTATCTGGAGCGCTTCCCCGGCTACTACGACACCTCCGACGGTGGCTACATCGACGAGGACGGCTACCTGTTCGTCATGGGCCGCATGGACGATGTCATCAACGTTGCCGGGCATCGGCTCTCCACCGGCGAGATGGAAGAGATCATCGGCGGCCACGAGGCCGTCGCGGAATGCGCAGTGGTGGGCATCGCCGACGAGATGAAGGGGGAAATGCCCATCGGCTTCGTGGTCCTCAAGGACGGCGCCGAGCTGGATCACGCCACCCTGGAGCAGGACCTGGTGGACATGGTCCGGCGCAACATCGGCGCCTTTGCCTGCCTGCGCCAGGTGGCCATCGTGCAGAAGCTGCCGAAGACCCGCTCGGGCAAGATCCTGCGCAAGAGCATCCGCCAGCTATCCACGGAGTCCGACGTGCCGGTGCCGTCCACCATCGACGACCCCGGCAGCCTGGACGAGATCCGCAGCGCCATGGAGCAACACGGCATGGGACAACAACGACAACGTTGATCCGGATGGCTCGCAATGACGGCGTTTACCGCGTGTCCCCGGGACGGGTGATACCCATCCGGCGTCGTGCCATCATGGTCCGGCGCCGGTACCACGGCGCCCGGTGCGGTTTCCGCACCGGGCACTGAAAGGATTCCTGCGGGGACTGCGAGCATGGGCACACATTACCTGGAGCGGTTCTTCCAGCCCCGGAGCATTGCCGTTATCGGTGCCAGCGAAACCCCCGGCTCGGTGGGTGCGCAGGTGCTGGACAACCTGGTCGACGGCAGCTTCCGGGGCACCATCCTGCCAGTCAACCCGCACCACCGCAGGGTGCGCGAGCTGCCCTGCGTCTCCAGGGTGCAGGCGCTGGCGGAGACCCCGGACCTGGCGGTGATCTGCGTCCCCCCGCGGGCGATTCACCAGGTGGTGGAGGACTGCGGCCGCAAGGGGGTCAGGGCAGCGCTGATCCTGGCCGCCGGCCTGGGCGAGCCAGGCACCGGGGTCAAGCGGGTGGAGCAGTCGGTGATGATGACGGCCCGCCGCCACGGCATCCGGATCATCGGTCCGGACTGGGTGGGCCTGATGCGCCCGCACCTGGGCCTGAACGCCACCTTCTCCCGTAGCCATGCGCTTCCTGGTCAACTCGCGCTGGTCTCCCAGTCCGGCGCGCTCACTTCGGCGGTGCTGGACTGGGCCGACAGCCGCCGCATCGGCTTCTCCGCTGTCTGCTCCCTGGGCGACACCACCGACGTGGACTACGGCGACGTGCTGGACTATCTGGCGCTGGACCCGGATACCCGCAGCATTCTGCTGTACGTGGAGACCATCACCGACGCACGGCGGTTCATGAGCGGCCTGCGCGCCGCCGCCCGGCTGAAGCCGGTGATTGTCATGAAAGTGGGGCGACAGCAGGCCAGCCATCGCGCCACCAGCTCCCACACCGGCGCCCTGGTAGGCGCTGATGACGCCTTCGACGCCGCCCTGGGCCGCGCCGGCGCGGTCCGCGTCCCCACCGTCGGGCAACTCTTTGCCGCCGCCGAGCTGCTGGCCGCCGGGCGGCGTCTGCGGGGGGACCGCATCGCCGTGATCACAAACGGCGGTGGCCCCGGCATCATCGCCACGGACCTGATTGCCGAGCGGGAGCTGCAGCTGTCGGAGCTCAGTGCCGCCACCCTGGACACGCTGAACGAGCATCTCCCGGCGCGATGGCCGGGTGACAACCCGGTGGATATTCTCGGCGACGCCGACGCCGAGCGTTTCCGCAACAGTGTCAGCACCTGCCTGGCCGATCAGGGCGTTGACGGCGCCCTGGTGATCCTCACGCCGCAGGCGCGCACGGAGCCGGAGGCCACGGCACAGGCGCTGTGCGAGCTGGACACGCGGCGCAAGCCGGTGCTGGCCTGCTGGATGGGCGGCACACGCATCCGCAGCGCCCGCGAACAGTTCACCAGCGCCGGTTTTCCCAACTTCGCGACCCCGGAGAACGCCGCCGAGGCACTGTCGGCACTCTCCCGCTACCGGCGCAGCCAGTCCCTGCTCATGCAGGTTCCCGATGCCTCCAGTGCCCGCAGTGAGCCGGACATGGCGACGGCCCAGGGCATCATCGACGCCGCCCTGGCGGCAGGGCAGACCCGGCTCACGCCCTGGCAGTCCAAGTCCATCCTCGAGGCCTTCGAGATCCCTGTCAGCACGACGGTTGTGGCGCGCTCCGCCGCGGAAGCCCGCGCGGCCGCGGAGCGGCTCGGGCTGCCGGTGGCGGTAAAGATCAACTCGCCGGCCAT
Source organism: Aquisalimonas sp. 2447 (assembly GCF_012044895.1). Taxonomy (NCBI): domain Bacteria; kingdom Pseudomonadati; phylum Pseudomonadota; class Gammaproteobacteria; order Chromatiales; family Ectothiorhodospiraceae; genus Aquisalimonas; species Aquisalimonas sp. 2447. The sequence goes on from NZ_CP050695.1 coordinate 3,519,270, forward strand.
CACCCACAAACGGGCCGTGGACGGTGTGCGCCTGAACGTGCTCAGCGGCGACGCGGTGGAGCAGGCCTACGCCGACATCCTGGCGGCGGTGCGGCGGGCGCGGCCGGACGTGGAGCCGGACGGCGTCTCGGTGGAGCCCATGCACACCCCCCGCCACGGCCACGAGGTCATGCTCGGGGTGGTGCGTGATCCGGTGTTCGGCCCGGTGATCAGCTTCGGCTCCGGCGGCTCCATGGTGGAGGTGATCCGCGACCGCGCCGTGTCGCTGCCGCCGCTGAACGACTTTCTAGCCCGGGACCTCATGGTGCGCACCCGCGTGGGGCGGCACCTGCGCCTGAGCGAGGACAGCCGCCTGCGCCGGGAGTTCGAGCACGCCCTGCTGCGGCTCTCGGATCTGGTGTGCTCGCTGCCCCGGGTCACCGACGTGGACATCAACCCGGTCATTGCCGACCCCGACAGCGGCGTCATCGCGGTGGACGCCCGGGTGCACATCCGCGACAGCGTCGGTGATGGCTACAGCCACATGGCGATCATGCCCTATCCGCGCCACCTCACCCGCACGGAAACCCTGCCCGACGGCACCCGGGTGCTGCTGCGCCCCATCCGGCCGGAGGACGCGGCCATGGAAGAGGCGTTCATCGAGGGGCTGTCGGCACGCTCGCGCTACTACCGCTTCATGGACCACATGGGCCAGGTCACGTTGCCCATGCTGGTGCGCTTCACTCAGATCGACTACCACCGGGAGATGGCGCTGGTGGCCGTGGATGAATCCGGCCAGGAAACCCGGCAGGTGGGGGTCGCCCGCTACGTGGTCAACCCGGACGGGCGCAGCTGCGAGTTCGCCATCGCCGTGGCCGACGACTGGCAGGGCAAGGGGCTTGGCCGTCGGCTGATGGAGCGGCTCATGGAAACGGCCCGCGATCACGGCCTGGAGCGTATCGAAGGCCAGGTGCTCTCGGCCAACCGCGGCATGCTGCGACTGATGGAACGCCTGGGTTTCAGCCGCCAGCGCGTTCCCGGAGACTACAGCGTCATGCAGGTGGAGCGCGCCCTCGAAGGACACGAGCGCCCCGCCCAAGACTACCCCTAAAGTAATACCTTTATTTGTCGACACCTTCACAGCAGTGCCAGGCGCCCCCCTGTAGCCTGCGCGCCTTTCCGTGCAGAACCAAAGGTTGTAGAACGCGCATGCGGAAGAATCTGCCAGTCACGGGCCGTGAACAACGCTTCGACGCCGACAAGCGGCTGATCAGCACCACCGATGCCAAGGGTGTCATCCAGTACGTCAATGACGACTTCTGCGCGGTGGCCGGCTTCCGGCGTGACGAACTCATCGGCCAGGCGCACAACATCATCCGGCATCCGGACATGCCGCCGGCGGTGTTCCAGGATTTCTGGGACACCCTCAAGGCCGGCCGCCCCTGGATGGGCATCGTCAAGAACCGCTGCAAGAACGGTGACCATTACTGGGTGAACGCCTATGTGGCACCCGTGTTCGAGCATGGTCGGCAGGTGGGCTTCCAGTCCGTGCGTACGGCACCGGATAATGATGACGTCCGCCGTGCGGAGCGCCTGTATCAGCAATTCTGGAAAGGCCGGCGGCACCGCCGGCGGTTCTTGCCCGGGCTGCGCGGGCGCATCGCCGCGGCGACGACGGTCGGCGTCCTCGGGGGCTTCGGCGCGGGCAGCCTCGGAGGCACCGCCGGCGCAGCAACAGCCATGGTCGTGCTGGCTGTGGCCGGCGCCAGCGCTGTGTTGGCGGCAGGACGCCTGCACCGTGTGCGGCAACGGGCCGGCGCCCTGTTCGACAATCGCGTTGCCAGGCGGGTCTACGGGGGTGCCGACGACGATGCCGCTCAATTGCTCCTGGAGGTCAAGCTCTACCAGGCCCGGGAGCGGACGCTTCTGGGCCGGATCGGCGACCTGGCCGATCAACTCCGGGACGCGGCGGCCACCTCCGAGCAGGCCGCCGAGCGCAGCGGCGGCGCGATCCAGAGCCAGCAGGAGGAGCTCACCCAGGTGGCCACGGCCATGAACCAGATGTCCGCCACCGTCGCCGAGGTCTCCCGCAACACCAGCCACGCCGCCTCGCGGTCGGAAGACGCCCGTTCCCGGGCGCAGGAGTTCCACGGCCTGGTCCGGGACGCCGACAATGCCATGAACGGCCTCGGCACCGAGACCCGCGACGCAGGCACGGCAATGCAACTGCTTCTGCAGCGCACTGAAGGCATTCAGACCATTCTCGACACCATCCGCGGCATCGCCGAACAGACCAACCTGCTGGCACTCAACGCGGCCATCGAGGCGGCGCGGGCCGGCGACAGCGGTCGCGGCTTCTCGGTAGTCGCCGACGAGGTGCGACAGCTCTCCCGGCGCACCGGCGAGGCCACCGCAGACATCGAAAGTGTCCTCGGTGAAATCAGGACCAGTGCCCGCCAGGCGGCCACCGCCATGGAGCGGGGCCAGACGTCCAGCGAACAGGTGCAGGCGATGACCCGGGATGCGGCCGACGCCGTGGAAGGCGTCCTGGCGGCGGTGGCGGAAATCGCCGACATGAGTCACCAGATCGCCAGCAGTACCGAGCAGCAATCGGCCACGGCGGAGCAGATCAACCAGAACGTCAACACCATCAGCCACGGCCTGGCGCAGACCAGTGAGACAGCCGCCACGGTCGCGGAGACCACCGAGACCCTGACCCGCATGACGGCGGATCTGGGGGATCTGGTCAGACAGTTCCGTTGAGAGTACCGTGCGCAGGATCCAAAGCCAGTGATCGCCCGCCGCCATGGACTTTGCCATCCTGCTCCCAGCCACCGTCACCGTCCTGCTGGTCCTGCTGGCGTTCTTCGTCTGGGTGTCGCGACGACGCCAACGCACGCCGGCCATCAGCGTGCGCCCCAGACCCGTGCTGACCGGGGCTCACCGGCGATTGTACGAAACCCTGCAGGCGGGCCTGCCCAATCACCGCGTACTGGCGCGGGTTCCCTTCAGCGCCTTCCTGGAACCCCGCGGCAAACCACCGCTGGTGCTGGGCGACCAGATCGCGGACTTCCTGGTCTGCGACAGCCAGTTGCGCGTGGTCGCGGTGGCAGAGCTGACGGACGGCCGCCAGCACAGTGAGCGGGATGTCCTGCTACGGGACGCCGCCCTCCCCCTGGTGCGCTGGACAGCAGATGCCCTCCCCGTTGCCAGCGAGGTCCGTGAAACCATCCGCGACCTGGAATCCCTGCGCGCCATGAGCGAACACGTGGATGACGACAGCGCTGACCACGGCGCAGGCGACCCGCCGGACACCGCCCCGATGCAGGGCGACCGGCGCGAGCCGCGCCTCTGACCTAGTGTCCTGTCCCGGACAGGACACTAGACAACGCGCCGCAGATCCTCGCCTCGCCGGTAGGCGCTGACATTCTCGGTGAGCTGCTCGACGATGCGCTGCCGCGCCTCGCGGCTTCCCCACGCGGAATGCGGGGTAACGATCAGGTTGGGAATGCTGTCGTCCAGCAACACGTTGCCCTCCCTCGGCGGCTCCGCCGTGAGCACGTCAAACCCGGCGCCACCCAGTCGTCCGGCGCGCAGGGCCTCCGCCAGGGCCTGCTCGTCCACCAACCCGCCGCGGGCAGTATTGATAACGAAGGCGTGGGGCTGCATGGCGGCCAGTTCCCGGGCACCGATGAGCCCACGGGTGGCATCCGTGAGCGGACAGTGCAGGGACAGCACATCCACCTGCGGCAGCAGCTCATCCAGGGGCACGCGGTCCGGTTCCGGTGCGCCGCCGGGGCGCTGCGCCACCAGCACTTCCATGCCCAGGACCCGGGCTAGCTCGGCCACGCGGCCACCCAGGGTGCCCAGGCCCACCAGCCCGAGGGTGCGCCCGGCCAGTTCCACGATGGGATAGTCCAGCAGACAGAACTGGGTGCTGCGGCCCCAGTCACCGCGCATGGCCGCCCGGTGGTAGTCGAACATGCGCGTGGCCAGGGACAGCATCAGGCCGATGGTGTGCTGAGCCACGGAATCCGTACCATACCCGCGGCAGTTCGCCACGGCGATGCCCGCCTCGCGGCAGGCGTCCACGTCCACGTTGTTGACGCCGGTGGCCGCCACGCAGATCAGTTTCAGATCCGGCAGCCGCTGGACCACGGCGCGGTCCAGGACCACCTTGTTGACCACAGCGATATCGGCATCCGCCAGACGCTCCGCCACCTGCTCGGGGCTGGTACGCTGATGGCTGACGAAGCTGTCCACCGCGCCTTCCAGCGCGGCCATCTTCAGGTCGTTCCGATCCAGGGATTCCCGATCCAGGAATACTGCTTTCACCGTCGTCTCCCCCGTGGTTGTGCGCGCGCCACAAGCACGCAGCTCAGGGCGAGTCTAGCAGCCACCGTGGCCGCCGCGCGCCGACATTTCCTCCCGTGGCCGGGCTTCGGTATCATCGCCGTCTTCAGTTCCACGAGCATCCGTCCCCATGCGTATCGGCCCTTACATCCTTGATGGCAACGTGGTCCTGGCGCCCATGGCGGGGGTCACCGACCGCCCGTTCCGGACCCTCTGTCGCGCCCACGGCGCCGCGATGGCTGCGTCGGAGATGGTCCACTCCGACCCGAAGCTGCGGGACAGCCGCAAGTCCCGCCTGCGCGCTGACCACCGCGGCGAACCCTCGCCCCGGGTTGTCCAGATCGCCGGAGCCGAGCCGGCGATGCTGGCCGACGCCGCGCGCTTCAATGCCGCCGGCGGGGCCCAGATCATCGACATCAACATGGGCTGCCCGGCGAAAAAGGTCTGCAACCGCCAGGCCGGCTCGGCGCTGCTGGCCGACGAGGGCCTGGTGGCGGAGATCCTGGCAACGGTGGTGGCTGCCGTGGACGTGCCGGTGACCCTGAAGATCCGCACCGGACCGGCTCCGGACCATCGCAACGGCGTGCGCATCGCCGAAATCGCCCAGGACGCCGGCATCGCGGCTCTGGCGGTGCACGGGCGCACCCGGGCCGAGCTCTACAAGGGCCGGGCCGAGTACGACACCATCCGCGCCATCCGCCGCGCGGTTACCCTGCCCCTGTTCGCCAACGGCGACATCGACGGCCCCGAGGCCGCCGCCCGGGTCCTGGAGTACACCGGCGCCGACGGCGTCATGATCGGTCGTGCCGCCCAGGGGCGCCCCTGGATTTTCCGCGAGATCCAGCACTATCTGGATACCGGGGAGCAGTCGCCGGAGCCGGACCCGGCGACGGTGCGCGACCTGCTGCTGGGACACCTGCAGCAACTCCACGCCTTCTACGGCCCTGAACAGGGGGTGCGGGTGGCGCGCAAGCACATCGGCTGGTATCTGGCCGGACGCCCGGACGGCGAGGGCGCACGACGCACCCTGGTGCGCATCACGGAACCGGCTGCACAACTCCAGGGGGTGCGCGAGTACTTTGCGCGGCAGCAGGGAGCGCTGGCTGCATGAGCGCCGCAAAACACTGGGCCCCGGCCATGGCCGGCATGGTCGCCGGCTACTGGATGCTGGGCCCCCTGGGCGGCTTCGCCGGGCTCGGCGCCGGCTGGTGGTGGGCGCGCGGCCGGGCAAAGAAGCGCGCCGCCACCGAGCAGCTCCCCGCGGAGCTGGTGGCCGCCTACCGCACCCTGGGCGTGTCGCCCACGGCGGCCGATCCCACGGTGAAGACCGCTTACCGGCGACTGATCAACCGGCATCATCCCGACAAGCTGCCCCCGGACGCCGGGGAACCGCGGCGCCGCAAGGCCGCTGAAGAAGCCACCGCCATTCGCCAGGCCTACGAGCGCATCGTCGCCAGCCGCAGCGACGACTGAAACGGCGCCGTCACGCCCCGGTGGATGGCCGCTCTTCGCGCAGGTTCACCGCGGAGTGCACAGCCAGCGCCGTCAGTACGATGCCGCCTCCGAGCAGGGTCGCTCCCGGCGGCTCCTCGCCCAGCATCACCCAGACCCAGAAGGTCCCCAGTACCGTCTCCACCAGCAGGAACAGGGAAACCTCGGCGGACGGCAAATAGCGGGTGGCCTCCCCCAGGCATGCCAGGGCCACCGGCATCTGCACCAGGCCCATCACCGCCAGCGCCGCCATGCCGCCACCGGTCACGTTCAACGGGTTGACGAACGGCAGCGCCACCAGGGCACCGATCAGTCCGGCGCCGGCCACCGCCGCCATACGATCCACCACGGGGGAGCGGCGCAGCACGGTGAAGTTCGCGCCCACCACCAGGGCGGCCATCAGGGCGAACAGATCCCCGAGCCAGCCGCCGAAGCCGATGGAACCGCCGAACACCAGCAGAATCCCCACCAGGCAAGCGGCCATGGCGACCCAGGTGCGCAATCCCACCCATTCCCGCAGGAACACGCCGGAGAACAGTGCCGCGAACATGGGTGCAGCAGCCAGGATCACCACCACGTTGGCCACACGGGTATTGAGCACCGCCAGCACGAACAGCACCAGCGTGGCCGCGAACCCGGCGCTGACCGCCATCCCCGGCACGCCGCCACGGGCGATCTGCTGCCAGCTCCACAGACCCCGCCACCAGCGCAGCACCACGGTCAGCGACAGGGCGATGAGCAGGCCGCGCCAGAAGATCACCACCCCGGCATCGGCCATGGCCAGGCGCACCAGCAGGGCATCGAAGCTCAGCGCCACCACGCCGATGGTGGCGATCAGGGTGCCACGGCGATGATCAATGGTGCCCCAGGTCTGTTCCACGTCATGCCCCGATTCCCGCAAGCGAGCGACACAGCCTACGCATCCTGCAGGTCCTTTTGCCAGCGATTGAGGGCCGTGTGGGAGCGGCTTTAGCCGCGACGGCGGTATCACAGTGCTCAGGAAGGAATCGCGGCTAAAGCCGCTCCCACAGGCGGGCAGTCTCGCTGCTTTTCTGCACCGTCGCGGTTTGCCCCTTCGCAGATGCTTGAATCCACCATCAGTCGCCGCACAATAGCCGGTGTCATGGGACAACCGGGCGCCACCGCCTTGATCCAGCTTGCCATCGCCGCCGCCCTGCTGGGGCTGATCGTCTACACCTTCCTGCCCGCGGAAAAGCGCCGCGCGTGGGGGCGCAAGGCGCTGCTGTGGGGTGGCGTGGCGTTTCTGGTATTGCTGCTGGTGACCGGGCGGCTGCACTGGATCTTCGCCATCGTGGCAGCACTCTGGCCGCTGGCCATGCGGCTGTGGCCGCTGATCCGGGCATGGCCGCTGCTGCGGCGGTGGCTTGGAGGCGGCCAGGCGTCGGCGGACAGCGGCGATACCGGTGCGGCGGGATCCCGCCGCCGGGATACCCGGCGGGCCGGCCCCCTGAGTCGCGAGGAAGCCTGCGAGATCCTGGGCGTGCCCACGGATGCGGATGCCGAGCAGATCCGCTCCGCCCACCGGCGACTGATGCAGCGCCTGCACCCGGACCGCGGCGGCTCGGACTACCTGGCGAGCCGTATCAACGCCGCCAAGCGACGCCTGCTGGACGAATGACCGCGGCGACGGGAGAAGAGCACGCGGTATGCGCCCTGTGCGGACGTGCCGAGCAGCTCACTCGGCATCACCTGGTGCCACGCACCCGGCACCGCAACCGTCGCACGCGCCGGCAGTATCGCCTGGAGGAGCTGCAGAAGGCGGTGACACTGCTCTGCCGGCCCTGCCACAACCACGTCCACCGCGTGCTCTCCGAGAAGGACCTGGAGCGGGACTACAACACCCTGGAAGCACTGCGGGGGCACCCGGAGATCGCCCGGTTCGTCGCCTGGATCGCCGACAAGCCGGTGGGATTCAAGCCCAAGGCGCCGCCACGGCGTTCGTCGTAGGCGGTGCATCGAGATGCACCATCAATCGTAGAGCGGACCTTCAGGTCCGCCGATCGGGCTTCGGTTACGCCGCCTTGGCCGGCATATCTCGTGACGGCGGATCTGAAGATCCGCCCTACGGCGACGGCTGATCGACCCTGTAGGGCGCGTCATGGTCACAGAACCTGGGCCCCGTGCTCATTTGTCTAAGATGCTGCCGTGCGTCACACTAATGCTTCCGATTCGTGAGTCCGGAGTATCGCATGAGCCGATTGAAGGATATCCCTGTTGTGGTCAGCGGATCCAAGTTCCGCACCGAACAAGGCTTCAACGCCATCAAGAACGGCGTCAAGCAGCAACGTGAGGCAGCACCGGTGCCCCGGGGCGAGAAGCCGCCGTGGCTGCGTGCCCGTATTCCCACCGGCAAGGGCTATTCCGAGGTCAAACGCAACGTGCGCGAGCATCGCCTGAGCACGGTGTGCGAGGAGTCCATGTGCCCCAATATCGGCGAGTGCTGGAACGCCGGTACCGCCACCATCATGCTCATGGGCTCGGTCTGCACCCGCGCCTGCCGATTCTGCGCGGTGGACACCGGCAACCCCGGCGGCTGGCTGGACCACGAGGAACCGGCCAACACGGCGGAGTCGGTGCGCCTGATGGGGCTGAATTACGTGGTCCTCACCTCCGTGGACCGGGACGACCTCCCGGACGGCGGCGCCGAACATTACGCCGAGTGCGTGCGCGCCATTCGCCGCGAGAACCCGGACACCGCCGTGGAGGTACTGACGCCGGACTTCGGCGGTCGCAAGGGCGATGTGGAGAAGGTGGTGGATTCCGGCATCTCGGTGTTCGCCCAGAACGTGGAGACCGTGCGGCGCCTGACTCACCCGGTGCGCGATCCGCGGGCCTCCTATGAGCAGACCCTGGAGGTTCTGGCCCATGCCAAACGCCACCGCCCGGACGTGCTCACCAAGACCAGTCTGATGCTGGGCCTGGGGGAGACGGACGAGGAGATCGACGAGACCATGGACGACCTCCGCGCTCACAACGTGGATATCGTCACCTTCGGTCAGTACCTGCGGCCCACGGTGAATCACCTGCCGGTGGAGCGCTTCGTCACCCCGGATCAGTTTGCCGAGTACCGGGAGCGGGGTCTGGCCAAGGGTTTCCTGGAAGTGGTATCGGGGCCGCTGGTCCGCTCCAGCTACCGCGCCGAGCGGGTGCTGGAAAAGAACAACGTCGGCCTCGGGGACAAGGCCTCGGCGTGAACACTGCCCCTCGGTGCGCGACCGCGTCGCACCGGGGCTGCTCCCGCAACTCGTAGCTTGTAGGGTGGACCTTCAGGTCCACCTTCTGCCTATCTGCAAGCCAGGGTGTTTCGTCAAAGGCAGCAGCGGTGGACCTGAAGATCCACCCTACGCGTGCTTTCCCGTAGGGTGCATCTTGATGCACCGCAAACCACCTCCCACCAACCCGCCTCGGCCGGCATGTCGGGAGAAGGTGCATGAGGATCCACCCTACGTGGCGTCGTGATCCTCCTTTCGGGCCGGTCAGAGCACGTCCTCGGCCTGCAATGCCAGCCGTGAGCGCTCCACTTCCTTCAGGGTCACGTGGGCGGCGTGGGGCCAGCTGCGGAAGCGCTGCACCAGGTAGGTGAGCCCGCAGGTGGTCTCGGTGAGATAGGGGCTGTCGATCTGGCGCACGTTGCCGATGCAGATGATCTTGGTGCCGCGGCCGGCGCGAGTGACCAGGCTCTTGATCTGTTTGGGCGAGAGATTCTGGGCTTCGTCGATGATCAGGAATGTGTCGTTGAACGTGCGACCGCGCATGAATACCGGCGAGCGGAACAGGATCCGGCCGGCGAGCATGTCCTTACCGGCGGCGGCGGTCCAGCTGTCCTCGGCGCGCAGGAGTTCCTCGAGGTTATCCTGAATGCCGCCCATCCAGGGCGCCATCTTCTCTTCCTCGGTACCGGGCAGGAAGCCGATATCCTCCCCCATGGGCACCGCTTCCCGGGTGACGATGATGCGCTCGAAACGGCGGTCCTCGTAGACCTGGTGCAGGCCGGCGGCCAGCGCCATATAGGTCTTGCCGGTGCCGGCCTGGCCGGCGATGGTGACCAGATCAATGGTGGGATCCAGCAGGATGTTCAGGGCGAAGTTCTGGCGGGTGTTGCGCCCGGTGACACCCCAGACCCCGCCGCGATCGCCGCGGTGGTTGCGGCACACTTCCAGCAGCGCAGAGCTGCCGTCATTGTCGCGGACGATGGCCTCGAAGCCGCTGTCCTCGTTCTCGCAGATCAGTAGCCCCGGATGCCACGCCGCCACGCCGGGCCCCGAGACGCGGTAGTAGGTCTTTCCGTCCTCTTTCCAGGAGGCGACGTCGGCATCCAGTTCATCCCAGAGCCCAGGACCACCGACGTGAAGGCCGCTGATCATGGCATCGATGTCGTCCAGAACCTGGTCGTTGCGGTAGTCCTCGACGCGGATACCCAGGGCGGTGGCCTTGACACGCAGATTCACGTCCTTGCTTACCAGCACCACGGCATCCTCGGTGCGGGTGCGCTGCGCCTCCCGCACCTCGGCGATGATGCGGTTGTCCGCGGAGCTGTCGTCCAGCCCCGGGAGCGCCTGCCCGGATGGCGGCATGAAGAAGAACAGCCGTCCCCGCGGCGCATCCGGGTCGGCGGAATCGCCCACGGGAATGCCGTTGGCCACGGCGTCCTGCTCCACCCGATCCAGCAGCGCACCGAGGTTACGGGTGGCCTGGCGTGCGCTCCGGGAGATGTCCGTGGTGCCGGTCTTGAGCCGGTCCAGTTCCTCCAGCACAGCCATCGGAATGATGACGCTGTGTTCCTTGAACTTGTACAACGCGCCCGGGTCGTGGATCAGCACGTTGGTGTCCAGCACGTACGCTCGCCGCCCGGTCATGTCGATGTCGGCCATCCTGCCTCCTCGCGGTCACCATGGTGACGATACTACCAACCGGGGAACGCTTTGTGACGCACGCCAGGGCGTCCGATACATGGTTGGAGCGCCGCCGTGGCGACAATGGTCCGACGACTCCCTTAAGGACCGGACAGAAGGTCCCGTCGCAGGCTGTCCGACAGGGCGTTGTCACCGAGCCAGATCCCCAGGTAGGCGCGGGCGAAATCAGCGCCATTCACGCTGCCCTGCAGTTCACCGTTGAAATACAGGCGCGACTCTTCACCGTCCGGGCGATACTCGTAGACGTATTGATCGCCGTCGCCGACGTCCTGGTACAGCGCGTTGAAGCTGTCGAAGCGGTCGGCGAGTTCCGCCATTTCGTCCTCGTTGAACTGCTCGTCCAGCACCACCCGCGTGGCCTCGCGGATGTCGTCGGCACCCACATCGCGCAGGTAGGTGATCGCCAGTCGCCGTGGAACGTCACTCGCCAGCAGGTCCTCGGGCGCGGTATCTTCCGGACCGTACATGGCCGCGACGTAGACGCGGAAAATGCGGGCGTAGCGGGCCACGCCGTGACCGAAGAGCACCACGGGCGCGCCGTCCACCTCCGCCTGACGCGGAATGTCGACACCCTGGGAACGCACCGTGTCCCCTTGAACCGGCGCAGTGGACAGAAACAGCGAAGCGGCGACCGCGACGGCCAGGAACAGAGGTTTCATGAACAGGGTCTCCCGGGAGCGAACAGCAGTTGGTGGAGCGTCAGACAACACACTAATTATACAACCAACGTACACACCCTTTACTACGAAAACACTGAACGGTTCCTGACGTTTGACCGGGAACCCGCGCTCCGGAAGGGTGGTCTTGAGGGAATGGGGAGAGCATTAAATCCGGATCGGCAAGAGACATCACGAGCACAGTCCGGCATCACCAGCTGCCTGCCAACCGCCAGGGGCGCGATCTGATCGTAGGTGACCTCCATGGTTGCCGTGCGGTGCTGGAGCGCGCGCTGGATGCACTGGGATTCGACCCGGTCAATGACCGGGTGCTGTCCGTGGGTGACCTCATCGACCGGGGCCCTGAATCCGCGGATTGCCTCGCGCTGCTGGAGGCCCCCTGGTTTCATGCGGTAATGGGTAATCACGAGGACATGATGCTCCGCCGTCTCGCCGGTGACCCCGGCGCAGCAGCGCTGCATCTGGAAAACGGCGGCGAGTGGCTGCACGGGCGGCGGCATCCGGAGGAGGAGCCCCGGCTGGCGGCTAACGTCGAAGCGGCGGCAAAGCTGCCCCACCTGATCACCGTTGGCGGTGGCAACGGCGAGTGCTATCACGTGGTGCACGCGGAACTGCCTACCGGCGCCGCAACGGTGGTCACGGACTCGGAACTTGAAGCGGGCATCGACATGGACCCGGCGCACCTGCTCTGGACGCGGAAACTCATGCTCGGCGGCGGCGAGGGCGTGCCGGAACGTGCGCCGGGACTGTCCACCACGTACTGTGGACACACGCCGCATCCGCAGGTCCGGCGCCGGCGATCCCATGTCTGTCTGGATACAGGGGCGGTTTTCGCCTGTCTGACCGGTGACGAAACGGCCGGTGCGCTGACCATGGTGGAACGGCAGTACGGCAGGGAAATGGCGCTCCATCGCTTTGCGCCGTGAAGGAACCGCGCACGGAGGACGCGCATGAACATTCGCCACATTACCGCGGCCATCCTTGTTGCGGCCCTCTGGCAGGTCCCTCAGCTCGCGATGGCAGCACCGGAGGAGGCCTGCAAACAAGAGACCGGCATGCCGGTGGTGCCGGGGGGGTTCTGCGCCCGTCTGGTGGCGGTGGACCTTGGTCCCATGGGCCACATGGACGTCACCGACGATGGCGACCTCTACGTTGCCATTCAGAATACGCCGGACGGGCCCGGAGGAATCGCCGGCCTGCGCGATACGGACGGTGATGGCTGGTTCGACGAGCAGGTCCGCTTCGGTGAACGCGGCGGCGTCGGCCTGGCGATCCAGGGCGACCGGCTGTTCCTTGCAGAGCCGGGGCGGGTACTCAGCTCACCACTGCACGAGGGGCGCCTGGGGCCGCGGGACAGCCCGCGGGTCATCGCCCACGGCTTTCCCGACACCGACGCCCCGCGCTCGCTGGTGGTCCACGAGGACGGTGTCTTCGTCAGCGTGGCCACGGCCAGGGAATCATGCCCTCCGGACGAGCAGGCCACCGCCACGGCAGCACCGTGCAGGGAGCGCGACCGTGCCGCCGGAATCTGGTTTTTCCAGCGTGATGAGGCCGGCCAGAGCCAGGAGGACGCCGAACACTATGCCGCCGGCCTGCGGGATGCCACCGGCATGAGCTGGAACCCGCGTGAGGAGCAGTTGTATGCGCTGGGACAGGCACCCGGCCCGCTGACCCGCCGAGTCGATGACCAGGCACCCATGGCAGACCGGCTGCCACAGGTTGCCGACGAACTGCTGCGCATCGGCGCGGCAAGTGACTTCGGCTGGCCCTACTGCTACTACGACGCCGCCAGGCACCGCCGCCTGGAAACCCCCGACTACGAGCGCGACGGGAAGCCGGGCAACGGTTGCAAGCTGTTCCGGGCGCCGGAAATGACGTTCCCCGGGGCGCGGGCACCAACGGACCTGCTCTTCTACAGCGGCCACCAGTTCCCTGAACACTATCGGCAGTCGGCCTTTGCCGCCTTCGCCGGCGATACCGATACACCGCCCGTGGTCACTGCCCTGTCACTGGACGACGAGGGTCGGTTAACCGGCGAACGCAGCGTGTTCGTTGAGGGCCTGCCAGCAGGGCCGGCACCCCGGGGGCGGGCTATCATCTCCCTGGCGCAGAGCCCGGATGGCAGCCTCTACCTGGGGGATTCCCGCCACGGCAGCATCTGGCGGATCGACTATGTCGGCGAGCCGGACGAAGAGCAATAGGACCGGGAAGCGCTGAACCACCCCCGGCGCCGGGTCGATCAGCCGCCGATGGAGCGCAACTTCGGCGCGGACTTGATCTCCTTGAGTGTGGCGGTGTAGTTCTCCCGCTCCACGTGCTCCTGCTTCACCACCACCGGAATGTACTCCAGCTCCGGGGCAAACCACATGGTGGTGGTGCGCCTCTCCGAACCGCCAACGCGCTGAACCTTGACCGTGTCAAAGGCTCCGGCGTCGGTCTCGATACGTTCATTACCGGCGACCTCGAAACGGTACACTTCCCGCTCGCCGTCGCCTTCCACCACGGTAAATTCCATCTCCGTCTCGCCGGCGCGCACCGCCATTGCCAGGCGTAGCTGCGACAGCAGCTCGTCCATCACCTCGCCCTCGATATCGTCTTGCCACTCGTCGTCGCCGCGGCTATTGACACGCCCGGTGGCGGGATTGAAGAACAGGCGAACGTATTCGTCATTGTCGCCGCGGGCGCGCTGGCGATAGGAGTAGTCCCTGGGGTAAATGCCGTCGGCATCCAGACGGAAGCGGGTGAATTCCTCGATGCGGCCGCGCAGGAGCAGATCGGCGAAGCCCACGGTTCGCCCCTCGGAGCTGAACCGGCAGAGGCCGTCATCCTGGCACCGCAGTGTGCGCGTGAGCTCCGCACCCCGGAGATTGTTGCGCCGGAGTTCGTAGACGGCGCTGAACTCCGGGATCTCCGGGGCCGCCCGCGCCTCGTCGGCGCCGTCGCCGCCGGCGAAGGCCGGCGCACCCGCAAACGCCACGAGAATCGTCCCCAGCAGCAATTGTCTCAACATCCGTGACTCCTGAATCCTGCCCATGCCGCTGACCGCCCGGTCAGCATGCATTTGGACGTCAGTGCGCACGCACAGTTCCGTTCCGCCCCATATTCAGTCCGCCGCGAGGAACTCCAGCAGCTCCTCGTTCAGCAGCCGCCCCAGGGTCCGGCTCAGGGCGGCGTCCAGATAGGCCTGATTGTCGTCGGCGTCCGGGCGATGGCTGACCCGATCCGAATCGCGTGCCCGCGCCTGCCCGCTCAATCGACTCTCGCCGCGATGTCCCTCGGAGCGCAGCTCGATCCGGGTGGACACATCCCGCGAGAGCCCGGCAGAGACCCGGTGCTCCAGGTCCAGGACCCGGACCTCCAGGCGTCGCTCGGCATCGGCGTCCCAGCCGGCGACGGCAAAACCACTGGCCCGCAGGCCCTCTTCCACGGCCTGGCGCACCACCTCCTCCACCTGGACGGCGCCGACCAGATCCGCATGCTCGCCGTCGCGGTTCTCGAGCTGCCCCAGGCGGGCATGCTCACGCTCGTCCACCACCCGCAGCGCCACCGTGTGGCCATCACCGATGGTGCGCTCGTCCATCTGCGCATCCGGGGCGAGGCGGAGCTGTTGGCTGGTCTGGGCACAGCCGGCGAGCAGCAGCACCATCAGCGCCGCTACCATCGTGCGAACCGGTGTCATCGCAAGTCCTCCGCGTTGGTGTCGTACGTGATCGCACCGTATATCATAGCGCCAGGGCAAACCAGTTCCCCGGGGAGGCGCATGGCGGACCGCGGCAATCTCGTTCTCATCGGCATGCCGGGCAGCGGCAAGAGCACCATCGGGCGCCTGCTTGCTGACCGGCTGGGACGGCGCTTCGTGGACACCGATGCCCTCGTGGAGGCGAGCCGCAAATGTTCACTGCAGACCATCGTGGATGCGGAAGGCCCGGCAGGCGTACTGGCCGCCGAAGAAACCGAGGCCCGGGCACTGGACTGTCGCGATACGGTGATCGCCACCGGCGGCTCCATGGTCTACAGCGAGCCCGCCATGACGGCCCTGAAACGCCTGGGCAGGATCCTCTGGCTGGACGTCCCCCTGGCTGCGCTACAGCAGCGCGTGGGCTCGGGTGCCGACCGCGGGCTCGCCATGCGGCCCGACCAGGATCTCTCTGATCTCGCCAGCGAGCGCCTGCCCCTGTACGCACGCCATGCCGACCTGCGCATCCCCGCGCCGGCCGGTGCATCGCCCGAGGACATTACCGCCGTCATCCTCGCGCAGTTGGCCACTACCGACGACAGCGACCCTGGCTGAACATCTCTCAACGGTTATCTTGCGCGGAAGTCCTTGACGTCGCTGAACGATTACTCAAGAGTGGCGTTATGGGATCAGTCTCCGCCGATACATTGCGACGCACGCGTCTCAATAACCTGCCCAGCCCGCCTGATCTGTTGCTACCGCTGATGCGGCTGTGCACGGACGACGAGGCGGTGCCCGCAGACGCATCACGGGTCATCAGCCGTGACTCCGCGCTCAGCACGCGCATGCTCGCCGCCGCTTCGGCGCCGGTATTCGGCCAGCAGCAGCCACATACATCTCTGGATGCAGCAGTGCATGCCCTGGGCATGAACACCGTGCGCAGCCTTGCCCTGGCCGCTACGGTGCAGCAGTACTTCGGCGTTGTTGGCGGCCATGACCGGGAGTGGTTCCCGCGCATCTGGCACCGTGCCATCGCCTGCGCCACCATTGGTTACCAGCTCGCCCGCCATTGCGGCAACGCCCACCCGGAAGAAGCCTACCTGGCGGGCCTGTTGCACAACATCGGCCAGCTGGCCATGTCGCACCAGCTCCGCGACGACTATGCAGCGCTCCTCAATGAGGCGGCTGCCGGCGAACACCACCTGGCCAGCCTGGAGCGCGACCGGTTCGGTATCGATCATGTCAGCCTCGGCGCCGAATTGCTGGAACGCTGGCATGTGCCGGCCCTGGTCGTGGATGCCGTGCGTTTCCAGCAGGAACCCGCGGAGCAGCTTGCCGACGCGCACGCTCTGGTCCGCACCACCGCCCTGGCCCGCACCCTTGCGCCGCAACGCCACGAACCCGACGCGGTCACACGTCATGCCGCGGCCTGCCTGTTCGACCTCGGGCCCACGGCCGTCGCTGCCATTCTCGCCCACGCCGCCACCGACCAGGAGCGGATCCACAACGCCCTGGGCGGCGCGGCGACTGCAGCTCCCACCGTCGACGGCCGCGACGGGCCGGTCGCCCAGGAACTGCGACAGGCCACACTGATGGGCGATGTGCGCCGGCACCTCAGGGGCGACGCGCCGGTAGACGGCATTGCCCGCTGCGCGGTGCTGCTGTTCGGCATCCGGCACATGCTCTGTCTCCAGACCGACAGGGAGCACGGACTCATGCGAGTGCTGCCGCCCAGCGGCGCCGACCCGAGGCTGGCGGAGCTGACCCTGCCCCTGGAGCGCGGGCGCAGCCTGATGGCGGAATGCCTGCTGGACGGGCAGCCGGTGCACACGCTGGACCCGGCCGTGGAATCGCGACTCAGTGTGGTGGACCGCCAGCTCCGGGCCCAGCTACCCGGTGACGGACTGCTCTGCCTGCCCATGGCCACCGGCGAGGCACCGGCCGGGGTACTCGTCCTGGGCATTCGTCACGACCAGGTCTCCGCCCTGCTGGACGAATCGCCCCTGCTTCTGGCCTTTGCCCGCGAGGCCGGCGATGCGCTGCATGCCGCGGACCGGCAACGCCAGCGGCACAACGCCGCCGTTGCCGACGGCGTCGCCGCAGCGCGGGTCGATCAAGACGATCTGGTGCGCGAGGCCAGCGAGCCGCTGGCCATTCTGCGCAACTACCTGGCCACGCTGGAGACACACATTGAGGACGGCAACCCCGCACGCGGACAGCTGCTGGCCCTGAACGAGGAGGCGGAGCGGCTGTCACGACTGCTGGCCACCCATGACGACGGCTCCCGCGCGGCCAGCATCAACCAGCAGGTGCGACGCGCAGTGCGTGTTGCCGAACGCGGTGGCGCGCTGCCGGCCAATGCACGGGTCGAGCTGAGCCTGAATCCGGACCTCGATGGGGAGACGGGCCCAGCCGGACCGACAACGCTGCAGCAGATCCTTCTCAACCTGCTGCGACTCCTGGGCGAGCACATCGGCGGCGGCGTCACCCTGAGCGTGCGCACCACTGGTTTGGTGGAAACCTCCGGGCAACGGTACATTGAGATTCTGCTGGAACACGATGGACCGGATCTGCCAGCGGAAATCCGGCAGCGTCTGGCGGTCGGCAGTGCGCCGAGTGGCGCACCCCATGCCGCCAATGCCGAAGGACTGACCATGGCCGCCACCCTGTTGCGGGACGCGGGTGGGCTGCTGACATACCGATGGATCCATGGCGAAGGAGCGCGCATGCAGGTAATGGTGCCTCCGGCGCCCGCCTGACCATGCGGCTACCGCCGGGCACCGTTGACGACTGGCGACAACCCGCGAGAGACCGCGGGCGGAGCCGCGAGCGGACAACAAGAACCTGAACGGGCACGGGTGGGATGGCTTCAATGGCAGGGGATCAATCTCACGAACGCGTGCTGGCGATCGATGCGCAGCCACGCATGCTGGCGAGTCTGCAGGCGCTCGCGGCGAGCCGTGCCTTGCCGCTGGACACGGCGGACTCCCTGAGTGAAGCCCGTAGTATGCTCGCCGGCGGCCATCACGGCGTGGTGCTGCTGGACCCCCGGTTTCCCGACGGGGACGGCCTGGCACTCCTCCGCGAACTGCGGGACGGCCACCGGGACGTGGACGTGGTGGTGTTCACCGCTGACCCGTCGTCGCAGGCTCCGGTCCAGGCGCTGCGACACGGCGCGTCGGATTTCCTGCGCAAACCCTGCAGCCCCGAAGAGCTGCTGGTCACAGTGCAGAACACCCTGGAGCGACGCGATCTAAGCCGGCGCAATCGCGAAATCAGCAACCGCCTGCGGCGCTCGGAACGCCTTTATCAGTACATCGTCGACAGCTCCCCGGACCTGATCTATGTCCTCGACGACGAAGGGCGGTTCACCTTCGTCAACGACACCATCCAGCGGTTGCTGGGCTACCAGCCGCAGATGCTGCTGGGCCGCCATTTCAGCCAGATCATTACCCGTGCCGACCGCGCCCTGGCCCAGTGCTGCTTCAACGAGCGCCGCACCGGCGACCGCGCAACCCGGGGGCTGGAACTGCGGCTGCAGCCGGCCCGCGGCGGCCACCCGGTGTATGTGGACCTCAATGCCATGGGTATGTATGGGGACGGCGACGGCGAAGCCGCCGGGCGTTTCCTGGGCACCTACGGCGTTGCCCGTGACGTCACTGAACGCAAGCACGCCGAGGCCATCATCCGACACCAGGCCCACCACGACATGCTCACCGGGCTGCCCAACCGGGTGCTGTTCCAGGACCGCCTGCGCCAGACCCTGGCCCAGGCGCGGCGCGCCCAGGCCTCCGCGGCCGTGCTGTTCCTGGACCTGGACCGATTCAAGATGGTCAACGACAGTCTCGGCCACTCCTTCGGTGACCGGCTGCTGGAGAACGTGGCCCGGCGGCTCCGGGACTGCCTCCGCGAGGGCGACACGCTGGCGCGCATGGGCGGCGACGAATTCACCATCCTGCTGCCCAAGCTGGAGCGCGAAGATTCGGCGGCCCGGGTGGCCGAGAAATGCGTCAATGCCCTGGAACCGGCGTTTACCCTGGACGAGCAGGAGATCTACCTGGGGGTGAGCATCGGCATCGCCGTCTATCCCCAGCACGGCGAGACCATGGAGACACTGGTAAAGCATGCCGACGCCGCCATGTACCACGCCAAGGCAACAGAGGCGACGCATTTCGCCTTCTACGACACCAACATGGGATCACGCCTGGATCACTATCTGAGCATGGAAACCGGCCTGCGCCGGGCGCTGGGCAACAACGAACTCAGCGTGGTCTATCAGCCCCAGGTGAACGCCAGTGACGGTCAGACGACCTGCCTGGAAGCCCTGTTGCGCTGGCAGCATCCGGAACGCGGCGCGATTGCGCCCATGGACTTCATCCCGGTGGCGGAACAAACGGGGCTCATCGTACCCATCAGCCTGTGGCTCCTGAGCGAGGCCTGCCGCGAATGCCTGACGCTGGGTCCTCCCGGCAATCCACCACGGCTGGCCGTCAACCTCTCCAGTCTGCAGGTGGAGCAGCCCGACTTCGTCGACGGCGTGGTCGATGTGCTCAACACCACCGGTTTTCCCCCGGAGCGACTGGAGTTCGAGATCACCGAACACCTGTTGCTTCGCAATACCGAGGTGGTGGTGGACAAACTGCGGGATCTGAGCGGACGCGGCATTACCTTCGCCATCGACGATTTCGGCACCGGCTACTCGTCCCTGAGCTATCTGCAGCGCCTGCCCATCCACACCCTCAAGATCGACCAGTCATTCATCCAGGGCCTGCAGAACAGTGGCGACGAGGCAACGCTGGTACAGACCATTGTCGCCATGGCCCGGGGCCTGGGCCTGGCGGTGGTGGCCGAGGGGGTCGAGACCACGGAACAGATGCGCGCCCTGCAGTCCATGGACTGCCATACCATGCAGGGCTACCTGTTCAGCTTCCCCCAGCCGGCCAGCGCCCTCGCCGACCCAGGCCGACCCGGGGAAGGCGCTCCTGCCCCGTCGGCAACACGGGTCAACGCCGGATCTCGGCAGTAAAGTTCAGCGTGGCCTCGCCGCCGGCGGGAACATCCAGCGTCCAGCGTGCCATGCCGGCTTCCGGCCGGGTGTGGTCGACGGACTCCTCCAGCATGGTCCAGTCTCCGGGCAGGGTCTCCACCACGGTCACCTCCCGGTCCACTTCCCCGGCATTGCGCAGGCGGACCTCCCAGCCCTGTTCCTCGGTACGCTCGTCCAGTCGGCGGAAGCGCGTCTGTCGCCGCTCTGCGGTGAGATCAAACGCAGCGCCGATGGTGATCTCCGCCTCCTCCCCTGTCGGTGTGGGCCGCAATCGATCCTGACCGGCAAGCACTGGCTCACCGTCGCTGTCCAGCTGATACACCCGCACGCGGCCACCGGGTAGTGGCTGCCCCAGCGCCGGCTCGTCGTTGACGAAGGTCAGATGCACTGTCACCGGCTGAAAGCTGCCGCGCCCCTGGCGACCGAAGCCAACGCCGCCGCGCATGCGGTATTCCCGGGTCAGCGCCACGTCCTCGGCACCGAGGAAGCGGACCTGCTGTTCGTCACCGGCCTCCAGGGTCACCGGACTCTGCAACCGGAAACGGTGCTGATCAGCGACTGCCTCCGTGTCACCCACCTGATCGTCCAGAGCGCGACTGGCCAGCTGCTCGGGCCGCACCGTGGCATCGGCGGATGCTCCGGCCACCAGCCGCACGTCTGCATTGGAGAACGGCGTCCCGGTGCGGTTGCGCAGCGTTGCCCAGGCGTCCAGGTCCATGGCCTGCGTATCCGCGCTGACGGTCATCACGTACCCCACCTGCCAGTCCAGGCCATCAGCCAGGTAGCTGAAATCCAGGCGCTGCCGCCCGGGGAGATCGGTGTTCAGGACCAGGTCCAGCGCCGGTGTCGCGGACAACGAAGGCGGCAGTTCCTGGAATACCGGCCGCCAGGGGCTGCCGGGCAGAAGCGTTTCCACACCGGCGTCCCCCTGCACCACGGCCCGATCACCCTCCACGGCAAGCACCCGCACTGTGCGCTCGACGGTGTCGCCCGCATCTGCATCGCGAACAAGAGTGATCTCGCGCCCCTGGTGCGCCGCCAGAAGGCGCTCCGGTGTCAGTTGCCCCTGACGCAAGCGGGTGCGAGCAACCCGGGGACTCCCCTCACCGACCACCATCAACGTATCGGCTTGTAGACTCGCGGGCACGCCGAGCAGTCGCAACGCCTGCTCGCCGCGACGCAGCCCCGCAGTGCGACGCTCGGCCACCTGGGCCGGCCCCTGCTGGTACAGCGTCACGATCAGGGCGTCACGGTCCTCGGGACCGGACTCCACGCGGCCGGGCTCATTCAGAGGTGCGCCGTCGACAGTGCGGCCGTCCCACGTCACCGGGGTGACGCGCACTGTCTCCGCCGATGCGGCGGCGGCACCACCCACCAGCACACCCGCTACGGTCAGTGCAAGAACCAGTTTGCCCACGCGTTGTCTCCTTCCACAGGCGCCGTTGATAACGGGCAGCCGTTGACGTTTCACCGGGGGCTTGCAAGACTCCGGCGGCTCAGAACCCAGAACACACGGATAACCGACCAATGCGCCAGCCTCTCCGCCTGACACTCACCGTCGCTGCGCTTACCCTGCTCGCGGTGGCGGGCGATGCCTTTGGCAAGAGCATCTTCGGATGGATCGAACGGGTCAAGCTGATGGACAGTGACCTGATCATGGAAGCCAAGCTCGACACCGGCGCCGACACGTCATCCATTAACGCTCCAGATACCGAGGAATTCGACAAGGATGGCGAGGATTGGGTTCGTTTCGAGATCACGGACGCAGACGGCGACAGCCACACCTTCGAGCTGCCCATCGAGCGCACCGTGCGCATCCGCAGCGCCGCAGGGACCACCCGGCGCCACGTGGTAAGAATGGACATGTGCCTGGGACACATCCGCCGCAAGGCGGAAATCAACCTGGCAGACCGGGAGGAGCTGAGCTACCAGATGCTGATCGGCCGCAATTTCATGGAAGGCTACGTGCTGGTGGACTCGGGCCCGAAGTTCACCATGGACCCCACCTGCCATGACGAGGCCGAGGACGTTGACGCGATGGATGACGCCGACGACGACAAGGACGCTGACCAGGCGCCCGAGGACGAGGGCAACGACGAGACGGCAGAGGACGACGCGGACGACTGATCCCCTGTTACTACACGTAAACGCCGGGCAGGCGATGCGCCGGATCCTGGCGAAAATACCGTCGCAGTTGCTCATACACCCCGGGCAGGGCGTCGCGCAGACCCGCAGGCTGCTCGAAGAAGGCTTCGCATGCCACGGCGAAAAACTCCCCCGGCGCTTCCGCGGCATAGGGGTCCAGAAACGTCTCGCGTTCCTCCTCCACATTCCGGCACAGCGCGTGGTAGGCCTCGCTGAAGGCAGCCGTCCAGGCCTGTAGCGACATCTCCGCGGGCAGCGGCGGGTGGCCATTGGCATCGCCATTGACCATGTCCAGCTTGTGGCAGAGTTCGTGGATGACCACATTGTAGCCGTCGAGATCCAGGGATCGCTCCACGTCATCCCAGGAGAGCACCACCGGCCCGCCCTCCCAGGCCTCACCTGCCAGGGGACTGACCTCCTCGTGCGCCACCCCGGCATCATCGGTGTAGGCGTGCCGGGCCAGGAAACCGCCGGGATACACCAGCACCGTGTGCCAGCCCCGGTAGGCCGACAGGCCCAGGTTCAGGACCGGCAGGCAGGCCAGCGCAGCAAGACCGCCCCGCATGCTGGCATCCAGCTCCAGGCCGTCCAGCGGCTCTACCTGCTTTTCATGCAGGAACAGCGACGCCAGCTCGCGCAAGCGCTCGCGCTCGTCGGTATCCAGGCCGGCGAACTGCGGCAGCCCCTGCATGAGCTCCTGCCACAGCGCCGGGTCGATACCTTCGCGCTCAAGTATGCGTTCGCGCCGCCAGCGGCGCAGTCGATGGAGCATGCCGCTCTCCGTAACGGATGATACCGCCCATGAGATTACCCCCGAAGGATACCCCCTGTCGCGCCCGCAACTGTCGCCTGCCGGCGTCTCCCTTGGGAAACATGTCGCGATCATGGATAATCGCGGCTCCAGTCGTATCCTGCGCGGGAAAAATCCATGGCCCCTCCAGCCCAGTCCGGCGGCCCTCGCCGGGAGATCAGCACCGGTGACAGCCGCTACACCCTCCTCGGCACCGCCCACGTCTCCCGGGCCAGTGCCGAGGAGGTCACCGACCTGATCCGCTCCGGCGAGTTCGATGCCGTGGCCGTGGAGCTGTGCTCCACGCGCTACCAGAGCCTGACCCAGCCGGACAGCATGGCCCGCATGGACCTGTTCCAGGTCATGCGTGAGGGCAAGGCAGGCATGGTGGCGGCCAGTCTGGCCCTGGGTGCCTACCAGCAGCGGGTGGCGGAGCAGGCCGGCATCCAGCCCGGCGCCGAAATGAAGGCCGCCGTGGACGAGGCCAAGGCCGCGGGGCTGCCGGTGATGCTGGTGGACCGGGACATCGGCATCACCCTGCGGCGGGTCTACCACAACGTACCCTGGTGGCAACGCTTCAGCCTCATTTCCGGGCTCATGGCCAGCCTGGTGACACGCCAGGACATCAGTCCCGAGGAAATCGAACAACTCAAGGAAGGGGACGTCCTGGAATCTACCTTCGCCGAATTCGCGGAGCGCTCCGAGCGGCTGTACCAGCCGCTGATCGCCGAGCGTGACAGCTACATGGCGCTGCGCCTGCGGGAAGAGAACGGCGCGGGGCAGTACCGCAACGTGCTGGTGGTGATCGGCGCGGGGCATCTGAAAGGGCTGGCACAGCACCTGGAGGCGCCGGCACCCGCTAATGTCGGGGCCGAGCGGGAACGGCTGGACACGGTGCCGAAGAAAGTCCGGTGGCCGCGCATGATCCCGTGGATCATTGTTGCCCTGATCCTCTCGGGCTTCGTCATCGGCTTCACCCGCAACCCCCAGCTCGGTGCCCAGCTGGTGGGGGAGTGGTTCCTGATCAACGGCGTGCTGTCCGCCGCCGCCGCAACACTGGCCTGGGCGCACCCCGTGACCATCATCGGCACCTTCTTCGCGGCACCGTTGACATCCCTGAACCCCACCATCGGCGCCGGGTTCGTGGCCGCCGCCATCGAAATGACCATGCGCAAGCCCAACGTGGGTCATTTCGCCAGCCTGCGTACCGATGTCGCCTCACTGAAGGGCTGGTGGCGCAACCGCGTCTCGCGCACGCTGCTGGTGTTCCTGTTCGCCACCCTGGGCTCGGCGGCGGGGACCTATATCGCCGGTTTCCGCATCTTCGAGCGCCTGATCACCATGTAGTTGTAGGGTGGACCTTCAGGTCCACCATGGCGGGCTGCGACGAACCACCTTTGCTTGCATGTCTCCTGCCGGCGGACCTGAAGGTCCGCCCTACGGTCCTTCGACGAACCACCTTGGCTTGCATGTCGGGGGAAGGTGGACCTGAAGGTCCACCCTACAGCACGCGCCCAGACCGCCGGGCGAATACGCCGGCCTCTCAATGCTCGCGGGTGGCGTGGAACGCGATGTCCGGCCAGCGTTCCTGGGTGAGGTCGAGATTGACCCTGGTGGGTGCCAGGTAGGTGAGATTGCCGCCCACGTCCTCGGCCAGGTTATCGCCCGCCTTGCGGCGAAACTCCTCGAGCTTCTTCGGATCGTCGCAGGTCACCCATCGTGCGGTATTGACGTTCACCGGTTCGAACAGCGCATCCACGCCGTACTCGCTCTTGAGGCGGTGAGCGACCACGTCGAACTGCAGCACCCCCACGGCACCGACGATGAGGTCGTTGTTGTTCAGCGGCCGGAAAAGCTGTGAAGCGCCCTCCTCGCAGAGCTGCTCGATGCCCTTCTGCAGGGCCTTCATGCGCATGGGATCCTTGAGCACCACACGGCGGAACAGTTCCGGGGCGAAGTTCGGGATGCCGGTGAACTTCAGGGATTCCCCCTGGGTGAAGGTATCACCGATCTGGATGGTGCCGTGGTTGTGCAGGCCGATAATGTCCCCCGGGTAGGCATCCTCGGCCTGATCCCGATCCGAGGCCATGAAGGTGATGGCGTTGGGAATCTTCACGTCCTTGCCCAGGCGCACATGGCGCACCTTCATGCCGCGCTGGAAGTGCCCGGAGCACACCCGCATGAACGCCACCCGGTCCCGGTGGTTCGGGTCCATGTTCGCCTGGATCTTGAACACGAAACCGGTGAGCTTCCCTTCCGACGGGTCCACCGTGCGCTCGGCGGCTTCCCGCGGCTGGGGCTCCGGCGCATAGCTGACGAAGTCATCCAGCAGTTCCTGGATGCCGAAGTTGTTGATGGCCGAGCCGAAGAACACCGGCGTGAGCTCGCCGCGGAGGTAGGCCTCCTTGTCGAAGGCGTGGCTGGCGCCGCGGATGAGCTCGATTTCCTCGCGCAGGGCCTCCGCCTCGCCGGCGCCGAAAAGCTCGTCCAGGCGCGGATTGTCCAGCCCCTGGATCACCTCGCCGTGCTGCACCTTGCCGCCGTGGGTGGGGCTGAACAGATGTACCGCCTCGTTGTAGAGGTGGTAGACACCCTTGAACCCCTTACCCATGCCGATGGGCCAGGTGATGGGGGCGCAGCGGATGTTGAGCACGTCCTCCACCTCGTCCAGGAGTTCCATGGGGTCCCGCCCCTCGCGGTCAAGCTTGTTGACGAAGGTCATGATCGGCGTGGTGCGCAGCCGGCAGACGTCCATGAGCTTGATGGTGCGCTCCTCGACGCCCTTGGCGGCGTCGATGACCATCAGCGCCGAATCCACGGCGGTGAGCACCCGGTAGGTGTCCTCGGAGAAATCCGCATGGCCCGGGGTGTCCAGCAGGTTGACCGTGGTGTCCAGGTAGGGGAACTGCATCACCGACGAGGTCACCGAAATGCCGCGCTCCTGCTCCATCTGCATCCAGTCGGAGGTGGCGTGGGCATCGGCCTTGCGCCCCTTGACCGTACCGGCGACCTGGATGGCGCCACCGTAGAGCAGCAGTTTCTCGGTCACTGTGGTCTTGCCCGCGTCCGGGTGCGAGATAATGGCAAAGGTGCGGCGCTGGGCCACGGTTTCGGAGAGGTTGCTCATGCGTTGCGTCCGGGGGTTAGCATTGAGCGGCGGCGATGCGCCAGCGCTTGTGTACCGAGTGAAGGCGCGCAAGTATAACGCCCTGTCACCGCCACGACGAACCCCGCAACCGGGAGATCCGACCTCCACCATGACCCGACTGTCCCTGATCGCTCTGCTGGCCTGGCTGTCCGTGTGTTTCGTCGTAGCCACCCTGGCTGCCATGGTCACCGACCCGGGTGAATGGTATGCCCAGCTCGACAAGCCCGCCTGGACACCGCCGGACTGGCTGTTCGCGCCGGCCTGGACGGTGCTGTACACGCTCATGGGCGTGTCCGCGTGGATGATCTGGGAGCGGCGCCTGCAGGAGCCGTTGGCGTGGCCGGCCCTGCTGCTGTTCCTGGGGCAGCTGGTACTGAATGGCCTGTGGTCCTGGTTTTTCTTCGGTCAGCACGCCATTGTTGCCGCCTTCGTGGACATCCTGCTGCTGTGGACGGCGCTGCTGGCGACGTTGCTGCTTTTCCTGCGCGTGCGCCGACCGGCGGGCCTGCTGCTGGTGCCTTACCTGCTCTGGGTCACCTACGCAGTGGCGCTGAACGGTGCCATTGTGGTTCTCAACGCGTAAACGGCTGCCCGGATTGTCATGAGCTTCGATAAACGCCCATTCTGGGAAACCAAGACGCTGGAGGAGATGACCGCCACCGAGTGGGAGTCCCTGTGCGATGGCTGCGGCCGCTGCTGCACCCACAAGCTGGAAGACGAGGACACCGGGGAGGTCTACCCCACCAGCATCGCCTGCCGGCTGCTGGACTGCCACGACTGCCTGTGCAGCGACTACGCCAACCGGCGACGGCACGTGCCGGACTGCCTGCAGATGACTCCCGAACTCGCCCGCACGGCCCCGTGGTTGCCCGAGAGCTGCGCCTACCGCCGCGTGGCCGAGGGCCGCGGCCTGGCCTGGTGGCACCATCTGGTGTCGGGGTCCAGGGAGACGGTGCACGAAGCGGGGATCTCGGTGCGCGACCGGCTGACCCCCGAGGCAGAGGTGGACCCGGATGACCTGGAGGACTACCTGGCGGACTGGGTGCAGGACGACCCGGAGGTGGACCCGTAGCTGACCTCGTAGGGCGGACCTTCAGGTCCGCCGTTCATGCTTCGATAAGCCCCTTTGGCTTCTATGTCTTGAGACGGCGGACCTGAAGGTCCGCCCTACGGATACTACGGTTACTTGAAATCGGGGGAAGGCGGACGTAAACGTCCGCCCTACGCGGGGGCGCTGGCACCGTCCAACGGTTACCCCGTACCGGCAACGGCGTTAACCGTTGATGCGCTGGTCGCTCTCCTCGTCCAGGCGGCGGTAGAGGGTGCGGCGGCTGACGTTGAGCAGCGCGGCGGCACGGCGCTTGTTGCCCCCCACCTGTTCCAGTACGTAGCTGATGTAGCGACGTTCGAGTTCATCCAGGGTGGGCAGGATGGGCGAGTCCAGGAACTGCTCCATGACATGGTTGAGACTGGAGCTGTCCACCTGAGGGCGCTGGTGTTCCTGCATGCGCGCCGGCAGGTGTTCCACGTCCACCTGCTCGTCGTGGCAGAAGGTCACCGCACGCTCGATGGCATTCTCGAGTTCGCGCACGTTGCCCGGGAAACCGTACTGCTTGAGACACTGCATGGCCGCCGGCGTGAAACCCTGCACATCGCGGTCCATCTGCACGGCAAACCGCTCCAGGAAGCGGGCGGCGAGCAGTTCCATGTCGTCCTCCCGCTCCCGCAGCGGCGGCACCCGCAGGGTGAAGGTCTCCAGGCGGTAGTAGAGGTCCTCGCGGAAGTCACCGGACTCGATCAGCTCCTCGAGATTGCGGTTAGTGGCAGCCACCACGCGGACATCCACCTGGTGCTCCTTGTTCGCACCAACCGGGCGGATGACACCGTCCTGCAGCACCCGAAGGAGCTTGGCCTGCAGTGCCATGGGCATCTCGCCCATTTCATCCAGGAACAGGGTGCCGCCGTCGGCCTGATCGAACAGGCCCTTGTGGGTCTTGGAGGCGCCGGTGAAGGCGCCGGCCTCGTGGCCGAAGAACTCGCTCTCCAGCAGTTCCGCGGGCACGCCGGCACAGTTCACCGCCTGGAACGGCGCCCGGGCGCGACTGCTCTCGGCGTGGATGGCCCGGGCCACCAGCTCCTTGCCGGTGCCACTTTCGCCAGCCACCAGCACCGGCCCCGCGGCCCGGGCCAGCTGGCGGATCTGATCGAACATCACCTGCATGGTGCGGCCACGCCCGATCATGCCGTGGAAGCTGTCCTGCTCCATGATCTCGCGGAAGCGCTGGACCTCGCCGCGGAGGCGGCGCGTCTCCATGAGGCGGTTCACCGCCAGCATGAAGTGCTCCAGGTCCAGGGGCTTGGTCAGGAACTCGTCGGCACCCTGCTTGAGGGCATCCACGGCCTGGGAAATGGTGCCGAAGGCCGTGATAATCAGGAACGCGGGCCGGGCGTGCAGATTGCGCACCTCCTGTAGCAGGGTCATGCCATCCATGCCGGGCAGGCGCAGATCGCTGATCACCAGATCCGGGCTGGCCTGCTGCAGCGCCTTCAGCGCCTTTTCGGCGGAATCCACCGCCTGGGCTTCCATGCCGGCGTCCTCGAGTTCATCCAGCAGCAGTTCCCGCAGGCCGCGGTCATCCTCGACCAGCAGGACCTTCTCCGGCTGCTTCGCCGCCTTCTTTGTCATGCTTGCTCCCCTGCCCGTTATGTTCCACATCATCCGGATTGCCCTGGCGCGGCAGGGTCAGTCGGAAGCTGGCGCCGCCGTCGGCACTGGCATCGACGGCGATGGTGCCGCCGTGCTCCGTGACAATCCCGTGCACAACGGCAAGGCCCAGGCCGGTCCCTTCACCCACGGACTTGGTGGTGAAGAACGGCTCGAACAGCCTCTCCCGGATGTCCTGGGGAACCCCGGGGCCGTTGTCATCCACCTGCAGCCAGACGGTGCCGTCGTCATCACCCCAGTCCAGGGTGAGCTTCGTGGCTCCCGCCTGGAGGGCATTACGCAGCAGATTCACCAGCACCTGCTCGATGCGTACGGGATCGACGCAGAAGTCGGCGCCGGGTGTCTCGCCGCGGACGATCACCGCGACCCCGTGTTCCCGGAAACGATCCTCCAGTGCCGTGAGCGCAGCCCCCACCAGATCACCGATCCGGGTCCAGCGGAACTGGCGATTCGACGATCGCCCGAATTCCAGCAGCTGCCGCACGATATGCTCCATGCGCGAGACCTCGTCGCGAATCTGCTGCAGCGAGCGCTCCTGGCGCGAATCACTGTCGGCGTGCCGCAACGCTCTCTGGGCCTTGCCGTCGATCACGCTCAACGGCGTCCCCAGTTCGTGCGCCACACCGGCAGACAGCCGCCCGATGGCCGCGAGCTTCTCCGCATGGCGAAGCTCGCCCTCCAGCCGCGCCTGATCCGACCGGCGCTCGGCAATCTCCCGCTCGGCGGCTTCGATACTGTTCAACATGGTGTTGAATGCATTACTCAGCGACCGCACTTCCTTGGGTCCCTCGCCGCTGGCGCGATGATCCCGCTCACCACTCTCGATCCGCGCCATGCTCCCGGCGAGGCCTGCAAGATGCTTGCCGATCGCCTCCCGGTGGCCGAACAGCAATAGCCCGGTAATGACCAGCCCGGCACCGCCCATGAAGGAGAACGCCTGTAGCCGCAACCGGCCGATATCTTCCCGGAAATCACTGCCACGCCGGGTGACCTGCAACAAACCACTAATGCGCCCGCTGCTGTCGGTGAGCGGCTCGAAGTAGGAATACACCTCCTGCCCCTGAATCTCCTCGTAGCCGCCGCTGCGCTCGCCGTCGGCGGCACGCCCGGCGACGTCCTGTTTCTCCGCAGCCGGGTTGACCGCACCTACCGCGGCAACCAGATCCCCTTCCTGGTCGTAGACGTAGGCACCATAGACACGGCCGATCCGGAACACCGACTCCAGGGCCTGACGCACGCTGGCGTCCTCACCACGCTCGAGGCTGTCGCTGATGGGAAGACGGACTGCCCGCGCCACCAGTTCGACGTCTTCCTGCATCTGCGTCTCGATGGACGATTCCAGCGTCCTCAGCCCAACGGCCGTCACCAGACTCATGGCCACAAGCAATGGCACTAGGACGCGCAGGATCAGCGCCCAGCGCAGGCTGTACCGGTGATTCCAGAGTGCCAGGAGCGGCTTCACGGCGCGTAGCATTCTTGTCCCATGTGCCATATTTACACATTATGTGTCACGATCGTAGCCGGCAAGTGGGCGCGCTACCGGCCCAACAGGAGCGCGGTAACGGGCTCCGGGCCGGATTTCCCGGGCATCGTAACGACGCACGGGGATTCTGGCATAGCGCGTGCATTAGTCAGGCCACGAGCAATTTGCAACTTCAGAGGAGTCTCCCGACATGAAGACCCGCACATCCATCCGTTTCATGATTCCGCTGCTTTCGGGGCTGCTTCTGGCACCCACCCTGTACGCCATGGACCAGGAAGACGGTCAGGCCGAGACCTACGAGCAGGAACCGGACGCCATGGCCGAGCAGCAGGATTTTGACGACGAAACGCTGGAACAGTTCGCCGATGCCTATGTCGAGGTGGGCGAGATTCACCGCGAATATTCAGAGCGGCTCCAGGGCGCCGAGGCCACCGAAGACGCGCAGGAACTCCAGCAGGAAGCCAATGACGAAATGGTGGAGGCCATCCAGGCCAGTGGTCTGGAGGTTCAGGAGTATTCCGCCGTCGCCGCGGCGCTGGAGCGTGACCCGGAGATGCGCGAGGAAGTCGTCGGCATGATCGAGGCGCGCCAGTAAGCTGGCTGCAGTCGGACCCGCGCGGTCCGGCATTGGATGGAGAGTTTGTCAAGTGGTTGCCCTCCACGCTTGCCCCGTGTTCGCACGGGGTTTTTTTTGTCCGTTTCCCGGAGGTTCGGGTTCGCAGACGCGAATCGTCATGCACCGCCACTCGATCCTGACGGAGCTATCCCTTACACTTTGCCCGTATTCATCACTGTGCTATCCGCCACGGCGCCTGCCGCTCCGGCGGGTCGTAGCACCCCGAGGACCCGATGGCAACGAATCCGCACTATCTGAAAAACGACTCGAGTTTCGATTACGACGACCTCATCCGGTGCGCCGAAGGCGAGCTCTTTGGTCCGGGCAATCCGCAGCTCCCCAAGCCGGGAATGCTGATGCTGGACCGCATCGTCCACATCGACGACACCGGCGGCACCCATGGCAAGGGCCAGATCCATGCGGAGCTGGATATCCGGCCGGACCTGTGGTTCTTCGACTGCCACTTCAAGAACGATCCGGTGATGCCGGGGTGCCTCGGGCTGGACGCCATGTGGCAGCTGGTGGGCTTTTTCCTGGGCTGGAAGGGTGGTCTGGGCCGCGGCCGCGCTCTGGGTGCCGGTGAGGTGAAGTTCTTCGGTCAGGTACTGCCCCAGGCCAGGCTGGTCACTTACCGGATCAACATGAAACGGGTGATCATGCGCAAGCTGGTGATGGGCATTGCCGACGCCGAGATGCTGGTCGATGACAAGCCCATCTACAGCGCCAGCGATCTCCGTGTCGGCCTGTTCCAGTCTCCGGAGTCCATGGAAGCCTAGTGTCCTGCCCCCTTGGCGGTGCCTCCGGATACCCTTGAGTCGGTTCGTGCCCAGGCACGATGGAGTTGGGAGCAACACGGTATGAAACGCGTGGTGGTAACGGGGGCGGGGATTGTCTCCTGCCTCGGAAACGACAAGTCAGCGGTGGCGGACAGTCTCCGCACCGGCCGCTCGGGCATTCGGTACCGCGAAGCGTACGAAGAGATGGGACTGCGCAGTCGCATCGCCGGCGCCGTGGACCTGGACCTGGACGCCCATGTCGACCGCAAGGCGCGACGCTTCATGGGGGACGCCGCCGGCTTTGCCTACGTCGCCATGCAGGAGGCCATCGAACACGCGGGGCTGGAGCCGCACGAAGTCTCCAACCCGCGCACCGGGCTGATCACCGGCTCCGGCGGCGGCTCCACCGAGAACCTGCTCAAGGCGGCGGATATCCTGCGCGAACGAGGCGTCAAGCGGATCGGCCCGTACATGGTGCCCAAGGTCATGAGCAGTACTGTATCCGCGTGCCTGGCCACACCGTTCAGGATCAAGGGCGTGAACTACTCCATCACGTCTGCATGTGCGACCAGTGCGCATTGCATCGGCAATGCCATGGAACAGATCCAGCTGGGCAAGCAGGACGTGGTTTTCGCCGGCGGCGGCGAGGAAGAGCACTGGACCCTGACCATGCTGTTCGATGCCATGGGGGCGCTGTCGTCAAGGCGCAACGACACGCCGGAGTCCGCCTCGCGGGCGTACGATGCTGACCGGGACGGCTTCGTCATCGCCGGCGGTGCCGGCATGCTGGTGGTGGAGGAACTCGAACATGCACGAGCCCGGGGCGCCACCATTCTCGCCGAATTGACAGGGTACGGGGCCACGTCGGACGGCCACGACATGGTGGCTCCGTCCGGAGAAGGCGCCACACGATGCATGCAGCAGGCCCTGGCAACCCACGACGGACCGGTGGACTACATCAACGCCCACGGCACCAGCACGCCCGCGGGCGATATCACCGAACTCAACGCCATCCGCGAGGTGTTTGGTGACACCCCGCCTGCCGTGAGTTCCACCAAGTCCCTCACCGGCCACTCCCTGGGTGCGGCCGGCGTGCAGGAGGCGATCTACAGCCTGCTGATGCTGCAGAACGATTTCGTCACCGCCTCGGCCAACATCGAGAACCTGGACCCGGAGGCTGAGGGCATGCCCATTGTCCGGGAACGCCGGGACAACGCCGGGTTGAACGCGGTCATGTCCAACAGCTTCGGCTTCGGCGGCACCAACGCCACATTGGTCTTCCGGCGCTGGACCGGAACCTAGCTACATTCTGAGCGCCTGCACGGCAGCAGGGCACCGCGACGGTGTCTGTCGGCATGCCGGATGGCCGGCTTCAGCGACGCGCGCCGTGACGGAGCCCACCCCAAATCGCTATCGAGGATACGATCCATGCGCATCAGAGCACTGGCTGTCTGCCTGTTCACCGCCACCACCCTGGGTCTGACGGCCTGTGGCACCACGGACCCATACACCGGCGAGGAACGCACGGCGCGCACCTCCACCGGCGCGGCCATCGGCGCCATTGCCGGGGCTGCCATCGGTATTGCCACCGGTTCCGACAGCCGCGAACGCCGTCAGCGTGCAGCCATCGGCGCCGGCATCGGCGGTTTGTCCGGCGCGGCGGTGGGGGCCTACATGGACCGCCAGGAAGACAAGCTCCGGGAACAACTGGAAGGGACCGGCGTCAGTGT
The DNA here is from genome assembly GCF_012044895.1 of Aquisalimonas sp. 2447. NCBI lineage: Bacteria > Pseudomonadati > Pseudomonadota > Gammaproteobacteria > Chromatiales > Ectothiorhodospiraceae > Aquisalimonas > Aquisalimonas sp. 2447. Next base: position 3,552,840 of record NZ_CP050695.1, read on the forward strand.
CACCCGCGAGGGCGACGAGCTGATCCTGAACATGCCGGGTAACATTACCTTCGGTTTCGACAGTGCCGAGTTGCGCTCCGAATTCTACGATGTGCTGGACAGCGTGGTGCTGGTGCTGGAGGAGTTCGACCAGACCCTGATCGAGGTGGCGGGGCACACCGACAGCGTCGGCGATCCGGCCTACAATCAGCGGCTCTCGGAGAGGCGGGCCGACTCGGTGGGCCGCTATCTGCGCAGCGAAGGCATTACCGATCAACGCATCGCAACTGCGGGTTTCGGCGAGGACCACCCCATCGCTGACAACGAGACTGAAGAAGGTCGGCAGGCGAACCGGCGGGTGGAGCTGACGCTGATCCCCATCACCGATGACTGACGAAGCGGCGTTCGCTCTGGCCACTCGGTCGTCAGATCAGGCCGGCAGCAGCCGCTCCAGCAGGGGTAGATAGTGGTCCAGCAGCAGCAGCCCGAAGAGCCCCATCAGATAGGTAATTGAATAGCCGAACGCGCGCATCGGCAATCGCTCATCGCTGGAGTAACGCAGCGCAAAAGCGTAATAGAGGAAGCCGGCATTGAGTAACAGCACGCCGACCAGGTACACGGGCCCGCTCATCCTGGTGGCAAACGGCAGCAGGCTGGCGGCCACCAGCAGCAGGGTGTAGAGCAGGATCTGCACTTCGGTAAAGCGCACCCCGTGGGTCACCGGCAGCATGGGAATGTCCACCTTGGCGTAATCCTCGCGCCGGTGGATGGCCAGGGCCCAGAAATGGGGTGGCGTCCAGATAAAGATGATCAGAAACAGCAGCAGGGCATGGGGATGGATGGTCCCGGTCACCGCCGCCCAGCCCAGCACCGGCGGCGCGGCACCGGCGGCGCCGCCGATGACGATATTCTGCGGCGTCGCCCGCTTCAGGAACAGGGTGTAGACGAACGCATAACCCATCAGCGAAAGGAAAGTGAGCAGCGCCGTCAACGGGTTCACCAGCAAGTAGAGAATGCCGAGCCCGAGCAGGCCGATGGTGGCGGCGAAGACCATGGCGCGGCCGGCCGGTAAGGCCCCGGTGGGCAGGGGGCGCCCCTTGGTACGGGCCATGGCGGCGTCCGCTTTTTCATCCACGATCTGGTTGATCGCCGCCGCCGAGGCGCTGCTCAGGGCAATACCGAGACTGCCGAAGATCAGCGCGTTCCACGGCACCTCCGCCGGTGGGGCGGCCAGCACCATGCCCACCAGCGCGGTGAAGACCAGCAGTGCCACCACCTTGGGCTTGCACAGCTCGTAGTAGTCTTCCCAGCGGTGGCGGCCGTATGCCGTGGAGTGCTGCCCGGAGGCTGTCATGACCCTCATCCCGTCAGTCGCCCGTTCCATGCGTTGCAGTTGCATCATTAGGCAGTGGGCGAAGGGTATGGTAAAGACCGACCACGCTCAACAGCAGTAGCGCGGCGCCGCCGTTATGTGCCACCGCCACCGACAGCGGCAGACTCGCGAGGACGTTGGTGATGCCGAGGATCCACTGCACCACAAGCAGGGCCACCGTGGCGGCGGCATAACCACGGACCAGCGTGGACCGCGTCCGGAGCCATACCGTAACGGCGAGACCGATCACTGCCAGCGCAGTGACCACCGCCCCAAGACGGTGGACAAACTGAATCGCGACTCGCGCCGGGTGATCCAGGACGCCGAACTCGTAGTCGACACCGAGCCCCTTCCACAGCACAAAGGCGTCGGAATAGTCCGCTTCCGGCACCCATTCCCCCCCGCAACGCGGGAAGTCGGTACAGGCCAGAGCCGCGTAATTGGTGCTGACCCAGCCGCCCAGGAGGATCTGCGCCACCACCACGGCGAGCACCGCGAGCACCAGCGGTCGCAGGCGCTGCCCGGGATCCCGCACCGGCGGGCGGTGCATGACGCCGGCCCGCAGGCTGAGCCACCACAACAATGCCAGCGTCGTCATGCCACCGAGCAGGTGCATGGTCACCACCAGCGGTTTGAGCTGCCAAGTGACCGTCCACATGCCGAGAATGGACTGGGCGATAATCAGGATGGACAGAAACACCGGCAGGCCCACGGGTTGCCCGGGCTCATGGCGGCGCCGGACGGCGTAGATGGTGATGGCGAACACCAACAGGCCGAGGATGCCGGCGGCGTAGCGATGGATCATCTCCTTCCATGCCTTGCCCACGTGCACCGGGCGCTCCGGATAGGCCACGTTGGCCGATTCAATGGCTTCCTCGGTCTGCGGCACCCCCAGGAGCATGCCGTAGCAGCCGGGCCAGTCCGGGCAACCGAGACCAGCGTCTTCCAGCCGCACCCAGGCACCGAGGAGTACCACGATCAGGGTGAGGGCGGAAGCAGTCAGACAGAGGCGAAAGAAACCCTGGTTGCGCATGTATTCATTCCCGGTCGGTTGCTGCGTCGCTGCGCTCCCCGCAAAGACGACGGTTCAGCGTTCCTGTAAGCCATCGAGGCGTTCGATATCAATATTCGACAGCCGCAGCAGATGGCGGAGATCGTCGAGCATGCCCGCGGCGTCGAAGGGCTCGCCGTAACGCATCATCAGGTAACCGCGGGTATCCACCAGGCTGAGCGCCACGGATGTGTCCGTCTGCGGCGGGCTGGTCCAGTCGGTGTCCTCCGTGCGCACGACATGGAGGTCCCGGTGACGCTCCAGAAGCCCGCTCTCAGGCGGCTCCGCCCCTTCACCGATCACCAGCACGCGCTGGGCGCGATCGGCGTTCTGCGCCAGCGCGCGGCGGATCTGCCGCGTTTCCCGCAGGCGCTCGACGCAACCGTCGTCGCATGGTTCCCGGAGCGTCATCAGCATCGTCCACCGGCCGCGCAGCTCCGGGGGTCCAGACGTATCCCCCGGACCAGCCAAACGCTCCATGGCGGGCACGTCGAGCTGGACTGGCGAATCCAGGAGATCACCGTGATTGGACGTGGCCGGGGGCCGCCAGCCGGAGAAGAACAGCGTCCACGCGATGGCCGCGGGCACGAAGAACACGGCCAACAGCAACAACAGGGAACGCCGTCCGCGGCGGGTGCGGCTATCAATCGGTGGCATCGGTTCTGACTCGTCGTAGATTGACTGAAACGAAAATCACCATCAACGCGGCGGCCAGCGCAAACCACTGCACCGCGTAGCCATAGTTGCGATCCGGCCCGTAACCTTCCCGGTACACGGGGCCCCACTCGCGCACGAAGCCGTGGTCGGCGTCCGGATCCAACCGCAGCACGACGGGGAGAAGAGGATAGCCGAGCCTTTCCTCCAACTCGTCGAAGTCCACATACTGCACCCGGAGCGGCCAGCCGCTCTCACCGTCGGCCATGCCCCCCAGACGGATGCCCGTGGGCGGGCCCTGATCCACGTGCCCGCGCAACGTCCGGGGCTCGTCCGGAGCGGCCACATCCGGCAGGCGGCCGCGGTCATCGCCGCCGGGCACCCAACCGCGGTCAACGAGCACGGCCGCGTCCCGCCCATCCAGGCGCAATGGCGTCAGCACATGGTAGCCGGGCTGCCGCTGGTGCATCTGATTGTCGACCAGCAGCTGCCGGTCGACATCGTAGATGCCGCGGGCGCGGGCGTTCCGCGTGAGCGCCTGGCGCTCGGGCGGTGCATCACGGTTCAGGTCCAGCGGTGACCGCTGATCCCGCGTCTCGTAGGCCTCCTGGAGCGCTTCACGCTGCTCCGCGCGATCCAGCTGCCAGAACCCCAGGGAGACCAGAACTGGAAACACGATCAGGGTCGCCAGGCTGGGGATCAGGCCGGGCCTGAACTGAAACCCACCGATGCGCATGCAACCTCCGGCGGCCGGGTGTGCGACGGCTCACGCAAGGCGTATGATGAAGAGGTTCGTCTCGAAACGACCCTGAGACGCGCCTCGCTGACCGCTACCGCAACCATCCCTGGTAGAGACCCATGACACTGGCAATCAAGATCGGCGTCGTTCTGGCCATGCTGGCCATCGTGTTCAGCCTGTTCTCCGGGGCCATCTTCCTGGTGCGCGACCAGAGCAGTTCGCGCCGCGTGGTACGGGCCCTGACATGGCGCATCGGCCTGTCGGTGGCCCTGTTCGCCATCATCCTGGTGCTGTTGACAACGGGAGTCATCGAGCCCGGAGACCCGATGCGCCCGTAGGTAGACGCTGAAACGAAGCGGGAGTTCCCGGCGCGGAACCACGGCGTGAAAGGCGTCCGCCTCTCACGCCGGGCGCCAGCGTCAGATCACATAGACGAACACGAACAGGCCCAGCCAGACCACGTCCACGAAGTGCCAGTACCAGGCGGCCGCCTCGAAGCCGAAGTGGTTATCGGCAGTGAAATGGCCCTTGAGCACGCGCAGCAGGATCACCAGCAGTGTCAGGGCGCCGATGATCACGTGCACGCCGTGGAAACCGGTGAGCATGTAGAACAGCGAGCCGTAGATGCCGGTATCCATCCGCAGGTTGAGCTCATCCCATGCGTAGAAATACTCGTACGCCTGAATGGAGCTGAACAGGAAACCAAGCGCCACCGTCAGGGCGAGCCCGATGACCACCTGCCGGCGATGGTTCTCCTTGATGGCGTGGTGAGCCCAGGTCAGGGTCACGCCGGAGGTCAGCAGGATGATGGTGTTAAGCGTCGGCAGGAACCATGCCCCCATGGCCGTGTAGTCCAGGTCCAGCATACCGGGACCGGCAGTCGGCCAGGACAACACCACGGAGTCCCAGAGGAACTGACTGGTGGCAGGATCCGCACCGCTCAGCCACGGAATCGAGAACACCCGGGCGTAGAACAGGGCGCCGAAGAAAGCGCCGAAGAACATCACCTCGGAGAAAATGAACCACGCCATGCCCTGGCGGAAGGAGACATCCACCTGGGCGTTGTACTTGCCACTCACGCTCTCGTGGATCACGTCCCGGAACCACATCACCGTCATGATCAGGGTGATGATCGCCCCGAGCACCATGGTCGGCACGCCCCAGTTGCCCCCGTTCAGGTACACGGAGAACCCCGCCATCAGGAGCGCGATACCCGGAACACCGAATACCGGCCAGCGGCTCTCATGGGGAACGTAGTAGCTGCCTTCTGCTTGGCTCATCGTTATGTTTCCTCGTTTCTCGCCATTCAGCGCGAGCCGGCGTGCAGCTGCGCATCCTCGGGATCGAAATCGGGGTCGTCGCCCGCGCCCAGGTCAAACAGGGTGTACGACAGCGTCACCGTATTCGTGCGGTCATCCAGGCGTGGATCGATAAAGAAGGTCACCGACATATCCCGGTTCTCCCCCGCCTCGAAGGGCTGCTCGGTGAAGCAGAAGCACTCTGTCTTGCGGAAGTCCCGGGCCGCACGACCGGGGGCCACGCTCGGCACGATCTGGCTGACCGTATCTTCGTCCTGGGTGTTGGTCGTCTCGAAGGTCACCGTGTAGAGCTCACCGGGCGTCACCTCCATGCGACGTACCTCGGGCTTGAAATCCCAGGGCCGGTTGTCGTTCACGGTGGCCACGAACTCGACGGTGATCTTGCGGTCCGGATCCACTTCACCGCGTTCGTAGTCCGCGGCCTGGAGATCCACCACGCCATTCAGTCCGGTGATATCGCAGATCACGTCATACAGCGGCACCAGGGCGAAACCGAATCCGAACATGCCGAAGGTGACCAGAACCAGTTTCGTCACCAGACTGGTATGGCGTTTACTCGTGGTCTCGTCACTCATAACCGCACCTGCATCAGGATAAACGTCACGTATAAGCCCAAGGCGATGGCGGCGAGCACCAGCCCCGTAACCACGGCGCCTCGCCGCTTCGACTTGTGCCGATTGTCGCTCAACTGACCTCCGTTACCTCACCACCGGGGGCGTCTCGAAGGAGTGGTACGGCGCCGGCGACGGCAACGTCCACTCGAGGCCTTGCGCTCCGTCCCACACCTGGTCGCTGGCCTTCTCGCCACCGCGGACGCACTTGATGATGATCCAGACGAACAGCAGCTGCGAGAAACCGAACACGAAGCCGCCAATGGACGAGATCATGTTGAACTCCGCGAACTGCAGCGCGTAGTCCGGAATACGCCGTGGCATGCCGGCCAGCCCCAGGAAGTGCTGCGGGAAGAACAATACGTTCACCGAGATGGTGGACACCCAGAAGTGCCACTTGCCCAGGCGCTCGTCGTACATGTGCCCGGTCCACTTCGGCAACCAGTAGTAGACGCCCGCCATGATCGCGAACACGGTGCCGGACACCAGCACGTAGTGGAAGTGGGCCACCACGAAGTAGGTGTCATGGTACTGCAGGTCCACCGGCGCCAGGGCCAGCATTACCCCGGAGAGGCCACCGACGGTGAACAGGATGACGAAGGCGATCGCGAACAGCATGGGCGTTTCGAAACTCATGCTGCCGCGCCACATGGTGGCCATCCAGTTGAAGATCTTCACCCCGGTGGGCACGGCCACCAGCATGGTGGCAAACATGAAGAACAGCTGCCCGGCCAGTGGCAGACCCACGGTAAACATGTGGTGCGCCCAGACGATGAACGACAGGAACGCGATGGCCGCGGTGGCATAGACCATGGAGCTGTAGCCGAACAGCGGCTTGCGCGAGAACGTCGGCAGAATCGCCGAGACGATGCCGAACGCCGGCAGGATCAGGATGTACACCTCGGGATGCCCGAAGAACCAGAAGATGTGCTGGAACATCACCGGGTCACCGCCGCCGGCGGCATCAAAGAAGCTGGTGCCAAAGTACTGATCCGTGAGCAGCATGGTCACCGCCCCGGCCAGCACCGGCATCACCGCGATCATCAGGAAGCCGGTGATCAGCCACGTCCAGACGAACAGCGGCATTTTCATCAGCGTCATGCCGGGAGCGCGCATGTTCAGGATGGTGGCGACGATGTTGATCGACCCCATGATCGAAGAGATGCCCAGGATGTGCACCGCGAAGATCAGGAACGGGAACGCATCACCCAGCTGCAGCACCAGCGGCGGGTACATGGTCCAGCCCGCGGCCGGACCGCCGCCGGGCATGAACAGCGTGGCCAGCAGCAGCACGAAGCCTGCCGGCAGCAACCAGAAGGCCCAGTTGTTGACCCGCGGCAGCGCCATGTCCGGCGCCCCGATCTGCACCGGCACCAGCCAGTTGGCCAGCCCGGTGAGCGCCGGCATCACCGCCCCGAAGATCATCACCAGGGCGTGCATGGTGGTCATCTGATTGAAGAAATAGGGATCAACAAGGTTGTAGCCGGGCTGGAACAGCTCGGCCCGGATTACCATCGCCATGGCGCCGCCGATGAAGAACATCAGCAGCCCGAAGGTCATGTACAGGACGCCGAGATCCTTGTGGTTGGTGGTGAACAACCACCGCGTGATGCCATAGGGCGCGTGGTGATGGTCGTCGTGACCGTGGTGCGCTTCATGTGTCGTGGAGGACATGGCCCAGAACCCCTTCGTTGAAATTCTCTACCCGGCGCTCAGCGCGCGTCCCGAATATCCGACGGCTGGACGAGGTCGCCGGCATCGTTACCCCAGGCGTTACGGATGTAGGTCACCACACCGGCAAGCTCCTGGTCGTCGAGGCGACGGCCAAAGGCCTGCATGGCGGTACCGGACACGCCGTTCACGGTGACGTCGATGGCGAATTCCCTGTCGTCGATCACCCGCTCGTTCCCAGCGAGGGCCGGGAAGTTGCCCATGCCCCCACCCTCAGCACGGTGGCAGGCCAGGCACTGGCTATCGTAGACCTGATTGCCCAGCGTCATGAGCTCGTCCTCGGACATGTCCGCGAGCTCCTCTTCATCGACTTCGGCGACCGCGGGATCTTCCTCGGGAACGTCGCCAACGGCCGGCGCCTCGCCATTCTGTTCGGCGACCCAGTCATCGTATTCGTCCTGCTCCAGCGCCACCACCACGATGGGCATGAAGCCGTGGTCACGGCCACACAGTTCGGCGCACTGGCCGCGGTAGATGCCCGGCTCTTCAATGCGCGCCCAGGCCTCGTTGATGAAGCCGGGAATGGTGTCCTTCTTCCAGCCGAGTTCCGGCACCCACCAGGAGTGGATGACGTCATTGGCGGTCAGCAGGAAGCGGATCTTCTTGTCCACCGGCACCACCAGCGGGTTGTCCACATCCAGCAGGTAGTGCTCGACATCGCGGGGGGAGATTTCCGGATTGCGCTGCCGAGCACGCTGGCTGTCCCGGTCCAGGCGACTGAAGAAGCTGATGTCCTCGTCCAGGTACTCGTACTCCCACATCCACTGGTAGCCGGTCACCTTGACGGTCATGTCGTAGCCGCTGGTGTCTTCCATCTTGATCATGGTCTGCGTGGCGGGCACCGCGATGCCCAGCAGGATCAGGAAGGGAATCACCGTCCACACCACCTCGATGGTGGTGTTGTGGTGGAACTGCGCCGGCTTGGCGCCCACGGAGCGGCGGAACTTCCAGATGGAGTAGAAAATGCCGATGAACACGAAAGCACCGATGGCGCAGACGATATAGAACACCAGCATGTGCAGGTCATAGGCCTGCTGGCTCAGGGACGTCACCCCCTCGGGCAGATTCAGACCCCACGGCTTGCGCCAGCCCGACTCACCAGGGGCGGCGAGTGCGAGAGGCATGAGCCCCATCAGACCCACGGCGGCGAGGGCTCTCACCAGCATCTTCGAAGTCATTCCACGTGTTCTCCCAAATGGAATCGGCGCTTTATCGTCATTCACTCCCGGGGCCGGACCGGGCGGCGGCCTTGCCGCCTCCCGCTGCCATGGGACCAATGCTCTCCATCAGCTCACTGGCCAGGCTCTCGCGCTCCTCGTCTGTGAGGAAGGCGCCACACTCGACCTGATCTCCCCCCGAGCGAATCAGCAGGCGGGCCGGGTGCAAACGCAACGGCGAGCGCTGCAACTCGACCGCGGACCAGGCCCGGCTGAACTCCCAGGTCTGTTCCGGCGTACGGCGACCTTTCTCGATACGAATCCGCTCCGGGCCCACCCGAATGACCTCGCGGTAATCACCGCGACGTGCAGAAACGTACAGCGCCGCACCCAGGGCCACAACTTCCAGCCCGGCAAAGGGCAGGATGGGCCAGAAACCCGCAAACGCGAACACCGTGGCCACGCCAAGGCAAACCACGGAGAGCATCAGGAAGATGACCAGGGTTTGCCGCCAGTAGACACCGGCATTGGGGCGCAGATCAAACAGCCGTTCGTCTTCGGCTGTGTCGCTTCGCGTCATCGCCATGGTGGCTCAACCCCCAGGGCCTGTCAGGCGACCCCGGCATGCCAGAGTCGGATCACCATGACAGCGGATCGTGGACTCATTCTAGAGGAGTTGCCCGCCGGAGAAAAGCGCGCCACGGCGCCATGCGGCGCCTGTATCCCTGGCGCCTGCCCGGATCGAGTCACAAGCCACTGATTCCATGCGCCGATTCAGACCAGCGGACCAACATCCAGCAGTGCCCCCATGGCCGCCGACGAGGCACCGGGTCGTGGCGGCAGGGTCCCCAGGCATGGTGCCGGAAGCCGGGCCTGCAGACTGGCGATCTGTTCCCGCTGCAGCGGCTCGTCCGGGTCCATCACGTTGGCCACCCAGCCGGCCAGGGGCAGACCATCCCGCTGCACCGCCTCCGCGGTGAGCAATGCATGGTTGATGCAGCCCAGCCGGATCGCCACCACCAGCACCACGGGATACCCCAGATCCTGCGCCAGATCTGCGAAGCCGGTGGCCGCACCCAGGGGCACGCGCCAGCCGCCGGCGCCTTCCACCAGCAACAGGTCGGCATCTGCTTCAAGCCGGCGCCCCGCCTGCGCCAGCGCGGAGACGTCGATCTCCACTCCGGCCCGGGCAGCGGCCAGATGTGGCGCCACGGCCGGCTCCAGGGCCACGGGATTGACCTGCTGGTAGGACACCTTCACCGACGCCGTTGCCTGCAGCGCTTCCGCGTCCTCGTTCCGCAGCCCCGCCGACGTGTGGCGACACCCCGAGGCAACGGGCTTCATTGCCACCGTACGCAGCCCCGTGTCGGCCAGCGCCGCCAGCAGGGCGCAGCCCACCACGGTCTTGCCCACCCCGGTGTCCGTACCGGTAACGAACAGCCCGGTCACGGGGACCCGTCCTGGTTCCGGCGACTGCGGAAGGCATCCAGGGAGAATGTCGCGGCGCCGCCGTCGGTCTGCCGCTGCGGCACCATGCTGGTTGCCCAGGCGTGGCCGTAGACCACCTCGCAGGTGGCGGGCAGCCGACCGTCGGCATCAGCATAGCGAGCGTAGGCGGTGGCCATCTGCTGCCAGCGCCCGCGCCCGGTCAACCCTCGCGGGCGGCCGCCCTGGACGGTCTGTGAACCCAGCGCCCGGAGGTCCCGCATGACATCGGCGGGTGTAGCGTAGGTCAGGTTGAAATACTCCATGTCCATGACCGGATCGGCAAACCAGGCGGACACCAGGGCATCGCCGATATCGTGCATGTCCGCGAAGCGGTTCACGTGACGGTAGCCGTCGGCATCGGACCAGCTCTCCCGCAGTTCCCGCAGCGTGTCCGGACCGAAGGTCGTGAACATCAGCAGGCCACCGGGACGCAGCACCCGCTGGCACTCCTTGAACAGCGCGTCCAGGTCGTTACACCAGTGGAATGCGGCATTGGAGTACAACAGGTCCACGCTGCTGTCCGCCAGCGGCAGGGCCTGGGCATCGGCACAGATCACGGGCAGAGGCCGCAGCCAGCTACCGCGATCCCGGGCGCGACGCAACATCCCCGGCGCCAGGTCCAGGGCGAACACCCGCGCCTTGCGGAAGCGCTGTCGCAGCGCCGCCGTCTGCTCGCCGGTCCCGGCGCCGAGGTCCACCGCCCGCTCCGGCGCCAGACGGATGAAGTCGAGCCGCTCGAGCATGCGCCGCCCGACCTCGCGTTGCAGTACCGCCGCCTGATCATACGATGCTGCGGCGCCGTCGAAGGCCCGTTGCAGCGCCTGTCGGTCGAACCGGCTGTCGTCTCCGCTCATGAAAGGCCGTTCCGGGATGCTGGCAGAAAGGCCGTCCATGATACGCCAACAACCGCGTTCCTTCAGGCCTCGACGGTGTCACCGGCGGCGGCTTCGGTGGCGCACTTGGCACCCTCGAACTGCAGCCCCAGCCGGGCGAACAGCCGCTGGTCATGCTCCACATCCGGGTTGCCGGTGGTGAGCAGCTGTTCCCCGTAGAAGATGCTGTTGGCCCCGGCCAGGAAACACAGCGCCTGGGTTTCGTCGCTCATGTCCGTGCGCCCTGCCGACAGGCGAACGTGGGAGTGCGGCATCAGAATCCGGGCAACGGCAATGCAGCGTACGAACTCCAGCGGGTCCAGATCATCCTCGTTCTCGAAGGGCGTGCCGGGCACGCGGATGAGCTGGTTAATGGGCACGCTCTCGGGGTGGGCGGGCAGGTTGGCCAGGGTCTGCAGCATGGAGGCCCGGTCGGTCACCGACTCGCCCATGCCGAGGATGCCGCCGCAGCAGACGTTGATCCCCGCCTCGCGCACGGACTCCAGGGTGTCCAGGCGATCCTGGTAGGTGCGGGTGGTGATCACCTCGCCGTAGTACTCCGGGGAGGTGTCCACGTTGTGGTTGTAGTAGTCCAGCCCCGCCTGCCGCAGCCGCTGACTCTGCGCCCCGTCGAGCATGCCCAGGGTGGCGCAGGTCTCCAGACCCAGCGCCTTCACCTCGCCGATCATCTCGGCGACGCGCTCCAGATCCTTGCCCTTGGGGCTGCGCCAGGCGGCGCCCATGCAGAAGCGGGTGGCGCCCGCATCGCGGGCCGTGCGTGCCGCCGCCAGCACCTCGTCCTTGTCCATCAGCGCCTCGCGCTCCAGGCCGGTGTCGTAGCGTACGCTCTGGGGGCAGTACTTGCAGTCCTCCGGGCAGGCCCCGGTCTTGATGGACAGCAGCGTGCTCACCTGCACGGCATTGGGGTCATGGAAGCGGCGGTGTACCGTCTGGGCCTGGAACAGCAGGTCGTTGAAGGGCAGCTCGAACAGGGCCTGAACCTCGTCCAGGCGCCAGTCGTGGCGAATCGGGCTGTTTGCATCCGGCATGCGGGGGACTCCATGGAGATTGTGGCTAGAAGCGATTCCTGCGATGTTAGCCGGCAACAGGGATGTGTCAACAGATTATGGACAAAATGGTTTACACCCGGCTACGTCACGCCTTTCAGTCGCTGCTGCCCTCCTCCTGCCTGTGCTGCGAGGCTCCGGGCTGCGGCAACGTGGACATCTGCGCCGGCTGCTTCCGCGATCTGCCGCGCAACGAACACGCCTGCACCACCTGCGCGCTGCCCGTCACTGTCGGGCAGCGGGAATGCGGACGCTGCCAGGACCAGCCCCCGCCGTTCTCGCGCCTGGTGGCGCCCTGGCGCTATGCGGAGCCCGTGGACGGGCTGATCCAGGCGCTGAAATTCCGCGGCCAGCTACCGGCGGGCCGGCTTCTGGGGACGCTGCTGGCAAGAGAGCTGTTCCGGCGGCACGCTACCGCCGACGTCATCGTGCCGCTGCCCCTGCACAGGCAGCGCCTGCGTGAGCGCGGCTTCAACCAGGCGACGGAGATCGCCCGCTGCCTGCCGCAGCGACTGGGCATTCCACTGCGGCATGACATACTCCGGCGCGCCGGCGGCACCATCCGCCAGTCGCAGCTCGGGCGTCGGCAGCGCGTTACCAACATCCGCGGCGCATTTGCGACCACGGACAGCGCCCGCGGCCTGCGCATTGCCCTGGTGGATGACGTGGTCACCACGGGCAGTACCATCGAGGAAGCGGCCCGCACTCTGCTGCGACAGGGCGCGGTATCCGTGGAAGTCTGGGCGGTGGCGCGAGCAACGCTCTCGCCCCGCGATCGACATACCGGGGAGACCGAAAAGGAGACGCCGTGAACAACCCCGTCCTGCTGACCCTGCTGGCCACCGCGGTTGTGGGCGGCATTGCCGCAATCCTGCTGCTGCGGCTGCGCATCGTGTTCGTGATCGAGCTCCGGGACGGGCGCGCACGCATTCGCTCCGGCCGCCCGCCGGAGGACTTTCCCGCCGCCTGCGAGGATGTGGCGCGCCGTCGCGGCGTCACCCGCGGCCGTATCACCGGCGTGCGGGACGGCAGCAGCATCCGGCTGACCTTCTCCCGGGATATCCCCGAAAGCAGCCACCAGGCCTTCCGCAATGTCTGGACGCCACCGCCCCCTCGCGGCGGTCCGCCCGGTGGGGGCATGCGCGCCCGGGGCTGATCATGACTGCCGATGGAACCTTTTCCGCTACCCCTGCGTGTGTGTGGGTATGAGTCAACTCGCCCACCTCTGGAAACGCCTCTCCGCGCGCTCCGCCTTCGAGGCGGCGCTGGCACCGCACATGGACCGGCTCTGGCGGCTGGCGCTGCGCTTCCAGGGCAACAGCAGCGATGCCGAGGACCTGCTCCAGGAGCTTGTCAGCCGGGCCTGGGACAAGCGGGCCACCATCCTGGAGCTGGACGCCCCCGGCCCCTGGCTGGCCAAGGTACTGTACCGCCTGCACGTGGATCGCTGGCGCCGGCAAGGCGCGTTTGACCACGCGGAAAGCCTGGATGAAGCCCTGCAGATCGAGGCGGCCAGTCAGACCGAGGCGGCCCTGGAACGCGTCAGCGTGGACGAGATCCTTGCCGAGGTGGAACGGCTGCCGGAGCATCAGCGCGCCGTACTGCTGCTCCACGACGGCGAGGGTTACCGCCTGGAGGAGATTGCCACCATGGTTGAGGCCCCCGTCGGCACGCTGAAGTCGCGCCTGCACCGGGCGCGAGCGGCGGTACGGCGCAGTTTCGCCGAAGATGGAACCAAATCGGACGCGGCTGCGTGTTCAGGGGGTAAGGAGGGATGATCATGGACTGCCAGACGCTGCAATCGGACCTGGACGCCATTCTGGATGGCAACCGCGGCCAGGCGCTCCTCGCGGAAGTGCGGGAGCACCTGGGCCAGTGTCCCGCCTGTCGGGCACATGTGGCCGATGTGCGCGCCCTGCAGCGCGCCCTGGCCGACGGTGACCGCTCCGGGATGCCGGCGGCGACGCGCCAGCGTCTGCTGCGCAGCCGGCATGTAACGGCATTCACCGGCGCTGCGGGCGTTGCCGCCGGGGTGGTACTGGCGGTGGTCGTGACCCTGCTATGGCCGGGCACCGACCACCCCGGCGAGGAAGTGGCCCGTGTGGACGACAGTGACTGGCGCACCACCACGGTGCAGATGGAATTCCGCACTGAACGGGCCCTGTCCGGCGTGCGCTTCAGCCTGGAACTGCCCGAGGGAACGGAGCTGGAGGGCCATCCGGGGCAGCGGCGCCTGAGCTGGGAAGACGATCTGGAAGCGGGGGCGAACCGGCTGCGCATCCCGCTGATCCTGACCAATGAACCGGGTGGCGAACTCGTCGCCCGACTCGAGCACGACGGGCGCAGTCGCGAACTGCGGCTGGCGGCCGATGAACTGCCACGTTAACGACCAATACGGAGGTCGATCATGACGATGAAACGCGCAATGCTGCTGGGACTGATCCTGGTGCCCTTCATGTTTACGCCGCTACACGCCGAAGACGACCTGGACGTGACCATGGACGTGACCGATGAGGACGCCGACGAGGAAGAGGTAAGCCGCGAGCTCAGCCTGCCGGAGAGTGCCTCCGAACAGGGCCGGGAGAGCTCCGAGCAGGGACTGGACACCGCCAACGAGGCCCGCGAGCGGGGCCGCGAATTCGGCCAGGAACGCGCCGAAGAAGCCCGGGAACGGGGCGAGGAAGCCCGCGAGCGGGGTGAAGGACGCGCCGCCGAAGCACGGGAACGCGGCGGCTCTGCCCGTGAACGTGCTGACGGGGCTCGCGAAAACCGCGGTCAGTAAGCGAAACCCGGCTGCCGGGCGTAGGGAAACGCCCGTTCCGTTGCAACTCAAGGTGGCACAGCCGGGCTGTGCCACCTTTTCGCGTTTGCCCGGAGACCCCTCATCGATGACACGCAGACTGCTCTTCCTCGCCCTGCTGGTTTGTGCCCAGCCCCTGCCTGCCGCCGAGAGCACCTACCAACAGGGCCTGGATGCCTTCCGTGACGGCGATTACTCGGCGGCCCTGGAGGCGTTCCAGAGGGCGCAAGACGCAGGCAAAGACACGCCGCAACTCCATTACAACCTCGGGGTGACCCACTATCGCCTGGGGCAGCTCGACCAGGCCGACGCCGCGTTTGCCCGCGCTGCCGAAGGGCCCGACCTGCAGGCACTCGCGCTCTACAATCGTGGTCGCGTCGCCACCCGCGACAACCGCCCGGACGATGCAACGGATCTCTACCGCGCCGCTCGCGACGCGGCGCGCACCGACCAGGTCCACGATCTGGCAAAGGCGGCCCTGGACGCCCAGGCGGAGGCCCGGGACGAGGCCCGGGAACCGCAACGGCCCGGCCCGACGGTACTGGCGGAACTCGGGCTCGGTTACGACAGCAATACGGCGCTGCAGGGCGAGGAGCGCCCCAACGGTGACCGCGGCGACAGCTTTGCCGAACTACTGCTGTACGGCGATATCCCCGTTGCCGGGACCACGGAACGGGGCCTGCGGGTTCACGGCCTGCTCAACGGCGTCCAGCATGCGGACAACAGCGAGGACGACTTCGACCGCCTGGAAACCGGGCTCACCGCTTTCCGCAGCCCCGGCGACTGGCGGCAGGAAATCGGCGCCAACGTCTCCCTCGCCCGCCTGGACGGCGAGCGGCTGGAAACCGCAATGGAGGGGCACGGCGAAGTGAAGCGCGCCCTGGGCGGCGGCCTGCACGCGGGGCTGCGCTACCGGCTGGCATGGATCGATGCCGGTGACGCCTTCGAAGGGCTCGACGGCATCCGGCAGGATCTCCGCGCCCGGCTGCGCGGTTCAAGCGGTGCCGCCCGCTGGCGTGCGGACTACAGCTTCGAGTGGAACGACCGCGACGACATCGAGGATGGGAACGGCGTCATCAGCTACTCGCCCATGCGCCACGGCGTCCATGCCCGCTGGATTCAGCCGCTCACCGACCAGGTGCGGGCCAGTGTCGACGGCGGCGCCCGCTACAGCACCTACCCAGACCGCGAGGACACCGAGGACGGTCTACAGCGCCGGGAGGATCTGCGTTTCCGTCTCAGCGGCCAGGTGACCCGGGAACTCGGCCGCGGCTTCAGCGCGTTCGCCCGCATCCACTGGCTGGACAACCGCTCGTCCATCGAGCGCTACCGGTTCGCCCGCATCCGCGGCGGCGCCGGCCTGGAGTACCTGTTCCACTGAGTCACGGGGCGGCCCGTGGCCGCCCCGTGATGACTGCCGATCAGGTCGGGTCCGGCGTGCCGTCCTCCGGATCCCCCAGCCCCTCGCCGGTGACATCGCCGACATCGCCGGTCTCCGGCCCGGCGATGTGGCCGCGCCGCGGATCGCCGGCATCCGTCTGCAGGGTCTGCACCCGGGCCGGCGGCGCGGAGCCTTCCTTGTCCTGACCGAAGTACAGGGTCATGTGCGGGTACGGAATCTCGATACCCGCCGCATCCAGATGGCGCTTGACCAGGCGGTTGTAGGCGCGGCCCACGGCCCACTGCATGCCCGGCACCGTCTTGATGCGTACCCGCACGCTAACGGCGCTATCGCCGAAGGCGGTGACGCCGAAGATCTCGAGATCGCCCAGGATGTGCTTGCGCTGATCCTCATCTTCCATGAGCTCGTCGAAGGCCTCCTGCAGCCGGGCGATGACGTCGTCGGTATCCTCGCGGTACGCCACACCGTAATCACCCAGGTGGTAACCGTAATCGCGCATGAAGTTGGACACCGAGTCCACGCTGGAGAACGGCACCATGTGGTAGGTGCCGGCCAGGTCACGTAGCCCCAGGGAACGGATGGTGAGCTTCTCCACGGTGCCGGACATGCCGCCGGCGGTGACGAAGTCCCCGGTATTGATGGCGTTCTCCAGCTGGATGAACACCCCGGTGATCACGTCCTGCACCAGCTTCTGGGCGCCGAAGCCCACGGCCAGGCCGAGCACGCCGGCGCCGGCGATCAGCGGGCCGATGTTGATGCCGATCTCCGAGAGCACGATCATCGCCGTCATGGTGATCAGCACGATGGCGAAGGCGTTGCGGAAGATGGACAGCAGCGTCTTCTCCCGCGCGCCCGGCTCGCCACCGCGGGCATCCGGGTTGAGCCGGTGCTCGATCCAGCTGGCGACGCCGATCCAGACGCCGGCGGCCACGGCGAGGATGATGGCCACGGTGATCGCCGTCGCCAGCAGGGCCGCGCCGGCATCGGAGGCCAGCCACCCCCCCAGATCGAAGATCGCCCAGGCATCCAGGATCAGCGCCAGCACGACCAGCAGGATGACCACACGCAACACCTTCAACGCATTGGGCACGTAGGAATTCAGGCGATCTTCCAGGGACGGGAACCGTAACCGCGTCTCTTCCGGCACACTGATGCGCCGGCCGATCACCTGGGTCAGCAGCACGGAAATGAATAGCCCGGCACCGGCCGCGACCAGCGTCTGCACGGTGGCCTGGACCATGAACGGCAGCGCATCCTCCGGCCGCACCAGGGTGGCGAGACTGAGCGCCAGGAAATAGGCGATGGCCAGCAAGTGCCAGGTCCTGCCCAGGGCGTGCAGCAGCGTCCGCGTAAAGGCCATTTCCGCATCACCGGCCCTGGCTTCGAGATTGGCACGCACCCGCTGGCGATTCTGCAGTACGATTGCCAGGGCATAGAGGAACGCCATGGCCATGATCAGTACCGCCAGGATGCGACCCAGCTCCGGCGCCAGGTCCATGTTGACGATGGGCACCACCACCATGAGGCCATAGCCGATGAACCCGGCCAGGCGCGCCAGCCATACGTTCCAGTAAGCGGCCTCCTCGGCCTGCATGGGCAGAAGGCGCAGACCGTCATCCCGTGAGGCGAACACGGTACGGATCAGGGCCTTGAACACTTCGATCAGCAGGAAGGCGTTGAGGAACAGTGCCTGCCGCGTGTCCATCACGCCGGCGTCGCCCAGGACGAACAAGGCGAGACCGTAACCCACCAGATAGGCGAGAACGATCACCGCCAGATCCACCACTGTGGCGCCGATCACGGCAACGGCGCGCCGGATCAGCCCGGTGCCATCACTGACACTGCCAGCCATGGCCCACTGGCTTGCGCCGGCGAACAGCGGCCGCGCCAGGCGCCGCAGCAACAGGAACGCCGCCACGGTCACCGCGATCACGATGCCGAGACCGATCGCCGCGGTACCAATGGCCGCAAACCCGGCGCCAAGCTCATCGAAACGGATGGCCCCGAGCGCGCTTCCGGCCTCACGGAACTCCGAGACAAACCCCTCCGCAATGCCCTGGGTGAAATCGGCAATCTGGCGCGGTAACGTCAGCGCTTCCGTGGGTTCCTCCTCCGCCGCCGGTGCCGCCTCCGTGTCCTCGGCCGCGCCCCGGAGCTCCCGGATCAGACGCTCGCGGGCGTCGTCATCTTCGAGGATGTCTGCGAGGCGGGTGGCCTCGCTGCGCTCGCCATCGGCGCCCTCCTGGGCCACGGCAGGCAGACTGAACGCCAGCAACGCGATAGACAGCAGCAGGAGCCGCAGCAGACCGCCGCGGAAGAGGTTCGGCACCATTCGATTTCCCCTCGATCAGAAACAAGAAAAATGGCCGGGCACCCTGGCCCCTGGCCGTGGTCATGGATTGAAGCCTCCGGCGATTCATTTCCTGAGGGAAATTGAATCGCGGATTCCGATCACTCACGCAGCCAATGTGGCCTTGGACCACAGGCTGGAGAGTGTCACCGGACTTCGCGGTGTGCGCTCAGACTTCGGCTGAGGCGCACAGGCCGCAGACTCGCGTCTGCCGCCCTGGAAGTACACCACCCCGCGGGCGGCGATGTTGTACGCGGCGTTGAGATCCGCGTGGTAGCGCTTGCCGCTGGCAAAGGTGCACAGGCCGTGGTTGCGGGCATCCCGCTTGACCGCCCCGGAGCCATCGAAGGCCTGACTGGAGGTGCCCCGGGCGTGAATCAGCGCCGTGCGCAGCCCCACCTCCCGGGCTTTGCTCTGGACGCGGTCGACCAGCATGCGATGGAACCACCGGTGAAAGCGTGCCTTCATCGACGTGCGCTTGCCACCGGCCTTCGGTCGCCAGCCCTTGAGGTTTTCCGCCACCACCGCCTGACAGTCATGCGCCCGGGCCAGATCGACCAGTTGCCGGCTGATCTGGTGGGCGGCATTGTCCGCCAGGTGCTTGAGACGCAGGTGGTCCCGGGCGCAGAACCCCGGTGGCAGCCGGGTGCCGTGGCGAGTCTGCCGCCTCGCCGCTTTGCGGATGCGCTGCATGAGTCGATGTTCCCGGTCCTTATCCGGTCGCCGGAGAAACCCTCTGGCGTGGACAGTGCCTTGATCATCGACCACAGCCCATGTGGCCGCCGTATTGATCCCCACATCCACCGCGAGCACCCGCTTCGGGGCTCTCACCGGCTTCACCGGGGTGAACTGCTCCGGCAGGGAGAGCCCCCACCGTTTTCCATTGGACGTCAGCATCGGCGATTGACTCGTGCCGCGGCCGCGATAGCGCAACGTCCCGGACAGCCGGAACCCCATCCACACCCAGTCATTGCGGTACCGGACCTTGATGAACGCCTGCGTGCCCTCCTTGTTGAGTTTGATGCACTGCCCGCCGTACAGGCTGGGAAAGGTCTTCGTGCTGGCGGTCAACCTGGGCGGCCGGGCGTTCGCATGACGGCGCTTACCATCGAGCCAGTCACTGTGGCGGGTCATAAACGAGCGTACCTGACCCACCGCGTCCATGATCGCTACCCGGCGGAGATAGCTCGGGAACTTGTAGTAGCGGTTCTGGAAATACCGGTACCGCACATCAGGGCGCTTGGCGGTAGGGTGGACCAACCCCTCCATGACCGACACCACGGCATTTCCTTCCAGCGGGCCGATGGCCGGCCAGTGGGTGAACGCCACAGTCATCAGATCGCGCACCAGCCGACGGTACAGCCGCAGCGTCTCGGACAACGCCTCGCGTTGCGCCGGGCTGTCGGCATGAATACGGAGTCGGTCGGAACGGGTGATGCTGCCCATGGAAAACACTGTATATTTAACCACCCACCAGGACAAGCCGCCTTGACCCGCGAATCATTCAAAGAATGGATTCGGGGAATGCGGCGGCGTTTTGTTCAAGTGTCTTGTACGGCACGGTCTCGGCCCCCCTCGGGCACGCGCGCCGGGGACTGTGCCACGGTCAGGGCACTCATGTTCACCAGCCCGCGCACGGTGATGGACTGCGTCACCACGTGGGCCGGCGCATTGGCGCCGATCAGGATCGGCCCCACCGAGACCCCGCCGCCCAGCACCTTGAGCAGACTGTACGCGATGTGGCCGGCATCCACATGGGGCATAATGAACAGATTCGCCGCGCCCTGCAGCCGGGAATCCGGATAGGCCAGGTCGCGGATCTCCTGGGAGAGCGCGGCATCGGCGTGCATCTCGCCGTCCACTTCCAGGTCCGGCCGCTCCTTGTGCAACCGGCGTACCGCCTCGCGCATGCGTATCGCCGGGGCGGACTCCTGGCTGCCGAAGTTCGACCGCGAAACCAGTGCAATCTTCGGCGCCACGCCGAAGGCGGACACCTGCTCGGCGGCCATGCCGGTCATCTCCACCAGCTCCTCGACGCTGGGCTCCATGGTGGCGTGGGAGTCGCAGATGAAGAACGTGCCAGCGGGCAGAATCAGCGCGGTGATCGTCGCCAGGGAGTGGACGCCCGGTGCCGGGCCGATGACGTTGTCCACGGCATCCAGATGGCGCTGGAACTTTCCCACCGAGCCGCAGATCATGCAGTCAGCGTCACCCTTGCGCACCATCAGCGATGCAATCACCGTGTTGTTGGTGCGCACGGTGGCCTTGGCGTCATCCGGAGAAACCCCGCGACGGCCCATGAGCGCCTGATACTCGCTGTGGTATTCGCGGAAACGCGGATCGCTGTCCACGTCGATGACGGTGACGTCCTGCCCCGGGCGAAGCCGCAGCCCCAGTTCGCTCATGCGCGCCGCGATCACAGACGGCCGGCCCACCAGGATGGGTGACGCCAGCCCCTCGTCGACGACCTCCTGGACCGCCTGCAGCACCCGACGGTCCTCGCCTTCGGCAAACACCAGCCGCCGCGGGGCCTGCCGGGCGCGCTCGAACAACGGCTTCATGAGCAGCCCGGACTTGTACACGAACTCGATGAGCTGCTGGCGATAGGCGCCGAAATCCTTAATCGGGCGGGCGGCCACACCGCTCTCCATGGCGGCGCGTGCCACCGCCGGAGCGATGCGCACCGGCAACCGCGGATCGAAGGGGCTCGGAATCAGGTAATCCGCACCGAAGCGGCTTTCGGTGCCGCCGTAGGCCTTGGTCACCAGTTCGGAGGGTTCGTCCATGGCCAGATCGGCGATGGCCTGGGAGGCCGCCAGTTTCATGTTGTCGTTGATATCCGAGGCGCCGACATCCAGGGCACCGCGGAAGATGTAAGGGAAACAGAGAACGTTGTTGACCTGGTTCGGGTAGTCGGAGCGGCCGGTGGCAATGATGGCGTCGGGGCGCACCTCCCGCGCCGTCTCCGGCAGGATCTCCGGTGTCGGGTTGGCCAGGGCCATGATCACCGGCTTGTCGGCCATGCGCCGGACCATGTCCGGCTTGAGCACATTGGGCGCCGACAGCCCCAGGAACAGATCCGCGCCCTCGATCACGTCGTCCAGGGTGCGGGCATCGGTCTCCCGGGCATACACCGCCTTCCAGCGATCCATGCCCTTCTCGCGGCCGGCATGCACGACCCCGTCGATGTCGGTGACGGTGATGTGCTCCAGCGGCAGGCCCAGTTTCACCAACAGGTTCAGACAGGCCAGGGCCGCCGCTCCGGCGCCGGAGCAGACCAGCCGGACGTCCTCGATGCGCTTGTCCACCACCCGCAGGGCATTGGTCACCGCGGCGGCGACGATGATGGCGGTGCCGTGCTGGTCATCATGGAACACCGGGATGTCCATGCGCTCGCGCAGGGCATCCTCGATGATGAAGCACTCCGGCGCCTTGATGTCCTCCAGGTTGATGCCGCCGAAGGTGGGCTCCAGGCGTGCCACGGTGCGGATGAACTCCTCCGGGTCGCTCTCCTCCACCTCCAGGTCGAAGACATCGATGTTCGCGTACTTCTTGAACAGCACCGCCTTGCCTTCCATCACCGGCTTGGCGGCCAGTGGCCCGATGTTGCCGAACCCGAGCACCGCAGTCCCGTTGGTGACCACCGCCACCAGGTTGCCGCGAACGGTCAGGCGCGCCGCTTCGTCGCGGTCAGCGAGGATCGCCTGGCAGGCGGCACCGACGCCGGGGGAGTAGGCCAGTGAGAGATCGCGCTGATTCGCCAGCGGTTTGGTTGGCGTGATTTCCAGCTTCCCGGGGCGCGGCTCCCGGTGATAGCGCAGCGCCTGTTCCTGGAAGTCCTTGCTCATGACCGTTCTCGCTGTTGCGCGTTATTGTTATTATTAGCCTAGCCCACTCCACCACCCCGTTGACACCGCGCACCGCAACAATCCGGGAGTTGACCGCAGCCGCTGCTCCCCTAACCCGTGTTCGCGCACACGGCCCGGTCACAGGCTACCCTTGTGCGCGCCCCACAACTCGGACAGGCGGGAATCGACATGTCGACGCCGGCAGGTGCCTCACCCTGATTCGGGCAGCCACGACGACTGCAGGCGGCGTGTCCGTGAAAGCCGCAGAGGGAACAGGCGGGTCCGCTCCCGCGCACCAGACCAACACCACGATCTTCCCGTCGGTTCGGGCACGTTGGCCGGTCACAGGGACGTCCCGTATCTGCCCCACAGCTCAGACAGTTGCTTCGTTCAATGTGCATCTGGTTTCCACCTCGTCAGGAGAGCGCTGAACAAGTCGTCATTGCGGGAGCAGAGCGACGAAGCAATCTCTTGATCCCTCGTCATCGCTGGCGGTGTGGATTGCTTCGCTGCGCTCGCAATGACAATAATCCTTTGATTCAGCGTGTTCTTAGCGGCTCCGGGCCAGCGACAGCCAACGGATATCCGCGGAAAATGAACTGGCCAGGAAACCCAGCGCGGCAGCCGCCGCCAGGGTCGCCAGCCAGCCCGGAATGACCGGCGCAAGCACCGCCGTCAGCACCACGCCCTGGATCACACAGGCCGTCTTGCGCCGGAATGACGGCGGTAGCGGCTGCTGCATCCAGGGCAACAGCCAGGCGGCGGCCACGAAGGCGTAGCGCATGCCACCGATCAATAGCACCCAGACACTAGTCTGGCCGGACTGCCAGACCAGCACCGACAGGCCCAGCAGCAGCAGCGCATCCAGCTCCATGTCGAAGCGCGCCCCGAACGCGCTGGCCGTGCCGGTCCGGCGGGCCACCCAGCCATCCACGCCATCCAGGGCCAGCACCAGACCGGCAAACACCACCGCCAGCCAGCGTCCCGTCTCGGTGAGCACCTCCGGGAACGGCACGAGCGCCAGCACCGGCATGGCCAGGACGGCCCGCCCCAGGGTGACCCGGTTCGCCGCGCCCAGCCTGCCGGACGGCAGCCGGTGCGCCGTGACGGCCAGCACGCTAACGCCGGCCAGCACGAGCAGCAGGGCAACCGCCGGCAGGGTCGGCGGCACTGGCAGAACGGCGTAGACTCCCAGGCAGAGCACCATGGCTGCAGCGGACGCCGCGGCCAGGTCCCGGGCGACGCTCCAGGGCGGCATCCGGCCGCCTGCTCGCCCCGTCCCGGGGCCGGCATGGAGACTCGGAATGTACATGAATAGTGTATAGACTCAACAATGTTTGTATATGACGAAGAGCGTAGCAGAAATGGTCCCGCCCCGCCCACCTGACCGGCCAGCAACCGCGTCCCGGTTCCAGATCCAGGAGCCCCTGCACGGCGCCATCGTCGACACGCCGCTGCCGACGCCGCGCGATGCCGAGGTGATGGTGCGCAGTCTCTACTCCGGGATCAGCCGCGGCACCGAAGGGCTGGTGTTCCGCGGCGAAGTGCCCACGAGCCAGCACCAGGCCATGCGGGCTCCGTTCCAGGCCGGCGAGTTCCCCGGGCCGGTGGCCTACGGCTACATGAACGTCGGCGAGGTCATCGACGGTCCCGAAACACTTCGCGGACGCACCGTGTTCTGCCTGCATCCGCATCAGGACTACTATGTGGTTCCCGCTGCAGCCGTCGTTCCACTGCCCGCCAGCGTGCCACCCGCCCGCGCGATCCTGGCGGCCAACATGGAAACGGCGGTCAACGGGGTCTGGGATGGCACCCCGGGGCCCGGCGATCGCATCAACGTGATCGGCGCCGGCGTCATCGGCCACCTGGTCGCCTGGTTGTGCAACGCCATTCCCGGCACCCGGGTCACGCTGGTGGATACGCTGCCCCAGCGCGAGGACAGCGCCGCCGCACTCGGGCTCACCTTCGCCACCACGCCGCCGGCCGAGCCCGCCGACCTGGTCTTCCACGCCAGCGGCAGCAGCGAAGGGTTGCGAACCGCCCTGGAGCACACTGCCCTGGAAACCACCGTGGTGGAGCTGAGCTGGTACGGCGACCGGGCGGTCCCTGCACCGCTGGGCGAGGCGTTTCACGCCCGCCGGCTCCAGCTGCGCAGCAGCCAGGTGGGTCACCTGCCACCGAACCGGGCGCCGCGCTGGTCCCACCGGCGGCGCCTGGAGCTTGCCCTGGCACTGCTGGAGGAGCCGGCGCTGGACGCGCTGATCACCGGCGAAAGCCCATTCGCCGCCCTGCCGGAGGTCATGCAGACCCTGAGCACCACGCCGGCAGGCACGCTCTGCCACCGTATCCGCTACTGACCGGAGGCCGCCATGTACCGTCTGACCGTCCGCGAACACATCATGATCGCCCACAGCTTCCGCGGCGATGTATTCGGCCCGGCCCAGCGCCTCCACGGCGCCACCTACCTGGTGGACGTCACCTTCATGCGCCCCGAGCTGGACAGCGACAACCTGGTGGTGGACATCGGCCTCGCCGGTGAGCAACTGCGCCAGATCCTGGCGCCGCTGAACTACAGCAACCTCGATGAGCAGCCCGAACTGGCTGGCGAGAACACCACCACCGAATTCCTCGCGGGGCATATCTTCCGGCGCATGGCCGCCGCGATCCGCGACGGGCACCTTGGCCCGCAGGCCCGGGGCCTCACCCGCATGGGCGTGACCCTGCACGAGTCCCATATCGCCTGGGCCAGCTACGAGGCGGACCTTCACGCGCCGGGGGCCAACGCTTGAGCTCTCAGCTACACGTCTTCGTCCCCGGGTCTCTGTCCCGACGCACCGGCGGGACCATTTACGACGCCCGCATGATCTCTGCGCTACGCGACCGGGGCGAGAACGTGGTTGTCCACGAGCTTGACGGCACGTTTCCCGCCGCCGACGCAACGGCACGCCGGGCACTGGCCGCAAGCCTGGAAGCCGTACCGGATGGGGCCGTCACCATCCTCGACGGCCTGGCCCTGGGTGACAGCCCGGAACTGGTGGAACCGCACCGTGAACGGCTGTGCCTGCTGGCCCTGGTCCACCACCCGCTCGCCGACGAACACGGGCTTGATGCGGGCCTGCAGCGCCGGTTTCTCGAACACGAGCGGCGTGCCCTGGCGGCCTGCCACGGCGTGATCGTGACCAGCGCCTTCACCGGCCGCCGGGTGGCGCAGCTGGGCGTCCCCGCGGCCCGGGTTCGCGTCGCCGAGCCGGGCACCGACCCGGCGGCGCCGGCCACTGGCCCTGGTCCGGACGCCCCGCCGGAGCTGCTCTGCGTTGCCAGCCTGACGCCGCGCAAGGGCCAGGATGTGCTGGTGGGGGCACTGGCACGGCTCCAGGATCTGCCCTGGCACGCCTCGCTGGTCGGCGCCACCGACGCCGACCCGGCCTTTGCCCGGCGTGTGCAGCAGCAGGTGGCCGAGGCGGGACTGGAGCAACGCATTCACTTGACCGGCGCCTGTGACGGCACCGTTCTGGCGAACCTGTATCGGCATGCCACCCTGTTCGTGTTGCCATCGCGGTACGAAGGCTATGGCATGGTGCTGACCGAGGCGCTCGCCTGCGGGTTGCCGGTGATCAGCACCACCGGCGGCGCCATCCCGGACACCGTGCCGGACGGGGCAGCCCGCCTGGTCCCGCCAGGGGATGCCGACACCCTGGCGGAAGCGCTGGACCACTGGTTGCGTGATCCGCGCGCGCGCGCCGAGGCCGCCGCGGCGGCCGGCACTCACGCAGCCAGCCTGCCGGACTGGCCGCAGGCGGCGATGCTCCTCGCCGAGGCAATCAACGAACTTGCGTTACAGGACACGAATTGAGTACCCGATTCTCCGACGACTGGCTGCACCTGCGCGAACGCGCCGACCAGGAGGCGCGGGCCGCGGCCCTGCTGCCCCCGCTCACTGACTGGCTGGGCGACCGGCGCATCCACGTCGCCGACCTGGGCGCCGGCACCGGTGCCAACCTGCGGTACCTGGCGCAGGTGCTGCCCGCCCCTCAGGAATGGACCCTGCTGGACCAGGACCGGGCCCTGATGGCCGAAGCCACCCCGCCCCGCAGCGGCATCTCGGTCCAGTGTTACCACGTGGATCTCACCCGGGGTGACCCGCTGGCGGCCAGCGGCGTCGATCTGGTCACCGCGTCGGCATTGCTGGACCTGGTCTCCCGGGCCTGGCTGGAGGCCCTGGCCCGAAGCTGCCTGCAACAGCGAAGTGCCGTACTACTGGCGCTGAGCTACGACGGCACCATTCGCTGGGAACCCCGGGCCCGGGGGGACGACCTGGTCAACACACTGGTCAACAGCCACCAACGCCGGGACAAGGGCTTCGGGCCCGCCCTGGGGCCGGACAGCGGACCGACGGCGGACGCCGTGTTCCGGGCCCACGGGTTCCATACCTGGCTGAGCCCGAGCCCCTGGCGCCTGGGACCGGGCCAGGCCACACTCCAGCAGGCCCTGCTGGAGGGGTGGACCCATGCCGCCGTGGAGCAGGCTCCGCATCAACAGCGGGAACTGCACGCCTGGGCCACCCGCCGGCGCCGGAACATTGCCGCCGGTAAAAGTTCGCTGCACGTGGGCCACCTGGATCTTCTGGCCCTGCCGCCGGAGTCGCGATGACGCCACGCAGCCGCCTGTTGCTGCGCATGACCGTGAGCATCGGCCTGCTTGCGGCGGTGGCGATGGCCGTGGATCCCGCCAGCGTAGTCCGGCATCTGGGTAGTCTTCACCCTGGCTGGGTCCTGGCCGCCCTCGCGCTGTCGGCGGTGCAGCTCGCCCTGTCCGCCTGGCGCTGGCACTTCACCGCCCACCGTCTTGGCCTGCGGCTGCGCTGGGCTGCGGCGCTGCGGGAGTACTTACTGGGGAGCTTCGTCAACCAGGTGCTTCCGGGAGGCGTCATCGGCGATGCATCCCGCGCCTGGCGGCACGCCCGGGAGACTGCTCGCACCGGGCCCGCGATCCGGGCAGTCATTCTCGAGCGGGGCTCCGGGCAACTGGTCATGGCCCTGGTCGCCGTTCCGGCGGTGTTTGCCCTGGCTGGCTGGGCACCACCGCTTCTGGCCTGGAGCGCTGCGACCGCCTTCGGACTGATACTCCTGGCGACGTCACCATTGCTGCCGGCAGCACCCGCTGACAACCAGCCGGGCATCCGTGCGGACCTGCGGCGCGCGCTGCTCTCTCCCGGGGCGCTGCCGCTGCAACTGATCGGTTCCGCGCTGGTGGTCGCCACCTACCTGGGTGTCTTCCTGGCCGCGGGCCGGGCCATCGGTGCAACGCTACCCGCCCTGGAGCTGATGGCCCTGGTGCCACCTGTGCTGCTGGCCATGCTGATTCCGATCACCATCGCCGGCTGGGGCCTGCGGGAGGGCGCGGCAGCGACGGTCTGGGCAGCAGCCGGCCACGATCCCGCCGAAGGCGCCGCCATCGCCGTCGCTTACGGACTGCTGGTACTGGTCGCCACGCTGCCGGGAGCCCTGTGTTTCAGGGCCCCGCGCCGAACACCGACGACAGGGTGAAATCGAAAAGCACATCGTCCCCCAACCGGAAATTGCGGCAGGTGGGACGCATGGCCTCGTCCATGGTGCGGATGGGCGGCAGGCTGAGCCCCGGCCGCCCGGAACCGATGACCAGCGGTGCCACGGTGACATGCAGGCGATCCAGGGCGCCCTCGGCCAGGAACCGGGACACAGTCACCCCGCCGCCCTCCACCAGCAGGCGCTGCAGCCCGCGCTCTGCCAGGAGCGCCGTCACGTCGGCAGGCGCGAACGCACCCTCCGGCGCCGGCAGGGTGAGCACCTCCACTCCTGTAGGGCCGGGGTCCAACCCTTCCCCGCGCAGCAACAGCGTTGGCGCCGCACCATCGCAGAACAGCTGATAGCCATCCCGCAGCCGGCCGCTGGGGTCGAGAACCACCCGCACCGGCTGCTCACCCGGCACGTTTCGCACCGTCAATCGTGGATCGTCGGCGGCGACAGTCCCGGGGCCGACGATCACCGCATCCACCAGTGCCCGCAGACGGTGCAGGTGCCGGATATCCTCGGCGCCGGTGACATAGCGGGAGTGGCCGCTGTTGGTGGCAATGTGCCCGTCCAGGCTCTGACCCAGCTGAGCGATGGTGTAGCGCGGCTGCAGCACCAGCGGCAGGTACAGATCGAGCTGCGCCCGGGCAGCCTCATTCACCGGCAGCAGTGCCTCCCACGTGCCATCAGGAAAGACGCGCACGGCCTCCTGGCCGTCGAGCCGCAGGATCCCTGGCGCGACGCTATCGCGTTGCAGTTTGCAGCGGCGCAGCAATGCCCACGCCGCAGTGCCATCGATACGCTCCATGGACCGGATACTCCCGTCGGGTCGCCACCGGAGACAGACCACCGGGGCCACTTGCGTTACACTTTATGTTTTCTAGAGTATAGTCCTACAAAACCTGGACAGAGTATATGCAACAGGCAGAACGTGCCATTTTCGATCTTCGCCGCGGACAACCGGTGCGGGTCAAGGACAACAACGGCGACGTGGTCGCTGTGGCTGTGGAGAATCTCACCACCGACACGCTTGCATGGATGCGCACGTTCTGTGGCGGGCACCCCGGCCTGATCATCACACCCAACCGGACCCGCGCGCTGGGTCTGGAACCGGGTAACGCGCCGGCGGTGCGTCTGCCGTTGCGGGACGACGTCGCAGTGGAGGACGTGTTCGCCCTGGCCACGGCGGTGTCCGACGACCATCCCCACCACGTCCACCCCAGCCTGGCGCCGGCAACGCGCCCGGAGCATGCTGCGCTGCATCTGACCCGCGCCGGCAAGCTGATTCCGGCGGCAGTGTCCGTGAGCGCAATGGATGTGGCGGCCACGGAACGGCTTGACCGACTGGAGGCCGACGGCACACTCCTACGTGTGGCCCCGGGCGACGCCCTGGCGGTGACCGCCACGCCGGCGCTGGAAATGGTCTCCGTGAGCGACGCCTACGTCCCCCTGGAGGACGCCGCCAACACCCGGTTCATGCTGTTCCGCGAGGCCAACGGGTTGCTTGAACATGTGGCCGTACTCATCGGCAACGAACCCGACTGGCCCGACCCACTGCCAGTGCGCCTGCACTCCTCCTGCCTCACCGGAGATCTCTTCGGCAGCCTGCGCTGCGACTGCGGTGAGCAGCTGCGCAACAGTGTCCGCGCCATCAACGAGGCCGGTGGCGGGGTGCTGCTCTACCTGGCCCAGGAGGGGCGCGGCATCGGCCTGGCCAACAAGCTGCGCGCGTACACCCTGCAGGACACCGGCATGGACACCCTGGAGGCGGACTGCTCCCTGGGGTTCGGCTCCGATGAGCGGCGCTATGAGGCGGCGGTGGAAATGCTCCAGCACCTGGGCGTACGGCGCATCTCCCTGCTTACCAACAATCCTCTGAAGATCCAGGCCCTGGAGGACGGCGGCATCACGGTGGCGGACCGCAGACCGCTGCACGGCTCGCTGAACCCCCACAACGTGCGCTATCTCAACACCAAGGCGGATCGCGCCGGCCACTGGCTGGATGAACTCCTCTCGCGGGCGGTACCGGACGACTGAAATCGTCATTGCCAGCGGAGCGACAACAAAAAATCAGACCGGCACCAGCCTCTCCAGCGGAAAGCGCCCCGCGTCCTCAATCAGGGCGGCCAGAACACCGCCGTAGTGAGCCACCAGTCGCCCCCCGGTCTCCGCGTCCGCTGCTGCAGCATTACCGGCCACACCACTGGGATGGAGGTCACCGGCAAGCCAGGCGAACGCACCCGGCCCTTCGGGCCGCAGATAACTGCAGGTGCGCTCCAGGTCCTCGCCGAGGGAACGAAAAGCGGCCAGGTGATCCGTGTTCACCCGCTCCGGCGCCAGGTGCAGCATCATGGCCGTCTCCAGGGCGCCGCCGTGGAGGCCGTGGCGGAGTTCGGTGACATCCAGCAGCGGTGGCTGCGGCGACGGAAAGCGGACATAGCTGGCCTTGACCACGAGCATCCCGCATTCCCGACGCAGTCGCAGGGCGGCCATGTCCATGGCGGCATGATTGCCACCGTGACTGTTGCCAAGCACCAGGCGCCGGATGCCGGCGGCGGCGACGGCACGCCCCTGGGCCACCAGCACATCCACCAGGAGTTCGGGAGGCAGGCTCAACGTCCCCGACCAGGCCAGGTGCTCACTGCTGGTACCTACCTGCACAGCAGGCAACAGCAGCACCGGCAGATCAGCGGACAGTACGCTCATGGCGTGCTGCAGCAGCCCCTCGCCAATGATCAGGTCGGTGCCCAGGGGCAGATGAGGACCATGCTGCTCCACCGCCGCAAGCGGCAACACCGCCACCGTATCCTCGCCGCCCATGCCCGCCAGTTCCGCCGCGGTGAGATCCATCCAGTTGCGCACAGTCATCCGTTCTCCTCCCGGCGGTCAGGCAGGTGCCATGCGTACACGTCCCCCGAGGACAGGCCTTCAGCACCCGCCGCCAGCCAGGCATCCATGGCGGCTGCATCGCACCAGTCATTGAACAGGAACGCTCGCCCCTCTCCGGCGATCACGTTGTACCGGTAACGCCCCAGCTCCTCCAGTCGGCCCACACACTGCCGCGCCGCACCCAGGCAACCGGCGACGAATTCCAGGGACAGCCCGGGCACCGGATGGCTCAGCCCGGCAAGCACCAGCGCCTCGAAGCCTTCCACGTCGATCTTGCAGAACGCCGGCTCGCCGTGCTCATGAATCAGGGCATCCAGGGTGACCACGGGCACGGTGACGGTTTCCTGCCAGGCAACGCCCTGGAAGCCGGGGTTCGCCGAGGCGACCGACTTGCGCCAGACACCACTCATTGAGGACACTGTCGGATTGCCGATGCTGACGGCAAGCTCGGCGGTGCCGGGTTCAGCGCCTGCTGCAGCACAAAGCAGCGTGACGCCGGGGCGGCGACCGGCGATGCGCTGTAGCCAGCGGTAGACGTGGGGTTGGGGCTCCAGTGCCACCACCCGGGCACCCAGTGCGGCGAAGGCCAGGGTCCGGTCGCCCAGATGCGCGCCGACATCCAGCACCAGGTCACCGCGACCGACGAAGCGGCCGTAGAGCCGGCGCAAGCCGCGCTGTCGGCCGGGGCGCCAGTAGACGAGCAGCGAGCGTAGCAGCCCCAGTTGCAGGTGCAGTGTTGCCGAATCCATGGGCGGTAATCTCGTGATCTGTTGCCGAAAGCCGGGATCTGCGTCACAGGGTCGCCGCGCCGGAGGCAGTATCCTCCAGATCGACAGTGTATTCGAGGACACGCGGACCAGAGTAACGGAACCGAGATGACGGGTCGCACAGAGGACAGGGAAGTGGCAACCGCCGACGTGGACGTGACCACGCTACAGCGTAGCTGGAATCGCGTCGGCAACGATGGCAGCGGTGTCGCGTGTTTCCGCGGACAGGCGGCGGAACTCGCCACCGCAGCGCGGCATAACGGCCAGCCTCGGGTCGCCGAATTGGCCATGATGATCGAAGTGATGTGCGACCCGGTGGCCGAGGGCGAGGAGTCAGTCACCCGCGAGTTCGCCAGCATCATCGGCAATTACCTGGATGCGCTGGACCAGGTCCAGAGCGGGTATGCGGAGGGTGGCGCGGCGTCGCCCCAGGAGCACCTGTCCCACGGCGAAGTCTTTCTGCTGGCTGATCAGCGGCAGACCGACGCCCAGGACATTCGCCGTCAACTCGCCCATTTCGGTTATCAGGTCACCACGGTGGCCGACCACGACGCACTTCTGAAGGAAATGCAGCGGGCGATACCTCTGGCCGTGGTGATCGATCATGACCATGCCGCCGGCGGCGTGGCGCTGGACGACATCCCGCCCCCTCTGCGGCAGGCCGGCGGCGAGAACCTGCCCATTGTCATGATCAGCTCAAGGGGCGACATGGCCACCCGTCTGCAGGCGGCCCGCGCCGGCATCCAGGTCTACCTGGTGAAACCATTGAGCCCCCACGACCTGATCGATCAGCTGGAGCAGTTTGCCCCGGCCACCGCACCGGAACCACTGAACATCCTGCTGGTGGAAGACAGCCGCACCCAGGCCATGTACTTCTCCGACATTCTGGAACGGGCCGGCATGCAGGTTTACGTGGAAGCCGATCCGCTGCAGGTGCTCAACGCCCTGGAAGACCGCGCCATCGACCTGATCCTCATGGACATGTACATGCCCAACTGCAACGGCCATGAACTGGCCCGAGTCGTCCGCCAGGTGCCCCGCTACGCCAGCATCCCCATCGTGTTCCTTTCCTCCGAGACCAAGGTGGAACGGCAGCTGGATGCCATGAGCCGCGGCGGTGACGATTTCCTTACCAAGCCCATCGAAGCGGAACACCTGATCCGCTCCGTGACCATCCGTGCCGAGCGGGCCCGGACGCTGCGGTCGCTGATGGTCACGGACAACCTGACCGGGCTGCTCAACCACACCCGCATCAAGGAGGAGCTGGAGAACGAGGTCAGCCGCAGCCAGCGGCGCGGCGGCCAGCTGGCGTTCATCATGCTGGACATCGACCGCTTCAAGTCCATCAACGACACCCACGGCCACCCGGTGGGTGACATGGTCATCCGCAGCTTGGCCCGGCTGCTTCAGCAGCGCCTGCGCCGCTCGGACGCCATCGGCCGCTACGGTGGCGAGGAGTTCGCCATCATCATGCCCGATGCCAGCAGCGAACAGGCCGCCAGCATTCTCGACGGCATCCGCCGCAGTTTCGCGAGCCTCTCCCATGACGGCGCCGGGGAACCGTTCAGCGTGACCTTCAGCGCCGGCGTCGCGGGCTTCCCCGCTCTGACAACGGCCGACGCCCTGACGGCGGCCGCGGACGCCGCCCTGTATCGCGCCAAACACCAGGGCCGGAACCGCATCATCGAGGCCTAGTGTCAGCAGGTCACTCAGCCTCGGCCGATGCCTCCCCGGAGACACCGCTCATGGCATCGGTGGGCAGGATCAGCGGCACCGGCAGGTGCAGCGCCACCACGATCACCCGCAGCAGTTCCGCTTCCGCCACACTGACCTCACCGGCATGGGCGGCGGCCGCCGCCAGGCCGCGGGTCAGGTTCTGCCGGCCGTCGGCATCCAGCGCCGCCAGGGTATTCAGGGCACGGGTCATGGGTACGATCCAGGCATCAGGCACCTGGCGGCTCGGTGGGCTGGGCACCAGCATGGCGGCCATCCCCGCCTGGTAGGCACCCTCGGGATCCTCCGGGCAACCATGGCTGGCCAGCAGCCCCAGCACCAGGGCCGCCTCGTCCATGCACGCGTGCATTGGCATCGGCTCGCCGGCGTCGCCGCCGTTGTCACCCATGAGCTGCAATTGCAGCAACCGCGATACGGCATACTCGTGGACATCCCGTGGGCCACCGTTGCAGCGAAGCAAGCGCCCCACCGCGGCCAGCAGCCGGGCACGGTGCGCCTCGGGCAGATCCGTCAGCACCGGCAGGGCCAGCTCCAGCAACGGCAGGCGATGGGCGGGCGTTGGCAGGCGTCCGTATTCGGCGAGGAGCGCGACCACGTCGGCGTGCACCGCATCACCCAGCGTCGCGGTGACTTCCTCGAGCTGCCGGCGGCGCGCCTCCACGTCGTCGGCCAGCAGCAGATACACCGCCAGCGAGCGCACCCGCGCGGGGTCGGTGGCGGCATCGTGAAGGGGGCGCGCCACACCCACAAGCTCCGCGCGATTGCGGCGCAGCCCCAGTGTCTCGGCCTGGCCCGCGGCGGCAAGCGTCGACAGCAGCACCGCATCGTTGAGGGGGCCACCACGCAGCGCCGAGGGCACGCGGGATTCGTCCCCCGTGTCCTCCATGGCGTCGGCGGCGATGTCCGGCTCGCCACGCTGGCGCTCCGCCTGGCGCTGCTGCATGAGCTCGTTCATGCGCTGGCGCACGTCATCCAGCTCCCAGCTGCGGTAGCGCGGCTCCAGGGCGCTGATGCGCTCCTCCACCGGCGGATGCGTCGACAGCAACGGCAGTATTGCGTCGGCGAACCCCAGCCCCGGGGCAAACAACATGTGGCTCACCTCCTGGCGCCGGCTGGCAAGCAGGGCGGAACCCAGGCGCCGCCCGGCCGCCACCTTCTTCAACGCGCCGGCAAGCCCCTCGGGATAGCGGGCGTACTGCATTGCCGCCGCATCCGCCAGCCACTCGCGCTGGCGCACGATGGCCGCCTTGACCAGACGGCTGCAGAACACCCCCAGCAACCCCAGGAGGTACATGCTCACGCCGAAGGCAAGCGTGCCGGCGCCGTGGGGATCCCGGTCACGGGTCACGCCGGGCGCCCGCCGGTGACTGCCTCGCCCGTGCCTGGGCACGCTCATGTAGATGGTGCCCTGAATGGCCACCGCCTCCAGGCCGTGGACGATGGCCAGGAGCCAGCTGTTCAAGCGGGTATCACCGTTGACGATGTGGCCGATCTCGTGGGCCACGACGCCCTGGAGTTCATCGCGGGTGAGCTTGTCCAGCGCGCCTCGGGTCACCGCGACCACGGAATCCGCCGGCGTGAGCCCGGCGGCGAAGGCGTTGATGCCCGGCTCCTCCCGCAACACATAGACGCCCGGCGTGATGACGCCTGCGGCCAGGGCCATTTCCTCCACGACATTGCGCAGACGCCGCTCACCGGGATCGTCGCTGTCCGCCTTCACCGGCTCGCCACCCAGGTCCTGGGCAATAACCCGGCCGCCGGAGCGCAGGCGCAGCACCATGCGCAGCATCGCCCCGCCCATGAGCGCCAGCAGCACCAGACTGAAGCCCGTCATCAACCCGCGGGCGTCGGCAATGCCCTCGGACAGCTGCGCAGGCTGTCCGGAGGGCGCGGACAAGCCGGGAAGGAACTGGGGATGAACCATGAACAGCAGCAGGGTGTTCACCAGGAACAGCAGCCCGGCGACCACCAGGGCGAACACACCGATCAGCATCCAGGTGCGCATGCGCGCCTGGTCCTGGCGCTCGAAGATTGCGGTTGGCATGAGCGGTCCTCCCTGGACGCGGCGCTTCCTGGCGCCTTCCTTTACTCGCTACGCCAGGCGCACCCGGTTGCGCCCGCTGCGCTTGGCAGCATACATGGCCGTGTCGGCGGCGGCGAGCAGGTCCTCGGCGCTGTCGCCGTGCTCCGGGAAGGCGGCCACGCCGATGCTCACCGTCACCCTTACATCGCCGCCCCCCTCCACCGGCAACGGCCGTGATGCGACCAGGTCACGCAGGCGTAGCGCGCCCTCCTCGGCCTCGGCCGAGGTCATCTCCGGCATCACCACGGCGAGTTCCTCGCCGCCGTAGCGGGCAGCGTAGTCAACGTTGCGGATATTGTCCCGGACCAATCCGGCAAGGGCCCGCAGCACGTCATCGCCGGCCAGGTGCCCGTGCGTGTCGTTAATGGCCTTGAACTCGTCCACATCCAGCCATATCAGGGCCAACGGGCGCTGATAGCGCCGGGCGCGCTCCACTTCCTCGGCGAATTGCTGATCGAACTCGCGCCGGTTGTAGAGCCCGGTGAGTGGATCGCGGATGGCGAGGGCGGCGAGCGCCTGTTCCATCTGCTTGCGCTGGTCGATATCCATGACAATGCCTTCCAGGCGCGTCTCACCCGCCACCTGCTCGGCCCGCCCCTGCTCCCAGACCCAGAGTTCATGGCCGGCGCGGTGGTGCAGCCGGTACTCGAAGGCGTAGGGGCGTTGCTCGGCGATGGCGCGCTGGATTTCGGCGATGGCCGCGGCCAGGTCATCCGGCCGCACCAGGGCGCCGAAGGCCACCACCTGGTTGTCGATGAGCTCCTCGGGGGCATACCCGGTGAGCGCACGACAACCCTCGGAGACGTATTTCATGGTCCAGGAATCATCATTGAGGCAGCGGTAGGCCATCCCCGGCAGGTTGGCCATCAGCGTGGCCAACTCGCGCTCACGCTCCTCCAGGGCCTGCTCCATCTCACGGCTCCGGGTAACGTCACTGCCGATGGCCACTACGCCCAAGGGGCCGCCATCGGAATCGTACAGGCGGCGCGACGACCAGCAGATGAGCCGCTCGGCCCCTTCACGGGCGGTGATCCGGGTCTCGAAGTCGTTGAGATCCTCGCCGCGGGCAAAGGTGTCACGGATCGCAGCCATGACCCTGGCCTGGTAGGCGGCCTCGGGGTAGAGCCAGTCCCACACCGCCGCCGACCCCAGGACCTCGTCACGGGTGTAGCCGCTGATCTGCTCCGCGGCGGTATTCCAGAGGGTCACCCGCCCCTCACGATCCACCACATTGATCCAGATGCTGGCGTTGTCGATCACGGCTTCGCGGAACTGGCTCAGGCCCTCCAGATCCCGACGCTGCCCCTCACGCTCGGCCAGCTTCACGGAATCCCGGCGGAATTGTCCGCGCAGGATGATGAAAAAGATGGTGGCGGTGGCGGCAACGAACAGCCAGCCCTTGATGGTCTGTGCGGTGGTGAGCATGCCGGTGCCGGCAAACAGCCAGTCGACCGCCTGATCGGAGAAGCCGATCCACAGGATTCCCAGAAACGCATAGATCAACGCGAAACGCGCAGCCCGCCCCGCCGCGCCGGGGCGGTTGTCCCCCTGTGTCATACCACCCTCACTACCCGCCGCGATAGCTGCCGGACCGGCGCCCAGCGCCCCTCCGGCCGTCAAGGAAGCGTTGTTGTGCTTTTCGGACAGTCTGCTTGTCTTTGGTGGAAATGGGAATGCCGGCGGTCATTCCGCGCAGTATGACAAGTCGCACGGGATTTCCCGGTGTTGTCAGCCATTGCACAGCGCCCGGTGTGCTCCACTGCGACTCAGTTCGTGGCCCGAGGGCAGAGGGGCCCCGATGTCATCGAGCCAGGCATTGATGTCGGCATGCACCTGCGCGGAACCGGAATAACGGGTGAGCATGTGGTAGCCGCCCGGGTAGAGCACGAAACGCCAGGGGCGAAAATCCGGATCGGGCAGCCGCCGGAGCATCATGCACACGGGCTCGGCTGGAATGATCTCGTCCTGGTCACCGTAGAGGATGAGGCTCGGGCCGGGCAGTTCAGTGCTGGCCTCCAGGGCCGCGTCCATCAGGTCCGACAGGCCATCGATGGTATCCACCCGCGCCTCCCGCTGCACGCGGGGGTTGTCCCGCATGGCCTGGCGCACGTCTTCGTCATCGGTGGGCAGAATGCCCATTGCTTCCGCCAGATCCACGGACAGCCGCATGCCCGGCGTAACGGCCTCCCCCACCCGCAGCCCCAGGCGCTGATACCAGGGCATCACCTCCTCGCCCCAGACCGCCGGCGCCACCAGGATGCTGCCGGCCACCGACGGGGCGTCGTCGCGGGTCAGCGCCAGCATGGTTACAGCGCCGCCCATGCTCTTGCCGAGCATGAACAGCGGCCGCTCGGGATAGCGCTGGCGCAACAGGCGCACAGCGACAATGGCGTCGTCCACCAGCAACTCCTGGCCGGGCCAGACCCCACGCGGCGCCGCATCCCCGAAACCACGCTGGTCATAGGCATACAGGGCGAAGCCGTTGGCGGTGAAATCATCCGCGAGCACGCTGAAAGCACCGCCGTAATCATTGAAACCGTGGATGGCCAGCACCACGCCGCGGGGTTCGCTCTCCGGCGTCCAGCGGTGCAGCGGCAGGGCATAACCATCGGTGGCAATGATCCGGTCCGCCTCCAGCGCGGGCGAGCCGCCGCCGGGGCCCACCGGCCGTTCCGCAGGCCGGGCACAGCCCATCACCAGGAGGGTGAGCATCAGCAGGATGATGCGCAGAGGGGCGCGGCTATCCCACCCCCGGGAACAGCTCGCGGTACAGTGACGCATCAAACAGCACCTCGATCCGGACGATCCGGCCGTCCTCGACCCGGGCCCAGTGGGCCAGGTCGACGGCGTGGCGCTCGGAAATCTGCACATGGTAGACGAGAAAATGGCAGACATCGCCGCCATCCGCGAAGACCTTGCGGACGTCCACCCGGCGGACGATGCCGCTGCTCATGAAGGACTGGTTCACCAGGTCATCGGCGCTGTCCAGCCGAC
Source organism: Aquisalimonas sp. 2447 (assembly GCF_012044895.1). NCBI lineage: Bacteria > Pseudomonadati > Pseudomonadota > Gammaproteobacteria > Chromatiales > Ectothiorhodospiraceae > Aquisalimonas > Aquisalimonas sp. 2447. The sequence goes on from NZ_CP050695.1 coordinate 3,591,296, forward strand.
CCAGCGGGCTGACATGCTCGAACCCGGTATCCGCCAGGTAGCCGCGTGCAGCGCGGTAGTCCTGCGCCTGCACGGCCTGTAGATACTGCTCCACCAGGGTTTTCGGATCCATGAACGATCCTCTGCGCCAACGCCCGTTCGCAATCGTGTCACCCCAGTATACGTTGCCGACAGCGACGGCGTCGCGCCATCTATGCCAGCGCCACCGCCAGCGCACGGCCGGCGGCGCGCCCGGAAAACAGGCACCCCCCCAGGAAGGTGCCTTCCAGCGACCGGTACCCGTGCATGCCACCGCCGCCGAAGCCGGCCGCCTCACCCACCGCGTAAAGGCCGGGCACCGGCGCGCCGTCGCTCCCCAGCACCCGCGCTTCCAGATCCGTCTCCAGGCCGCCCAGGGTCTTGCGTGTGAGGATATTCAGGCGCACGGCGATCAGCGGTCCGTGCTTCGGATCCATCATGCGGTGCGGGCGTGCCGTGCGGATGAGCTTGTCACCCAGGAACCGCCGCGCGTTGTGCATGGCCATGATCTGGAAGTCCTTGGTGAAGGGGTTGTCCAGCTCACGATCCCGCGCGGCGATCTCCGTCTCCAGCTCGCGGGCGTCCAGCAGGTGGTCGCCGGCAAGCGCGTTCATGCCCTCCACCAGCTGCGGCAGGGTGTCGCGGACGATGAAATCCTCGCCGTGCTCCTTGAACGCCTCCACCGGCCCGGTGGCCTTTCTGCCGACGGCGCGCCTGGCGGTCATGCGCCAGCTGCGGCCGGTGAGATCCGGGTTCTGCTCGGAGCCGGACAGGGCGAACTCCTTGCGGATGATGCTCTGATTGAGGATGAACCAGCTGTAGTCGTAGCCGCTGGCCATGATATGGGCGAGCTGCCCCAGGGTGTCGGAACCCGGGTACAGCGGCGCCGGAAACCGGCGCCCGCGGGCGTCGAACCACAGCGACGATGGGCCGGGCAGGATGCGGATGCCGTGCCGGGGCCAGATGGGGTTCCAGTTGCGCAGGCCCTCCACGTAGTGCCACATGCGGTCGCGGTTGACGATGCGCCCGCCGGCGGCTTCCGTGATGCCGAGCATGCGCCCGTCCACGTGGGCGGGCACGCCCGCGACCATGCGCCGCGGCGGCTGTCCCAGCCGCTCCGGCCAGTTGCGCCGAACCAGCTCGTGGTCGCCGCCGATGCCGCCGGCGGCGACGATCACCGCCTGGGCGCGGAGTTCGAAGGCATCCACCTCCGTGCGAGACGTCTGCTCGCCCCTGGAGGCATCATCCGGCTCCAGCACTGCACCGCGCACGCCGTCCACCGCGCCATCGGTGGTCAGTAGCTCATCGACCCGATGCCGGAAGCACAAACGGATCAGGCCTTTCTCGACAGCAGCCCGCACCCGCCGCTGGAAGGGCTCCACCAACCCGGGGCCGGTACCCCAGGTGATGTGGAACCGAGGTACCGAATTGCCGTGACCGGTGGCGTGATAACCGCCGCGTTCAGCCCAGCCCAGCACCGGGAAGCTGCGGTGGCCCATGGCACGCAGCCAGGCCCGCTTCTCGCCGGCGGCGAAATCAACATAGGCCTCCGCCCACTGCCGCGGCCAGTAATCCTCGGGCCGGTCGAAGCCCGCCGTGCCCAGCCAGTCCTGCCAGGCCAGCTCGCGGGAGTCCCGGATGCCCATGCGCCGCTGCTCGGGGGAGTCGACGAAGAACAGGCCGCCGAAGGACCAGTACGCCTGACCGCCCAGATTCTGCTCCGGCTCCTGGTCGACGATGATCACGCGGCGCCCGGCATCCGCCAGCTCCGCCGCCGCCACCAGCCCGGCCAGGCCGGCGCCCACCACGATCGCGTCCGCATCGAGACCCATGACGACTCCTCCATGTGTATGTTCTTTATCGCAGCATGGTGTCAGGCGCCAGCGGGAGCCGCCAGCGCCGACGGCAACCTCAACCGCGCGGAGGCCGTACGGCCTCCAGGGCGGGGCCGATCCGGTCGGCCAGGGTCGTCAGCGCGTCCACCGGCTCCAGCACCAGGGTGCGGCAGACATTACTCAGCATCAGGTTGAGGCCGCGGTCCTCGCCGCCGCGGAAGTCGGTGCGGACCCCCACCACCGGAACCCCCCGGGCATAAGCGTAACCGAGCTCCAGGCTGGTGCCGGAATCCGCGTCGGGACCGTCCAGGATCGCCAGCACCGCGTCGCTGGCATCGATCATGGCCAGGCAGTCTTCGAACATCCGCTCCGACCAGTCCTCACGATCCAGGAACTGCGACGCGCGCTCCTGCGGCAGCACGAACTCGGCGTCGCCCAGGCGCTCGCCGAGGGCGTCGGCCAGCTCCCGGTTGAACCGCTTCTCCGCCAGACTGAATAGTGCACCGGCGTAATAGATACGCATGCTTCAGGCCTCCTGCAGCGACTTTGGGAGCCAGGGAGCATACGCCTTCGTACGGCCACGATTCCACGCTTGCAGTGCGGACCTGAATACAGGAACATTCAGGACAGATTCCCGCGACCCCGGGGCAGGTCGATCCGCCGAACGCCCCACTGGCAGGAGACCAGCGTGCCGCCCCTTCACCAACTGAATGATGCCGATCCGCTCGCCATTCTGGGCGCGCAGGACGGCTGGAAACTGATACAGGCCCTCTGGGCGCATTTCCCGGAGAACATGTTCGTCATCGGCATGCGCGACGACGGCTTCGTCATCGAGGCCATCAACCCGGCGCAACACGCCATGCTGGAGCTGCCCCTGGAGCAGTGCCTGAACCGGCCCCTGGAGTGCCTGTTCCCCGAGGAAACCGCGGCGCAGCTCAGCGCCAACTATCGGCGCTGCATCGAGGCCGGTGAGCCCCTCCGCTACGAGGAGCGAGGCGTCTACCTGGGAGCCGACGGCTGCCAGCGCGAGGGCAACTGGCTAACCCTGCTGGTGCCCGTGCGCAGTGACGACGGCGCCATCCGCCGGCTGTTCGGCGTGTCCCAGAACGTCACGGACATCTACCGCGCGCGGCAGGCCCTGGAGGAGCAGAACCAGCGACTGGAGCAGCGCGTGGCAGAGCGCACCCGGGAGCTGGAGGAACTGAACCGCCAGCTGGAGGAACTCGCCAGCCGCGACGGCCTCACCAACACGCTCAACCGCCGCGTGCTCTACCGTATCGCCGGCGAGGAGTTCCAGCGCGCGCGACGCTACGACACGCCGCTATCCGCCCTGATGCTGGACGTGGACGAGTTCAAGACCTTCAACGAGGTGCACGGGCACCACTACGGCGACGCCGTCCTTCTGGACGTGGTTCGCACTCTGGAGGGCGCACTGCGGGAGTCGGACCGGCTCGGCCGGGTGGGCGGCGACGAATTCGTGGTCCTGCTACCCGGCGTCCACCTCCACGAAGCCCTGCAGACCGCCGAGCGTCTGCGCGCCCTGATCCACGACCGCAGCCATTGCTCCATCAGCCTCGGGGCCGCCAGCCTCGAGCCCGGGGACACCACCATCGAGGTGCTGTTCAAGCGCGCGGATGACGCCCTGCGCGCCTCCAAGCGCCAGGGCCGCAACCGGGCCACCCCGGCCGCGCAGGGTGTCGGGCAGGCGCAGTCGCTCTGAGCCAGCGCCCGCGCCACCGAATCCATCACTCGGCGGACATCACCTCGGCAGGCATGCGCCCAAGCTCGATGCGACGCTGCGTGCGTTGCTCGTAGCGCCCGGCATCTCCGTCGACCTCCTCGGCCTGGCCCTCGCGGACGATGGGAAAGTAGAGCGGCTCGTCCTCGTCACAGAACGGGCCTCCGCACCACACCTCCCACCACAACCGCGCTCGACCGTCTCCGGAGTACCCCGCAAGCAGCATGTGCTGGTAGTGCTGACTGCGCGGGTAGTCCCGGTACCACTGCCGCACACGCTCCTCCAGGTCCTCCGGCAACGCGATGTCGAGTTCGTAGAACGTCTGCTCGCGAAACGAGAACCAGCGGGCGTACCACGTCTCCGGCACCGGCGTACCTCTCAGCGACAGTATCCCTCCGCCGGAGGGCGGTTCCTCCCATGAGACCTCGCCAACCGACCCTCCCGAGAAACGGATCCAGCGACCGAAGATCTGATCTTCCACCCACACCGGGTAGCCAGGAGGACCGCCACTGGTGGCGAGGGAGTACGGATACTGCCGTGGCTCCTGGTATTTCCCCCACCCCCACCAGCCCAGCCACACAAGCCCCACCGCCAGCATCAGCAGAAGAACCACGTGCCCCGGCCCCATCCGGGCACGCCACTCGGCCAGCCTCACTTCAACGCCTCCCGCTGCCGCCGCAGCATGGCATCCTGCTCCCGGATCAACGCCTTCTCCTCCTCGCTGAAACGCTCCGGGTAGTCACGGATCACCCGCGGCTCGGGCGCTCCCGAGGCCGGCAACAATGCCCCTTCCGGGGTGTTGGCGTGCACCACCCGCTGCATGTCCGGCGTCGGGGCATTCACCACCTCGTCGAAGCGGTGCGAGGTGTGGATGTAGTGCCCCAGCAGCCACCGCTCCCGCGCTTCATCCAGTGGCTCGCCGGCGTTCTGCCAGACCTCCAGGGCCCATTGGAAGTGCTGCGGCAGGCGGTAGCCGGACTCGGAGTCATCCATATCATCCAGCGGCACACCGACGCCTTTCGCCTCGTCGTACATCCGGTGCAGGTAATAGATTGAGAGCGCCTTATGGGTATGACGCTGCTCCGTTCGCACCTCGATCAGTTCCGAACCCAAGGCGTAGAGGGTGTGCCCCTCGCGCTCCGCCCGATGTTGAATGATCTGCCTGCGGTCTCGCTCCCACGGGGCCACCGGATGCCGGGCGACGAGGACGGGGACATGCTCGATATTGTCACTGTCCTCCACCGGGTTCTCGTAGCCACCACCCACGTTGGCGTGCACGCCGGGCACTGCGATCTCGGTGAAGTTGTCCGGCAGGTTGCCGTCGGCATCCGCGATGCGCGTCAGCGGGAAAAAGCGGCGGATCTCGTGGTGGGCGGTGAAATGCACCACCCGCTCGGCGCTGCCCGCACCCAGGTTGAGATTGAACGCGCCATGACGCCCGTTGGCCGGCCAGTAGAGACTGGCCACGGTATCGAACAGGCCCACGAAGCGCACCTCCATGGGGATCTCGTGGGGCCAGCGGTCCGGGTGCCAGTCGGTGGGCGCACCCGTGCCCAGCACGTTCACCAGGTGGCGGGCTATCGCGGCACCCCGACTGAAGCCGAACACGTCGAACACCACGCGCTCGTGCTGGTCCGGATCCAGACGGCGCCGAATGTCCTGCATCGCATCATCAACACGCGCACGTGCGCCGGTGCCCCCGATCCCCATTGCGCCACCGGGGGCGTCGGTATCCGCTTCGATCTCGCCGTTGTCATCGAGTTCTCCGGGCTCTATGCCGACTCCCGGGACGTACACGCGCTCTTTACGTCCTTCTTCCTGATCGTAGAGATCATGGAGTTTCACAACGTTGGATACATCGCGGTCCGAACGATTGCGATCCACCTCCTGATGCTGCCAGGTGCCGTCACAGAACACGCCGATGTAGAGCGTCTCCTTGACGATCTCCTCCTCTTCTTCCTCTTCCACTGGCAACGCATCCCGTTGTGCCGCCTTAAGTGCGTCCGGCACCTCGGCGGTGTCGGGCGTGGGCGGGTGCTTGGAGCGCAATTCCTTCTTGTAGAACGCTTTCCAGGACGCGAACCACCCCGCCTCGCCACGGAACTCGAAGGCCACCTCGGCGGCGAGACGCTGCTCGATGTGCCGGGTGAAGCCCTTCATCGGGGTCTGGAAGATGCGTTGGGTCAGTGCCCTGGCCTCGCCGGGGGCAAGCTGGTTTTCGACGTGGGTGTTGTCACCGATGCGCACGTTCGGTGAGCCGCTGATGATGGTGCCGCCGCAGTGGATGGCGTCACCCATGCGGGCCGCCGGCAGGCCGTTGATCCGCACCGCCTTCGAGCCTTCGGCCACAAAGCGGTTGTGGGTGCTGGCACCGGACTTGGTGTGGGGCACGGCCTCGTCGGTGACCCGCGCCGCCGGCTGGCCGTTGACGGTCACATTGGGGCTGCCCGTCATCACCGGCGTTGCCGGGTAGCCGTCATGCGGACCGGCCTGGTCCTTGAGTGCGCGGGCCGCTGGCTTTCCTGCCATGGGCACTCCTTGGGGTCACCCCTTCAGCTGTTGAGATCCGTCTGCGAGGTGGCCACGTCCAGCTTGACGCCGTTGATGGTCACACCACCGTTGTCGATGACCACACTGTTGCCGCCCACCGCGAGTTCGATCCGATCGTCGGCGGAGACCTTCACCGCACCACCAACGGTGTCGGTGACGTTATTGGCCACGCGTCGGTTGATATCGTTCTTGATGTTCACGGTGAGATCCTTCTCCGCCTGCAGGAACACCTCCTCGCTGCCCTTGGCATCGTCGAAGCGCAGTTCGTTGGCCTCATCCGGGTTGCCACCCTTGGTGGAGCGGGTGCGGATGCCGGAGCGGGTGGGTTCATTCGCGTACGGCGGGCGGTGGCCCGGGTGGTAGAGCGCGCCCATGACGAACGGGCGGTCCGGGTGGCCGTTCTCGAAGGCCACCACCACTTCCTGGCCCACCCGGGGGAGGAAGTGCATGCCAAAGCCCGGGCCGGCGACACCCTGCATCACCCGCAGCCAGCAGCTGCTGCGCTCGTTGTGCGCACCGTGGCGGTCCCAGTGGAACTGCACGCGGACGCGCCCGAGTGCGTCGGTGTGGATCTCGGCCCCCTCGGGGCCGGTGACCACGGCAGTCTGCAGGCTGGCGATGGTGGGCCGCTCGCCCTCGGGGTAGACCAGCCGGCCCACGGGGACTGCCTCGATGGCGGTGGTCACGCCCCGGTCGTTGTGGGCACTGAGCTCCACCGCGGTGAGGGTGAACTCTTCGCCGGGGGCGGGGCCGTCCTCGCCCCCGGGGCCGGTGACGGTAACGTTGTGGCCGGTCTGCAGGAAGCGGTAGTCACCGCTGGCGGTGATCACGTCCTGGCGCTGCGCGCAGCGGTTCATGGCCACCCGGGCCACATGGTCACCCTCGGCGGGGTCGTCGAACTCCTCGTTGTAGGCGACGCTGTCGAGATGCTCCACCCCGGCGAGCTGCTGGACGGCGTCCGGCGCCTGCGCCTCGGCGGTCTGCGCCACGGGGTCGGTGTAGTTGTAGGTGACGTGGGTGGTCGCCCCGCCGGTAAGTTGCTCCTCCCGGCGCCAGCCGGTGAGGGCGTCATGGTCCACCGTCTCGCCGCTGCGCACCACCAGCTCGCGCTGCTCCAGCGGCGGGCACAGCCAGCCGTCGTCGATGAAGTGCACGGTGTGGGCGCCGTTGTCGTGGGTGGTGTAGTAGGCAATGCCCGCGCGCCGGCAGAGGCGGTCGAGGAAGTTGCGGGTGGTCTCGTTGTACTGCACCAGGAAGCGGCGCTCGGCGTGGGCACCGAAATCCACCTTGCTGAAATCCGCGCCGCCGACGCCGCTCCACTCACCGCACACCGCCTCCAGCACCTCGGGGATGGACTGGTTCTGGAACACCCGGCAGTCGGTGACCTGCTCCAGCAGCCACAGCCAGGAGACCACGGTGAGCCGGTAGATACTGCGCTGGTCGTCGCGCACCCGCCCCTGCGGACGCAGGCTGCTGACGATGCCGTTGAAATACCGCACCCCGCCCTCGCCGTGCTCGGGCGTGGACTGGGCGAGATCGAACGTCACCGGCGTGCCCACCAGATCACTGGCCGTCAGATCGTGGCGGGTCTCGGAGTAGGCGGTCAGGGTGTAGCTAAAGCCGCCGGAGAGCGTCTCCGCGCCCTGGAACCCCTCGGCGATCAGGACATCATCACCGAGATGCGTCTGGATGCGATGCAGCAGAGTGGTCTGGCTCGAGCGCGCGTCGGCGAGCGACATGGGCAACCTCCGTGTGCCGGGGCATGCATACTCCCTATGCATGGTGGTCTGGGAAACGGCTAAGCCGTTATGCCGGAATTCTGTTCCGTGCACCCGAGACTGTCAATGACCGCCGGCGCCCGGGCGCCCCGGATCACTCCTCCTGGTGGGTCAGCAGGCCGCGGGCTTCATTGTAGGTGAGCTCGCGGATACCGGACTGCTCCATGGAGGCCCCCAGGGAGTTGGCGAGACCGTAGGCGTAAGCGCGCTGGTAGAAAGGCAGGCGGGATTCGTGGACCGGCAGCGCATCCTCCAGGGAGTCCGCCGACTCCAGCGTTTCCTCGAAGTGCGCGCGTTTGGCCTCCAGGTAGTGCATGAAGGTCTCGTCACTGGCCACGGCGTCGGCCAGCATCAGCGTCCAGCTCATGTCGTCCTGCAGTTCGCACTCGCCGATGTAGCGTCCGTACACCACCGGCGACCACTCCTGGGGCGGAATGTGGGAGAGCCAGAAGCGCCCGTCTTTCTGGTACATCCAGTACGGCCGGCCCACCACCGGCTGGAAGCCGAAATCGCTCTCCAGCACGAACAGCGAGGTGAACAGCTCCAGCGAGACCTGTTCGATGTGCTTGGGCGGCACCGCCAGCGCGGCTTGCTGGCCCTCGGCCAGGGCGGCGAGAACCGGCACCTGCCCTTTACCGTCGGGATTGGGGTTTTCTGCCATGACGTCTCGTATTGTACAAGCGCTGCACAAATGGGTATCAGGAGTTTACTCAAGAGACCATGTCTTGTCACAGCCGCGTGGACATGCTCGCCCCACACACCCCACCGCCTTGTCTCCAGGGGACGCGTTGGTTAGCGTCGGTGGATTGAAGGGGAGCCAAACCACGGGGGCCAACCATGTCACACCGGCTACACACGCTCATGACCGGCGGCGATTTCTTCGAAGGGCCGCGCTGGCGCCGCGGCCGGTGGTGGGTGTCCGACTTCTACCGCCACGGCGTCTACACCGTCACCCCCGATGGCGAGGCGGAGAAGATCCTGGACGTACCCGGGCAGCCCTCGGGCCTGGGCTGGATGCCCGACGGCTCGCTGCTGGTGGTCTCCATGCGGGATCGTCAGCTGCTGCGCCGGTGGCCGGACGGCCAGGTCACCACCCACGCCGATCTCTCCGCACACGCCCCCTGGCACTGCAACGACATGGTGGTGGACGGCCACGGCCGCGCCTGGGTGGGCAACTTCGGCTTCGACATGATGAGCGGCGCCAACCCGGTCACCACCTGCCTGCTGCGGGTGGACCCGGACGGCAGCGTCACCGAGGTGGCCGACGGGCTCGCCTTCCCCAACGGCGCGGTCATCAGTCCCGATGGCCGCGCGTTGATCGTCGGCGAATCCATGGCCGGCCGGCTGACCGCCTTCACCATCGGCCAGGACGGCGCCCTGGCCGACCGTCGCGTCCACGCGCAGCTCGGCAAGGCGCCGCCCCTGACCAGCGCAGAGGAGACCATGGCCGGCCTCACGCTGGCGCCGGACGGCTGCTGCCTGGACGCCAAGGAGCACATCTGGGTGGCCGACGCCCTGGGCGGCGGCTGCATGCGGGTGGCACCCGGGGGTGACATCGCCGAGACCATCGAACCGCCGGAGGGGCAGAGCTTCTTCGCCTGCATGCTCGGCGGCCCCGAGGGGCGCACCCTGCTGCTGTGCTGCGCACCGGACTCCAGCGAGCACCGCCGTGCCGGTGCCGGCGAGGCGACCCTGCTCACCTGTGAAGTAGACACGCCCCACGCCGGGTATCCGTAGGGGCTGGTTGCCATGCAGCGCATCCTCATCATCACCGGGATCCTGATCCTCGTGGTCGGCCTGCTCTGGCCCTGGCTCGCCAACCTGGGCCTCGGCCGCCTGCCCGGAGACATCCTCATCCAGCGCGACGGCTTCACCTTCTACTTCCCCATCACCACCATGCTCATCGTCAGCGCCGTTCTCACCCTCATCTTCTGGCTCTTCCGGTAGTAGCGGGGCGTAGGGCGGACCTTCAGGTCCGCCAATCGGGCTCCACTGAACCACCGAAGCTTGCATATCCTTCGACGGCGGACCTGAAGGTCCGCCCTACCATGCTGAACCGAGGCCACCATGGTGCATCAGGATGCACTCGACGCATTGTATGCTCCTTCCTTGAACAGCTTGCCCCGCCCCGGGCCATGCAGTACTTTCGAACGTACATTTAAACGTACCGAGGTAGCTTCCATGTCAAGGGTTCGCGTCGATGAAGATATCCGCCCCCTGTCCGAATTCCGCGCAGGGGTGGCCACGTTCGTAAAGCAGCTCCACGAAACCCGTCGACCCATGGTACTGACACAGCGAGGTCGTGGCGTTGCCGTACTGGTGGATGTGCACGAGTACGAGAAGATGCAGGAACGCCTGGAAATACTGGAAGAGGTGTACAAGGCGGAAGAACAGATCGCCTCCGGGGAGGGCATCGCGCATGAAGACGCGAAGGCGCAGGTTCTGAGCGGGCTGCGCCGGTGAAGATCGTCTGGTCCCCGCTTGCGCTGGAGCGTGTCGAGGATATCGCTCGGTATATTGCGGAAGACAACCCGGATGCAGCGGTGCGGTGGGTTGAGGAACTGTTTGCCACCGTGGAGCGGTTAGCCGATTCTCCAAAAAGTGGACGTGTGGTTCCTGAAGTTGGCTCACCGCGCATAAGGGAGCTGATGTATGGAGCGTATCGGGTGATTTATGGCGCCAGAGATCAGGTTGACATCTTGACCGTGCGCCGGAGCAGTCAGTTGTTAAGGCTATCGGAGCTGGGTGATGAGGCAACATGACCAGCGGCTGCTCCATGGCGACCGATGTCCCGCCGCTTGGCGGCTCTCCAACCGGCACGTGAGCCGGATGATAGCCGCCTTCCCGGTCATCATTCGATGTAACACATCCCCCACCTGTTGCAACGCATCACAAGTCACCCTCGACGCAATGCCTGCAATGGCTATACTTTGACGTTGAACGACGACATCCGGGCCGATCACAACAAGCCAGTGGCGCGGAGCAGGCGAAAGGACAACAAGATCCTGGCAGTGCGGACATACGCAATCACCCGACTGCATACCGGCAACGACACCCCCGGCCATCACGCCGCATCGGCATCGTCGATTCGGGTGAATCACGTGTTGTGCACGCGCAACACACACTTAAAGTAATTTCTCATGTTTGTTGATTACAGCGAACTATTGTAGTACATAGGAACGTGTGTATGATGAACACAGCGTCGGGCTGAGGCGTTGCCTCTATACAACAAGCTCGAAGCGGTTACGGGTGGTGACACCCACCGGACCTGAGTGGGGGGTCCGGCGGCGGAGCAGGACGGCTTCGCCGAGGCGCCCACAGCAGTGCAAACCAAAAATCTCAAGGGGAATGCATCCATGAAAAAGGTAACTTCAGCTCTGGCACTCGCTGCCCTGGTGGGCACGCCCGCTGCCGCCATGGCGAACGTGGAATTCGGTGGTGATTTCGACGCGCTGTACTATAACGTGCAGGGCACCGGCGACCAGGCCACTGGTTTCGAGCAGCGCATGCGGCTTCAGAGCGCATTCGAAACTGACGGCGGCGTCTCGGCGCACGCGCGCTTGAACCTGTTCAATGATCGCTGGACCGGTGACGCCTCCGGCCAGAACCTGGACGAGGCCCCGTTCAACGGCCGAGGCAACCGCAACGTCGAACTGGATATGGCCTACGTGAGCATCCCCATGGCGGGTGGCAGCGTGAATATCGGCCGCCAGGCAGCCAACTGGAACCCGATGGGCCTCACGACCACCGACGACCGTCGTGACCGGATCAGCTACGTGCGTCCGCTGGGTGGCGGTCACACGGGTATCGTACTCTATGACCGTCGTCAGGCTCCTGACGACACAGTGCGGGAAGCGGACGGCAACCTCTTCGTCGGTGCCCTGCTCGGCCCACTGGCCGAGGGTGTACAGTACGGCTTCCTGGTTGGCCAGTTCACGGCCGGTGGTGGCGGCGCCGGTAGCGCCGTCGACGCCGACGGTAACCCGGTAGCCGGCTACGGTCTTCGTGGCGCCACCCTCCTGTCCCCTTACATTGAGGGCCAGGCGGGGGACTTTAACTACGGTGCCGGCTTCCACTATTTGGGTGATAGCCACGGGGGCGCCTTCACCGAGGACACTCTGGCCGGCTATGTCCATGGTGGCTTCCAGATGACCCCCGAGTTCAAGCTGGACGGTCAGATCTTCCACGCGGCCGATGGTGCCCTAGTCGCCGGTGGCTACGACACCTACTCCAGCCTGATCCACAACAGCCCGGATCACGACCAGTCCGCCACCCGGATCGGCGCGCTGAACCTCGGCGGTCTCGGCACCGAAGGCCAAGACGGCATCAGCCGGACCCTGGCCGCCACCCGCGGCACCTTCGAGATGATGGACTGGACCTTTATCGGCGCCCTGGGCTGGGTCAACTACGACAACGAAGATGCTGGTGGGCTGGATGAAGACGTGGTATTCGTCGACGCCCAGGCGCACTATCAGCTGACGCCGTCCACCAAGGTGTTCGCCACCGCCGGCTACGCCGACGTGGACGAAGATCAGTTCGGTCGTGACAACTTCTTCGCCAGCAGCCTGAACCTGAACGTCCAGTTCTAAAGGCCGGGCAGCTCATTGAGAGTTGAAAAAGGGCGCCCACGGGCGCCTTTTTTTCGCATTGATCCTGTCTCCGCGCTATTACAGGTTGGCGGGAGGAGCAGAGCTGCATAAGCTCCAGCATGGTGTTCATCACAACCGAATTCACAGCGTGGTTATCCGCCATGGCCAGGCACATTCGATACTCCGGCGCGACACTACTGCTCGCAGTCCCCCTGACCGCCACCGCCCACGCGGGAGACTGGTCCGGCCCTTATGCGGGCCTGGGCACCGGCTACCAGACCAGTGTGCTGGACGGCAGCGCCCGCCTGGGCAGCGACAGCCTGGGCCTGGATCTCGGCGCCTCCGGGGCGCTGCTCAGCGGCTACGGCGGCTACGGCTGGAGCCGCGGCAGTCTGTACCTGGGCGGCGAGGCCAATTACGGCTTCAGCGCGCTTGAGGGGCAGTTCCGCCTGGATGACCGCGAGATCGACTACCGCGGCCGCGACACCTGGGGCATCTCCGGTGTCATGGGCGGACTGCTCAACCCGGACACCCTCCTGTACGGTCGTGCCGGCTATCAGCAGCGGCGGCAGGACCTAAGCCTCCCGGGCTTCCGCAGCGAGGACTGGACCGACGGCCTGCGCCTGGGCGCTGGCGCCGAGTTCCGGCTCTGGGGCAGCGGCAGCCTCCGCCTGGAGTACAGCCAGGTCTGGCACGAGGAGGCCGGCGGCGCCGGCAACGGCGACGAGATCGACTACCGCGCCCGCGAGCAATGGTTCGAAGCCGGGGGTATCCTGCGGTTCTGAAACACCCCCGTTGCCTCCCGGCCCGGGGTTTCCTATCCTCGTTCGCTGTAACCGAATCCGCCAATGGAGCTCCCCATGAAGCAGCGCCCCGTGCTCACCGCCGGCACCCTTGTTCTTGCCGCCGCCTTCCTGGCCGGCTGCGCCACCGACGACGGCATGACCGACGAGGACCGCGACCGTTACCGCGAGGCCTTCGGCCTGGAGCACGAAGACTGGTCCGACCGCCCCAGCCTGTTCCGTGACCTGTTCGGCCGGGATGCCGATGACGAAGCCGCCGACGACGAGCGCATTGCCCAACTGGAGGAGGCCATCCGGGAACTGGAGGAACAGCGCAGCACCCGCACCGGTGACCGCGAACCGGTGGCCACAGACACCCCGCGCCAGCGCGTGGGCCTGTTGCTCGACGGTGATGCCGACGGCCTCAGGTCCGCATTCCGCGACGTGGCGCCGGATCATCCCATCGTGCTGCTGGATGATGACGCCACGCGGGAGAGCCTGAGCGAAGCCGGCTGCGACGTGGACGATCTCGCGGCCTGTGCGGGGGATCTGGCGGTCTACCCGGGGTTGCGGACGGTGCTGACCATCGAGGCGGACGGCAACCAGCTGCGGTGGCACAGCTACGACGTGGTCCTGGACTACCGGCACACCACCCGGGACAGCGAACTCCCCGAGGTGGATGGCGCCGTCCCGGAGGCCGCCTGGCGCACCTTCGCCGACCAGGCCCTGATCGCCACCGTGGACCGCCTGGACGCCGCCCCCTGGCACGCCCGGGCCTTCAGCCAGGAAGGCGACGGCTGGGCCATCAACGCCGGCCGCGCCAGCGGCCTGGAAACGGGAGACCGCCTGGCCGTCCGCGGCGAGCCCAGCATCATCCGCAACCCCAGCGACCGCCCCGTGGGCTGGCGGCCCGGTGCGCGCAAGGGTGTGGTGGAAGTCGTCGAGTTCGCCGGTGATGACATTGCCGTGGTGGAGCTCGTCGACGGGGACGGACCCACGGAAACGGATGTGCTGGTGATGGAGGAATAGTCCTCCCGGGTATCGCGACTGACGTCGCTCCCACACGGGAAACGTCGAATCGGGGCCAGGCTTCGCGACTGACGTCGCTCCCACAAGGAAAACGCTCGGTCAAAGCCACCCTGTGGGAGCGACGTCAGTCGCGATACCTTCCCAGAGCGTCAGTCACGACACCTAACCGGCCAAGTAGCCCCACAAACGCAATCTACGGATCCAGGGAAGGAACCGTCATGTCCCCAAGGCCACCCGGCCCCGGCTACCGCGCCCTGCGGCGCGGACGCGTCTCGCAGCCGGGCCAGTACTACCTGGTCACCACCGCGACGCACCAGCGGCGCCCGCTGTTCCATGACCTGAGGGCCGGGCGCTGTGTTGTCCGGGCGCTGCAGACTCTCGAACCCCTCGCCGAAACCAAGTGCTATGTCATCATGCCCGATCATTTGCACTGGCTCCTGAAACTGCGGGGCGGGACAACGCTCTCCGCCGCAGTGCAACGCGTGAAGGCCGGCTCGGCACGGGCCATCACTGCCCGGGCACCGCACTTGCGCCCCGTGTGGCAAGGCGGGTTTCACGATCACGCCGTTCGTCGCGAGGATGAACTTCGGGCGCTTGCCCGGTACGTCGTGGCAAACCCGCTGCGGGCGGGGCTGGTGGAGCGCATCGGTGAATATCCGCTGTGGGATGCAGTGTGGGTGGAGGATGGGCGGGGTGGTGGATAGATAGCCTGTGCTCTGGAATGTAATCGCGACTGACGTCGCTCCCACAAGGAAAGCGTTCGATCAAAGCCACCCTGTGGGAGCGACGTCAGTAGCGATTACATTCCAGAGCACAAGGCCACCCAACCGAAAAAAACGGCGCCCACACGGGGCGCCGCCTCTCCTCCTCCAGGTATTACTCCCGGTACTCGGTGGTCAGCGCTTCATGGATTCGAAGAATTCGCTGTTGACCTTGGTGTCCTTGAGCTTGTCCAGGACGAACTCGATGGCGGCGAGTTCGTCCATGGAATGCAGGACCTTGCGCAGGATCCAGATCTTCTGCAGCTCGTCCTGGGGCATCAGCAGCTCTTCGCGGCGGGTGCCGGAGCGGTTGATGTTGATGGCGGGGAAGATGCGCTTTTCGGCCACGCGGCGGTCCATGTGCACTTCCATGTTGCCGGTGCCCTTGAACTCCTCGTAGATGACCTCGTCCATGCGCGAGCCGGTCTCCACCAGCGCGGTGGCGAGGATGGTCAGGCTGCCGCCCTCTTCCACGTTGCGCGCGGCGCCGAAGAAGCGCTTGGGCCGGTGCAGGGCGTTGGCGTCGACGCCGCCGGTGAGCACCTTGCCGGAGGACGGCACCACGGTGTTGTAGGCGCGGGCCAGACGGGTGATGGAGTCCAGCAGGATGACCACATCGTGCTTGTGCTCCACCAGGCGCTTGGCCTTCTCGATGACCATTTCGGCCACCTGCACGTGGCGGCTGGCGGGTTCGTCGAAGGTGCTGGAGACCACTTCGCCGCGCACCGAGCGCGCCATCTCGGTGACCTCCTCCGGGCGCTCGTCGATGAGCAGCACGATGAGGTAGGCCTCGGGATTGTTGGCGGCGATGCTCTGGGCGATGTTCTGCAGCATCATCGTCTTACCCGCCTTGGGTGGCGACACGATGAGGCCGCGCTGGCCCTTGCCGATGGGCGCGCACATGTCGATGACACGGGCGGTGAGATCCTCGGTGCTGCCGTTGCCGCGCTCCAGCCGGAAGCGTTCGCGGGTGAACAGCGGCGTGAGGTTCTCGAACAGCACCTTGTGCTTGGCGTTCTCTGGCGGCTCGAAGTTGATCTCGCCGACCTTGAGCAGCGCGAAGTAGCGCTCGCCCTCCTTGGGCGGGCGGATCTTGCCGGAGATGGTGTCGCCGGTGCGCAGGCTGAAGCGACGGATCTGGCTGGGCGAGACGTAGATGTCGTCGGGGCCGGCCAGGTAGGAGCTGTCCGCCGAGCGCAGGAAGCCGAAGCCGTCCTGCAGGATCTCCAGCACCCCGTCCCCGTGGATGTCCTCGCCCTTCTTGGCGTGCGCCTTGAGCACGGCGAAGATCAGATCCTGCTTGCGTGAGCGGGCCATGCCCTCGATGCCGAATTCCTGGGCGAGGTCCAGGAGTTCCTTGGCGGGCATCTTCTTGAGTTCGGTCAGATTCATGGCGATTACTGTCAGTGAGTGTGCTTAAGTAGGGACGCGGGATGCGCCCGCCAGTGTCATGCGGATGTCCGCGACGGCGTTACCTGGAATGAGCGCCGGGCATTCTGCGAACCCACCGGGCCGGCCAACATGCTCTCAAACCTGCTTTGCTCGCGATTCCCCGGAATGGCAGCGATGCCCGTGGCGGCTGCGCAGGGCGGGGATCCCGCGCGCCATGCCCGGACCGGATTCGCTGCTGACAGGCCGCCTCGCCGTCGAGGCACATCCTGCTTCCAGAGTTCGGGTTGAGCGACTGCGGCGGTCGCGGGGAACGACCGCCGTGCCCGGCGCTTCGCGCCTGTTGTGTTATCCGCTCCGCAATGGAGCTCAGATATTGCTGTCGATGAATGCCGACAGCTGGGACTTCGACAGCGCCCCCACCTTGGTGGCCTCGACATTACCGCCCTTGAACAGCATCAGCGTCGGGATGCCGCGAATGCCGAACTTCGGCGGCGTCTCCGGGTTTTCGTCGATGTTCAGCTTGGCGATCTTCAGCCGGCCGTCGTAGTCCTTGGAGATTTCTTCCAGGATCGGCGCGATCATCTTGCAGGGACCGCACCATTCCGCCCAGTAGTCCACCAGCACGGGTTCACCGGCCTGCAGGACTTCCTGCTCGAAATTGTCATCGGAAACGTGGACTATCTCTCCGCTCACGATTGCGTGCCTCCAGAGTGCTTGGGTTCGGAGTATTCCGGAAACGATTGAATGGTCGATGGAATGCGGCGCGGGGACTCGCGTTGGGCGCGCTCCATGGGGTTGAGGCGGCCGGTCGACTGATTTGGCAAACGATAGCGGCGGCGCGATGGCATGTCAATCACCTGCGCAACAGGCGCGCTGAAATGCAACAGATTGCCGTGATATTGCAACGCCGGGACATCACGCCTACCCTTGACCAGTTGAGGTCCGGCCTGCCCCGGGGACAAAGGCCCTCCAGCCGCCATGCATCCCGGCAGCCCGGCAGCAAGCCACCAGGGCGGATCGCCCCCGATCCGCAAGAGTGGTCCAATACGTGCCCCAGGCGTGTGATGCGTTCGCTGGCCAACGCCGTCTCGGCATGCGTCAATAGTCGCCGGCGGGGCAGACAGGGTGAACTGACGTGCCCACATTGTTATCCGGACTGCAATTGCATCCAGGCCAGATCCAGCGCCTGGCGTTGCCGGTGACGGTCGCGCTGGTGGTGGCAGTGGCCTATTCCGCCGCACATCTGGCGTGGCAGCTTGTGCCGGCACCGGATCAGGGCGGCGCACCGCCGGCGGCAACGCAGCAACGTGCGGCGGCCGGCGAGGCGGACTCCGGGGATTCGCCGGAGGCCATCGCACGCTGGCATCTGTTCGGCCAGGCAGACCCTCTGGATCAGGAACGCGACGAGCGCATCGACGCGCCGGAAACCCGCCTGAACCTGCAACTGCGCGGGGTGTTCTACAGCCCCGACAGTGCCCGGGCGCAGGCCATCATCACCAGTCGCGGCCGCGCCGCCGAGCACTACCGGGT
Source organism: Aquisalimonas sp. 2447 (assembly GCF_012044895.1). NCBI lineage: Bacteria > Pseudomonadati > Pseudomonadota > Gammaproteobacteria > Chromatiales > Ectothiorhodospiraceae > Aquisalimonas > Aquisalimonas sp. 2447. Next base: position 3,609,298 of record NZ_CP050695.1, read on the forward strand.
GGGCGACAACCTGACGAGCGGAGGGACGATCGAGGCCATCTACGAGGACAGGGTGATCCTGCGCCGCCAGGGTAGCTACGAAACACTGTCCCTGCCCGGTGACCGGGTACCACTGGACCGCACCCTGGGAGACCTTGACCTGCAGGCGGGCAACGGCGACACCGCGCAGGCGGACGACCCCGGCGGCGCTCCGGAGGCGGATGCGGGCAACGGCGACGAACTGGAGCAGTACCGCGCGCAACTGGCGGAAGACCCGCGGCAGCTGTCGCAGATGATGAACCTGCAGCCCGCCTCCGGCGATGATGGTGAAATGATCGGCGTGGAGGTGTCGCCGGGTCAGGACGAGCGCATCATGGAACTGCTTGGCCTGGAGACGGGTGATATCGTCACGTCCATCGACGGCAACGAACTGGACAGCCCCGGGCGGGCATTCCAGGCAATGCAGGGGCTGGAAGGCGGTTCCGTGGAACTGCGGGTGCTGCGCGACGGCTCGGAACAGACCATGCAGATTGATTTCAACTGACAGGGAAGCGCCCATGACAACCGGCCCGACTCCCCGAACCCTCCTGACGCCCCTGCTCACGCCGCTGCTGGTTGCGCTGGTGCTACTGCTCTGGCTGCCCGCGGCGGCCGCCGACGACGCCGTGGAAGTGGACGACGACGACCGCGTCACGCTGAACCTGCAGGAAGCCGATATCACCGCCCTGATCAACACCGTGGCCGATGTCACCGGGCGGAATTTCATCATCGACCCGCGGGTGCGCGGCACGGTCACCGTCGTCACCAAGCGCCCCATGGACGAGGACGAACTCTACCGGGTGTTCCTGTCCATCCTCGAAGTCCACGGCTTCGCCACCATCCCCACCGGCGACATCATCAAGGTGGTGCCGGATGCCAATGCCAAGCAGCTCGGTACTGCCGGGGAGCCGGAAGCGCCGGGGGACATTGTTACCACGGTGATCCCGGTGGAGAACGTGCCGGTGGCGCAGCTGGTGCCGATCCTGCGCCCGCTGGTGCCGCAGAACGGCCACCTGGCGGCCTACCCGCCCACCAACGTGCTGATCATCTCCGACCGCGCCGGCAACCTGGACCGGATCACGCGACTGGTGGACCGGGTGGACCAGGCCGGCGACGAGGACGTGGACATCGTGCCGGTGGAGAATGCCTCCGTGGGCGAGATCGCCCGCATCCTTCGCAGTCTGCAGCGGACCGAGGGCGAGGAGACGCCGGGGCAGCGGCTGCAGATCGCCGTGGACGAGCGCACCGGCAGCATCCTGCTCTCCGGGGCCAGCCGCCAGCGTGAGCGCATGCGCCGGCTGATCGAGGAGCTGGACGAGCCGGACGACGACCAGGGCGATACTCATGTGATCTACCTGCGCTACGCCCGCGCCGAGGATCTGGTGGAAACCCTCACCGGCGTCAGTGAGAACATCCAGGAGCGGCAGGAAGCCCAGGAAGGCAACGACACGCCCGCCGTGAGCATCCAGGCGGACGAGGCCACCAACGCCCTGGTCATCACCGCCCAGCCCAACATCGTGCAGTCCCTCAAGAGCGTGATCGAGCGCCTGGACATCCGGCGGGCGCAGATCATGGTGGAGGCGGCCATCGCCGAGATCTCCACCGAGCGCGGCGCCGAGCGCGGCGTGCAGTGGTTCGTCTCCGGCGACCAGGACGGCGCCGCCGCGGTCACCCGCTTCGGTGATGTGGGCACCCCCATAGAGAGCCTGCTGACCCTGGGCAGCGACACCCCGCAGGTCGACGACGGTGTCAGCGCCGTGATCGGAGATCTGGACAGCCGTGTGCAATTCGGCGCCTTCGTCCGCGCCCTCTCCCAGGACCGCAACACCAACATTCTGTCGACGCCGTCGCTGGTCACCATGGACAACCAGGAAGCCGAAATCCGCGTCGCCGAGAACCGCCCCTTCGTCACCGGGCAGTTCAGCCAGGAAGGTCGCACGGTGCAGAACCCGTTCCAGACCATCGACCGGGAAGATATCGGTATCATTCTCAAGATCACGCCGCAGATCAACGAGGGCGACGCCATCCGGCTGGACATCGAACAGGAAGCCTCCAACGTCATCGGCGAGACCTCCGAGGCCGGCCCCATCACCAACCGTCGCACCATCGAGACCAGCGTGCTGGCCGACGACGGCCAGGTGATCGCCCTTGGCGGGCTGATGGACGACGACGTCCAGGAGGAAGAGCAGCGCGTGCCCGGACTGGGCTCCATTCCGCTGCTGGGGGAGCTGTTCCGCTACCGCTCCAGCACCGAGACCAAGCGCAATCTCATGGTGTTCATGCAACCCAACATCATCCGCGACCAGGCCACCGCCGAAGGCCTGACCGGCCGCAAGTACAGTTTCATGCGGGCCCAGCAGATCCAGCAACGGGACCAGCAGTCCAGCCTGCTGCGGGACGTTGAATCCCCCACGCTGCCGCGCCGGGACCGCCCCGAGCTGCCCACGCCGTTCAGTGACTGACGCCATGGACGCCCGCACCGACAGCGAGTTTGCGCCCACCGCCGGGAATGCGGAGTCCTTGCTCCGGCGCCCCTCCTTCGCCTATGCCCGGCGCCAGGGCGTGTGCGTGATCGACATCGAGGACGGCCGTGCCCGGGTCGCCTACCGCCCCGGCGCCACCGCCCGCACCTTCAGCGAGCTACGGCGGAGCCTGGGTGTGCCCCTGCGCCTGGAGCGCATGGAGGGCAACGCGTTCGAGCAGTTGCTCCAGCGCACCTATGAGCGCCAGAGCGGCGAAACCCAGCAGATGATGGAGGACATCGGCGAGGACATTGACCTCAGCCGGATCGCCGAGAGCCTGCCGGAAACCGAGGATCTGCTGGAGAGCGAGGATGACGCCCCCATCATCCGGCTGATCAACGCCATCCTCACCGAGGCCATCAAGGAAGATGCTTCGGATATCCACATCGAGCCCTTCGAGAACCGGCTCGTGGTGCGCTTCCGCGTGGACGGCGTGCTGCGGGAAGTGCTGGAACCGCCGCGGATGATGGCGCCGCTGCTGATTTCCCGCGTGAAGGTCATGGCACGACTGGACATCGCCGAGAAGCGCCTGCCCCAGGACGGCCGTATCGGCCTGCGGGTAGCCGGGCGCGCCGTGGACATCCGTGTCTCCACCCTGCCCTCGGGGCACGGCGAACGGGTGGTGCTGCGGCTCCTGGACAAGCAGGCCGGCAAGCTCGACCTCGAGCACCTGGGCATGCCGGAGACACTCCGCAAGACGCTGGACGCCATCATTCACCGCCCGCACGGGATTCTGCTGGTCACCGGGCCCACGGGTTCGGGCAAGTCCACCACCCTGTACTCCGCCCTCACCGAGCTGAACGACCAGAGCCGCAGCATTCTCACGGTGGAGGATCCCATCGAGTACTACCTGGAAGGCATCGGCCAGACCCAGGTCAACACCAAGGTGGACATGACCTTCGCCCGCGGCCTGCGCGCCATCCTGCGCCAGGATCCGGACGTGGTCATGGTGGGCGAGATCCGCGACCTGGAGACCGCCGAGATCGCCGTGCAGGCAAGTCTCACGGGGCACCTGGTGCTCTCCACCCTGCACACGAACACCGCCGTGGGCGCCGTGAGCCGCCTGCGGGACATGGGCGTGGAACCGTTCCTGCTCTCCTCCAGCCTGATCGGGCTCATGTCCCAACGGCTGGTGCGGATGCTCTGCGAGCACTGCAAAGAGCCGTACACCCCCAACCAGGTGGATTGCGAGCGCCTGGGGCTGGACGCCGCCGATCCGCCGACGCTCTACCGCGCCGTGGGCTGCCCGAAATGCAACCAGCAGGGCTACCGTGGCCGCGGCGGCATCTTCGAGCTGGTGGCGGTGGATGACAAGGTCCGCAACATGATCCACGACGGCGAGGCAGAGCAGACCATCGAGCGTTACGCCCTGGCGGAGATACCCACATTGCGCCAGGACGGAATCCGGCGCGTGCTGGCGGGTCAAACCACCATAGACGAAGTATTGCGCGTAACCATCGAGGATACGGCGCCGATGGAGGCGTAATGGGCGCATACGAATACGCAGCGCTGGATGCCAGCGGCAAGGAACTCAAGGGTGTCCTGGAAGGCGACACCGCCCGCCAGGTGCGCCAGCAGCTGCGTGACAAGGGCTGGACGCCGCTGTCGGTGGACACGGTAGCCGAGGACGCCTCCGGCGGCCAGGGCCTCGGCAAGGTGCGGCTGGGCGGCTCCATCAAGGCTGCGGAACTCGCCCTGATCACCCGCCAGCTGGCCACGCTGGTGGGCTCCGGGCTACCGCTGGAGGAGGCGCTGCGCGCCGCCGCCGCCCAGGCCGAGCGTCCGCGCTTGCGCAGCATGATCACCGCCGTGCGCGCCCGGGTCATGGAGGGCCATACCCTGGCGGACGGCCTGGCCCAGTTCCCGCGGGCATTCCCGGAACTCTACCGGGCCACCGTGGGTGCCGGCGAGCACACCGGCAACCTGGACCTGGTGCTGGAGCGGCTGGCGGAGTACACGGAAAGCCGCCAGCAGATGCAGCAGAAGATCCAGAACGCGCTGGTTTATCCGGTGGTGCTGACCGTGATTGCCATCGCCGTGGTGGTGCTATTGTTGACCTATGTGGTGCCCCAGGTCACCGAAGTGTTCGCCGATATCGGCCAGGGGCTGCCGCCGCTGACCGTGGGCCTGATCGCCGTGAGCGACTTCCTGCGCGACCACGGGATCTGGCTGTTGCTGCTGATCGCCCTGGGCGTGATCGCCTTCGGCTACGGCATGCGGCGGGAGACATTCCGCTACCGGGTCCACGCCCTGGCGCTGCGGCTGCCATTGATCAGCCGCGTCACCCGGGGCGTGAATGCGGCGCGCTTCGCACGCACGTTCAGTATCCTGGCGGGCAGCGGCGTGCCGGTGCTCGAGGCCATGCGCATCGCGGCGCAGGTGATGTCCAACCTGCCCATGCGCGCCGCGGTCACCGACGCCGCCACCCGGGTGCGTGAGGGCTCCGGCATCAGCAAGGCGCTGGAGCAGAGCGGGCAGTTTCCGCCCATGCTCATGCACCTGATCGCCAGCGGCGAGAACAGCGGGCGCCTGGAGTCCATGCTGGAGCGTGGCGCCCTGAACCAGGAACGCGAGGTCCAGAGTCTGATCGACACGTCCCTGGCCATTTTCGAGCCGGCGATGATCGTGGCAATGGGCACCATCGTGCTGGTGATCGTTGCGGCCATCCTGCTGCCCATCTTTGAATTGAATCAGCTCGTCGGCTGACGACGAGCCCGTTACATGACGAGGGAATCGTAATGAAGACAATGCAGTTCCACGCCGCACGGCGAGCGCAACACGGCTTCACGCTCATCGAGATCATGGTCGTGGTTGTCATCCTCGGCATCCTGGCCGCGGTGGCAGTACCCAACATCATGAGCAACCCGGAACAGGCCCGGGAAGAGCGGGCCCGGCACGACATTCGCACGCTGGAATCGCAGATGGAGATGTACCGTCTGGACAATCACCGCTATCCCACCACCGATCAGGGCCTGGAAGCGCTGGTGGAGCGCCCCACCAGCCAGCCGGAGCCGCCCAACTGGAAGGAAGGCGGCTACATGCGCAGCGTACCCACCGATCCCTGGGGCAACGAGTACGAGTACCTTGATGCCGATGACGCCGACGGCCGCATCATGATCTACACCTACGGCCCGGACGGACGCCGCGGTGGCGATCCGGAGATCACCAACCGCGACCTGGACTAGTCCGTGCCGGGCACCGGAATGACGCCCCCGGGGCGCTCTGCCCGGAGCCAGTGGGGGACGCCGCAACAGCACGGCTTCACCCTGATCGAGATCCTGGTGGTGATCGTGCTGATCGGCATCATCACCAGCATGGCGGTGATCAACATTGGCGGCCAGGACGATACCGAGGAGCGGGAAGCCCGACGCCTGGCCGCGGTGCTGGAGACGGCGAGCCGCGAGGCGGTGATCGAGGCCCGCGAGCTGGGGCTGATCCTGAGCGATGAGGGCTACCGCTTTACCCGCCTGGAGCAGGGCGAATGGCGTAGCGACGCCTTCAGCCAGGACCGGGCCCTGCGCCGACACGCGTTCCCGGAGGGCGTACGCCTGGAGGTCAGCACCGAGGGCCTGCCGGGGAGCCGCGAGCCGGGGGCCGGCAATGACGATGACGACGACAATGGCCGGCCCCACGTTTTGATCCTCTCCAGCGGCGAGCTTACCCCTTTCGAGATCGAGATCCGGCGCCCGGCATCCCGGCGCGCGTCCTGGTTTGTCACCGGCGACCTGGACGGCAGTATCACCTTCTTCGAAGAGGGCGACGGAGACGACGAGGAATGAGACGCGCGGCTCGCGGATTCACTCTGCTGGAGGTGATGGTGGCGGTGGCCGTGCTGGGCATCTCCATGGCGGCCGTGATCAAGGCCGGCTCGGAGATGACCGCCAACTCCCGCTACCTGCAGGACCGCACCTTCGCCCAGTGGGTGGCCGGCAACGTCATGACCGAACTGCAGGCCCGCCGCTTCTGGGACGATGAAGGGGATGACGGCACGGCGCGCCAGGGGGGATACGAGTGGTACTGGTCCTTCCAGGTGGAGAGCACGCCCAACCCGGACTTCCGCCGCGTGGACGTCTCCGTTTACCGCGACGAGGATGCCGACAGCCCGGTGGCCACCATCACTGGCATGGTCAGCAACCCGGAACTGGGCGAAACCGTGACGGAGCCCCCCGAGGAGATGCTGGAATGAGCCGCCGGCGGGGGTTCACGCTCATCGAGCTGCTGGTGGCGCTGGCCATCTTCGCCGTGGTCTCGGTGGTGAGCTTCTCCGGCATCATGCTGATGATCGACAACCGCGACCGCGTCACCGCCCATGCCGAACGCCTGGCGGACATCCAGACCGCCCTGACGCTGCTTCAGCGGGACCTGCAGCAGGCAACGGCACGCCCGATCCGCGACCCCTTCGGCGACCAAAGGGCCGCCATGCTCGCCGAGGATCTGGCGGACCTGGAATTCACCCGTTCCGGCCACTCCAACCCCCTGGGCATCCGCCGCAGTGAACTGCAGCGCGTGGCCTACCGCATCGAGGAAGGCGAACTGCAACGGTTGAGCTGGGGCGTTCTGGATCAGCAACCGGAGCCCCCACGCCAGGACCGCGTGCTGCTGGAGCGCATCGAGGACATCGAACTTCGGTTCATGGACGACGACACCCAGTGGCTGGAGATCTGGCCCCCCGCCGGCGCCGAGACCGGCACTGCCATTCTGCCCCGCGCGGTGGAGGTCACCCTCACGCTGGAGGACCTGGACACCATCACCCGCGTGGTCGCGCTGCCGGAGGCGCCGGCCAACATGCGCCAGCCCATGACGGAGATGATGCAGTGACGGCACCGGGGCGCCAGCGCGGGGTCGCCCTGATCACCGCCATGCTGGCGGTGGCCATCGTCACCGTGCTGGCGGTGGAACTGGTCACCCGCCAGCACATGGACGTGCGCCGCACCCAGAACATGCTCGCCCGGGACCAGGCCTACATGTACTCCCTGGCCGTGGAACGCTGGGCCCTGTCCATGCTCATCGAGAAGCGACGCGAACAGGACGAGGCGGTGGATCATCTCAACGAGATGTGGGCCGAAGAGCTGACTCCGCCCCCTTTCGAGGGGGCACAGATGCGGCTGCGCATGGAGGACCTGCAGGGGCGGTTCAATCTCAACAACCTGGTGGCCGAGCCGGGCACCGACGACGAGGTCGCCATGGAGCGCTTCTCCCAGCTCCTTCTGGGGCTGGAGATCGAGCCCATGTTCGTCCAGGCCACGGCGGACTGGATCGACATCGCCCCCGACGTGCGGTTTCCCGACGGCGCCGGCGATGACTGGTATTCGCGGCTGGACCCGCCCTACCGTGTCGCCAACCGGCCCATGGTCAGCGCCTCCGAACTGCGACTGGTACGCGAAGTCGAGGATGAGCAGTGGCGCGTGATCGCGCCCTACGTGACCGCGCTGCCGGAGGCGACGCCCATCAACGTCAACACCGCGCCGCCGGCGGTGCTGCGGAGCCTGACACCGGAGATGTCGGAGGACGCCGCGGAGGATCTGGCCGAGGATCTGCCGGAGGATGGCTGGCGCAGCGTCGAGGATTTCCTCGCCCACCCTAGCCTGGCCGGCCAGGACATCGACGCCGGCACCCTCAGCGTCAACAGTGACTATTTCCTGTTGCGCAGCGAGATCAGCCTCGGCCGGGTCACCATCCGCAGCGAGAGCGTCCTGTTCCGTCAGGGGGAGGGCGGCGGTCAGGTGATTCTCCGGCGCCAGGGCTTCTTCGACTAGGCCGTTTCCCTCGGGTTTGCACCGCCGCCGGGGAGCCGGGACAATAAAACATTCTTGAAAAACGTTGCATCCGTCTGCGGACGCAGCACCAGGGACGAGCCATGAACCCGACACGCATCCTGCGCCTGCAGCCCGGCGCCCCCGACCAGGCCCAGTGGATCCTCGTGGACCGCGACGGCGCCGTGGAGCAGCAGGGCGAGTGCGCCCTTGACCAGGTCGCCGGCAACGGCCGCGATCTCGTGGTGCTGGTGCCCTCGGAGGAGGTGCTGCTGGCGTCGGTGAATGTTCCCACCCAGAGCCGGCAGAAGCTGATCCAGGCCATCCCCTTCGCGCTGGAGGACCAGCTGACCAGCGATATCGAGGATCTCCATTTCGTCCCCGGCACCCGCCAGCCGGACGGCAGCTGCCCGGTGGCGGTGGTGGAACATACCCGCATGCGCGCCTGGCTGGACGCCCTCAACGACGCCGGGCTGGCGCCCATGCGCATGGTGCCGGACGTCCTCGCCCTGCCGCGCCAGGGCGACGCCTGGACGGGTGTCATCGACGGCCAGCGGGTGCTGGTGCGGACCGGCGCCAGTACTGGCTTCGCCGGTGAGGCCGAAAACCTGGCAATCCTCCTGGATGCCGCCCTGGAAGAGGCCGGCGATGCGCCTCCGGGGCACATCCTCATCGACGGCGCAGAAGAAACACCGGAACTGGCGCATGATGTCCCCTTCAGTGCGGGCCAGCGGGATGCAGCCCGGGCACTGGCCGCCGGGGTGGCCGCCGGCGGACTCGCGCCGGCGGAGCTGCGCACCGGTGCGTACACCAGCAGCAGCGACCGGCGCGCCTGGTTGCGCCCCTGGATCCCCGCGGCCGCGTTGCTACTGACCTGGATCGTGCTCGACACTGGCCAGCTGCTCAGCGAGCGCTGGCAATTGCAGCAGGAGCTGAACACCCTGGATACCCGCGTGGAGGAGCTGTTCTTCGACGTTTTCCCGGACGCCAACCGGCTCACCGCGCCGCGACAGCGCATGGAGAGCCAGCTCAACCGCCTGCGCGGCGGCGACCGGCCCGCCGGCGATGACCTCCTGGATACCCTGCTGCTGGTGGGCCCCTACCTGGAAGGCGAAGACGACTTTCGGCTCACCGGCCTGAGCTGGCGTGGCGACAGCCTGGAGCTCGAGCTGCGCGCCAGCTCGCTGCAGCGTCTGGACGCCCTGCAGCAGACCCTGGACGACGAGGACGCCCTGGCCGCCGAGATCCGGCAGGCCCGCTCCGAGGACGACGAAGTCCACGGACGCCTGCTGGTACGGAGGCAGCCGTCATGATGCAGTGGTGGCAGTCACTCTCGGCACGGGACCGGCGGGTTCTCATCATCGGCGCCGCCGCGGTTGCGGTGATCCTCTATGTCTTCGGCCTGCGCATTCCGTCCCACAATGCCGTCGCCGAGCTGGAAACCCAGGTGCGCGAGGAACGCGAACTGGTCAACTGGATGGAACAGGCGCGCCGGGAAATCTACGCCCTGCGGGGCCAGGGTGACCCGGACGCCGACGCCGCAACCCGCCGCTCCCTGTTCTCTCTCGCCGACGAGAGCGCCCGACAAGCCGGGCTGGGACCAGTACTCCAACGGGTGGAGCCCACCGGCGACAACGGCGCGCGGGTGAACTTCGAGAACATCGCCTTCGACGAACTCATCTCCTGGCTCGCCCGTATGCGCAGCGAGCACGGCGTCGTCGCCGACCAGCTCACCGTGCGCCGCGGCGCCGATGATGGGCGCGTGGACGTGCAACTGGTGCTGGAGCCTGCATGATGCGATGGATCGGCCTGATTTCCCTGGGCACGGTGGTGTTTGTGATCACCCTGGTGGTGACGGTGCCGGCGCCGCAGGCCTACCGGTTGCTGGGAGACCAGTTGCCCGCCCAGGCCTGGGGCCTGCACGGTTCGCTGTGGGACGGCGAAGCGGCGGTGGTGATGGTGGACGGCGTGCGCATCGACCGGCTGCGCTGGCGGCTGGACGGCTCGGCACTGCGCAGCGGGCGCATCGCCTACCAGATCTCCGGGCGTCTCGCCGAGGGCGAGTTCTCCGGGCATGTGGCGACCCGCACCGGCGCACACATCCGGCTCAGTGACGTGCGCGCCAACCTGGGCGCCGACAGTCTGGTGCGCATGGTCGGTGCCACGGACTACCCCGCCACCCTTGGCGGCACTGTGGACGCCTACATCCGTGAAGCCGATGTGGAGGGCGAACGCCCCACCTGGATCGACGGTGTGGTGAGCTGGGACAACGCCAGTGTCTCTGCCTTCGGCGAGTCGGTAGAACTGGGCAGTTTCGGCGTACGACTGGACACCGGCCCCGGGGGTGAACTGCGGGGCGACCTGCAGACCACCCGGGAGGGCCCGCTGCGCATTACCGGCGACGTGGAACTGCTGCTGGACGGTACCGCGACCGGCCGTGCCTCGGTCATCACCACGGAGCAGGCCGGAGAGAATCTCCTCCAGGGCATGATGGCCCTGGGCATCCCAGATCCCGAGCAGGAGCTGGATATTCGCTTCGAGGGCAACATCAACGACCCCATGGGCTTCCAGGGCTACCTGGAGTAACGCCGCCGACCCGCTTTCGACGCACTGCAACAACGGCCTCAGGGTGTAAACTGGGCAGCTAATTCCTCCGTGAGCACGAGGCCGGCATGCCGAAAAAGCCCGAGATCCTGTCCACCCGCACCGTCGCCCAGTCCCGCCTGTTCCGCGTGGAAGCCGTGGACCTGCGCTTCGCCAATGGCGTGGAAGTGGAGTTCGAGCGCATGCGTGGTGCCGGGCGCATCGGCGCCGTGATCATCGTGCCGGTGCTGGACAACGACACCCTGGTGCTGATCCGCGAGTATGGCGTCGGCCTGGAGCGCTATGAGCTGGGGCTGCCCAAGGGCCGGGTGGAGCCCGGCGAGGACATGCTGGAAGCGGCCAACCGGGAGATCATGGAAGAGATCGGCTATGCCGCCGAGCGGCTCACACCCCTGCGTGCCCTCAGCCTCGCTCCGGGCTACCTGGGCCATCGCACCCAGATCATTCTCGCAGAAGGGCTGTATCCCCATAGCGCCCCCGGCGACGAGCCGGAACCGCTGGAAGTCGTCCAGCGCCCCCTGGCCGACCTGGAGGACCTGGTGCTGGAGGAGGAGTTCAGCGAGGGCCGCTCCATCGCCGCGCTGTACCTGGCGCGGGACCACCTGCGCCGGCGTGACGCCGGGACGGAGAATCGGTGAACCAGGCCACGCTTCGCCGCCTGCTGCCACAGATCCAGCAACTCGCCCGGCAGGCGGGCAGCGCGATCCTGGACGTCTACCGCAACGAGTTCACGGTGGACGCCAAGGCGGATCAGTCCCCGGTCACTCCGGCGGATCGCCGCGCAAACCGGGTGCTGCGCGACGGGCTGGCACGGCTGGAGCCGGGGCTGCCCGTTGTGTCCGAGGAGACGGCACCACCGGGATTCCGCGAACGGCGGGACTGGCAACGCTACTGGCTGGTGGATCCGCTGGACGGCACCCGCCAGTTCATCGCCCGCTCCGACCAGTTCGCCGTGAACATCGCCCTGGTGGAGCGCCACCGCCCGGTGCTGGGCATCGTGCATGCGCCGGCCCTGGGCCAGACATGGTTCGGTGGCCCCGGCCTGGGGGCCTTCCGTCAGGCAGACGGCGGCGAACCGGAAGCGATCCGGGTCGCGCCCCGGGCGCAGGATCCGTTACGCATTGTCCTCGGTAACAGCCGCCCCGGCCCCCGTACCCGCGCCACCCTGGAGCGTCTGCCGGAGTACGAAACGCGCATCTGGGGTGCCTCCATCAAGTTCTGCCTGATTGCCGAAGGCAATGCCGACCTGTTCCCCCGATACGGCCCCATCTCCGAGTGGGACATGGCCGCCGCCCAGGCCATCCTCGAGGCCGCCGGCGGCCACCTCACCGACATGCGGCAACTGCGGCCGATCCGCTACAACACCGCAGAGTCACTGACCACCAGCGATATTCTCGCCTTTGCCGACAAACGCGTGGACTGGCGGCGATACCTCGCCGGGGAAGTGCAACCGTAGTAACCGTAGGGTGGACCTTCTGGTCCACCATTGCGGGCTTCGGGGAACCACCTTGGCTTGGATGCCAGGGGAAGGCGGACCTTCAGGTCCGCCATGGCAAGACATGCGGGCCCGGGCGGTTGATAAATGCCTCAACGGCGGATCTGAAGATCCGCCCTACGCCCTACGCGGAGGGTCGAGCCGTCCTGCATCCGTAGGGCGGACCTTCAGGTCCGCCGCGGCGGCTTCTCCCTGCCGCAGTTCCAGCACTGCGCGAACTGCGGCTCCAGGTCCTCGCCACAGCCCGGGCAGCCCCAGTTGGCCTCGTCGGTGGGCGGATCCTCCAGGGCCTCCCGCACCACCCGCTCGGCCCGCTCATAGTCGATCTCCCGCTCCACCCACAGTTCCGGCCACACCGCCGTGGGTGGCAGCTCGCCGGCACCGCTGACCAGGCCCATGTTGCGGGTGGTACAGCGGATGCCCTCGGCCTCCAGGACGTTGCGCATGTGCCCCACCAGCAGAGGGCTGTGGGCGCTGTAGACACATTTCATGGGCTCTCCGGCACGGCCAGACGTCGGGGTTTTCGGGGCTGAAGCCCCTCCCACAAGCTCGCTCCCGGCCGCCGGGCACCTTCTGTGGGAGGGGCTTCAGCCCCGAAAACCGTATGCCTTCAAGATAGCAACTTCAGGGTGTGGCGGGCGATCATGCCCTCCTCGTCGGTGGGTACCACCAGCACCGGGCGGGTGTCGGCGCTGTTGATCACGCGCTGGTTGTCCCTGTTGGCGGCGCTGTCCACGGCGAAGCCAAGCCCGCCCAGGTGCGCAACAATGGCCGCCCGCACCGCTGGGGCGTTTTCGCCCACCCCGGCAGTAAACACCAGGGCGTCCAGGCCGCCCAGCGCCACGGCCAGGGAGCCGATCTCCCGGGCGGCGCGGTAGGTGTAGGTGGCCACCGCCTCGGCGGCCGCGGGATCGTCGCTGGCCAGGAGTTCGCGCATGTCATGGCTGATCCCGGACATGCCCAGCAGCCCGGAGCGGTGATAGAGCATGTCCTGGATCTCTTCCCGGCCCAGACCCTGTTCCAGGAAGTACAGCACCACGCCCGGATCCAGGGCGCCGCAGCGCTGGCCCATGGGCAGGCCGTCCAGGGCGGTGAAACCCATGCTGGTGCCGACACTGGCGCCGGCATCCATGGCACAGAGGCTGGCGCCGTTCCCGAGGTGGGCAACGATGACCTTGCCCGACAGGAGATCCGGGTGCTCGTCGTGGAGGCGCTCGGCAATGGCCTCGTAGGAGAGGCCGTGAAAGCCGTAGCGCAGCACGCCGCGCTCGGTCCACTCCCTGGGGATGGCGAAACGCTGGGCAACGGCGGGCTGGGTACGATGGAACGCCGTATCAAAGCACGCCACCTGGGGCAGTTCCGGCCGCAGGTCGGCCAGGATCCGCGCGGGGGCCAGGTTGTGGGGCTGGTGGAGCGGCGCGAGGCTGCTCAGCGCCTCCAGGGCGTCCATGTTGGCGTCGGTGAGCCGCGCCGGGGCGTGGAAGTCGGTACCACCGTGGACAACACGGTGGCCCACGGCCAGCAGGCTCTGGTAGCCCACGGCCTGGTCCAGCCACCCCAGCAGCCGCTCCAGGGCCTGACGATGCCCGGCTGCGGCCAGGGTTTCATCCACCTGCGGCACCTTGCCGGCCCCGAACACACGAAAGCGCGCGCGATTCCCGCCCAGGCCGTCGGCCTGGCCCTGCCAGTCCGGGTTGCGGAGATCACCGTCGGTGGCGTAGACGGCGAACTTGATGCTGGACGAGCCGGCATTGAGAACCAGCAGGCGCTTTCCGGACATCAGGGTGTCCTCCCCGAGGCGCGGTAGTGGGCCAGCAGCAGGGCAATGGCACAGGAGGCGGCACGGGAGAAGAGATCATCGGCGCGGCTGGTAAGCACGATGGGCACCCGCGCGCCCAGCACGATGCCGGCGGCATCGGCGTCGGCCAGGTAGTGGAGCTGCTTGCCCAGCATGTTGGCGGATTCGAGATCCGGCGCCAGCAGGATGTCCGCGCGACCGGCCACGTCGGAGCGGATCCCCTTGGTGCGCACCGCCTCCTCGGAGATGGCGTTGTCGAAGCCCAGCGGCCCGTCCAGCAACCCGCCGCGGATCTGACCGCGGTCGGCCATCTTGCACAGGGCCGCGGCATCGATGGTGGAGCGGATCTGCGGATTCACCTCTTCGGTGGCCGACAGGATCGCCACCAGCGGCCGTTCCACCCCCAGGGCCTGGGCCAGTTCGATGGCGTTACGGGTAATGTCGGCCTTGGCCAGCAGGTCCGGCTCGATATTCAGCGCGGAGTCGGTAATCAGAAGCGGCCGCGGGTAGGTGGGCACGTCCATGGCCCAGACGTGGCTCATGCGCCTCTCGGTGCGCAAACCGCTCTTGCGGGTGACGATGGCGCGCATGAGTTCGTCGGTGTGCAGCTTGCCCTTCATCAGTGCACCCACATGGCCGCGGGCGGCCAGGTCGACGGCATGCTCCGCGGCCTCGTGGCTGTGCTCGGTAGCGATGATCTCGACCTCGCCGAGGTCCAGGCCGTGTTCCTCGGCGCAGGCGCGGATCTTGGCCTCGGGGCCCACCAGCACCGGCTCGATGAGGTCCCGGTCCCGCGCCTCCAGGGCGCCGGCCAGGCTGGGCTCGTCCACGGGATGCACCACCGCGGTACGCAGGGTCTCCAGCCCCTGGGCCTGCTGTAGCAGGCGCTGGAGCTGGCGGTGCTTTTTCAGTGCGGGGTCGTCCGCGTGATTCTTGCTGCCCATTGGTCTTTCCTTGTGGTCAGCCGACCACGTGGTAGCCGGCGTCGATGTAGGTGGTGTTGCCGGTGATGGTCCTGGCCCGGTCACTGACCAGGAACGCCGCAGCGGCACCGACGTCATCGATGTCTGCCAGGTTGTCCTGGGGTGCACGCTGCCGGGCGCGCTCCAGGAGGTCGTCGAAGCGCTGGATGCCGGACGCGGCACGGGTCTTCAGCGGGCCGGGCGAGAGCGCGTGCACGCGGATGCCCTGGGGGCCGAGCTCTGCGGCGGCGTAACGCACGCTGGCTTCCAGGGCGGCTTTCACGGGCCCCATGAGGTTGTAGTCTTCCACCACCTTTTCCGCACCGTAGAAGCTGACGGTGAGCAGGGCGCCGCCTCTGGGCATGAGGGGCTCGGCCATGTGTGCCATGCGCAGGAAGCTGTGGCAGGAGACGTCCATGGCCTGGAGGAAGCCGGCCTGGCTGCTGTCCACCACGCGGGCGTGCAGGTCGTCTCTGGGGGCGAAGGCGATGGAGTGCAGCAGGAAGTCGAGCTGGCCCCATTCGGCTTCGATGGTTTCGAATACGGATTCCAGCTGACCGGGCTCGCGGACGTCGCAGGGCATGAACAGGCTGGCGTGCACGCGCTCGGCCAGGGGGCGGACCCACGGCAGGGCCTTGTCGTTGACGTAGGTCATTGCCAGTTCGGCGCCCAGTTCGTGGAAGGCCCTGGCACAGGCCCAGGCGATGGAATCCTCGTTGGCGACGCCGACGACGAGGCCGCGCTTGCCTTTCAATGAGAGGAAATCGGACATTGCTGTTTCTGACCCCACTGTTGAAGGTGCCTTCGATCCGGGGCACCGAGGGCGGGACGACACTTCCGGGGACGCTGTGAATACATCCATGTACGCTTGGCGCTGGCCATCCATGGCCAGCGACACCCCGGAAGTGTCGTCCCGCCCTCGGTGCTCCCTGGGAATTCAAGCCGACCATCGCAGAATATGCTGCGCTGCACCGTAACGCATCCCAGCTTAACGCGTACTGCCAACATCCTCTTGATCTGAGTCATCCGGGCGGCGCTGTTCCCGAGCGCGCTCGACCGGCTCCACCTGCCGCACGGGGAAAGGCTCCGTGGCGCTGCCGGCGTACAGGCTCACGTGCGGGAACGGAATCTGGATGCCGGCGGCGTCGAAGGCCTTTTTCACTTCCATGGGCAGGCCGTTGCGCAGCTCTATGAAGTTCTCCCGAAGGGTCCACACGGAGTACTGGAGTTCGATGCCGGAGTCGCCGAAGGCCAGGAAGAACAGCTGCGGTTTGGGCTCTTCCAGGGACAGCGGGTTGGCGTCGCTGACGGCCTCCAGGGTGTTTTTTACCCGGTCCAGGTCTTCCTTGTAGGCAACACTGACTTTCATGTCGAAGCGCCGGATGGGGAAGCGCGAGAAGTTGGTGACCTGGGCTTTGACCAGGGTCTCGTTGGGCACGCGCACGAACAGGTTGTCCCGGGTGCGCAGCTTCACCGACAGCAGATCGATGGCCAGGACTTCACCGACGGTGTCGCCGATCTGAACAAAATCGCCGATCTGGAACGGGCGTTCGGCGATCAGGAACAGGCCGCTGATGAGGTTGGAGGCGGAGGTCTGGGAGGCGAAGCCGATGGCCACGGTGAGGATGCCCGCCGCGCCCAGCAGCACGCCGAGACGGAAACCCAGCTGGTGGAGCGCCGAGGCGACCACCAGGCCGAGGATGACGTAGAACACCACCCGGCGGAGGATGATGGTCTGGTGGACGTCCAGCCGCAGGGCCAGCAGACGGCCGGCCGCGCGGGCCACGAGCCGCGCCAGCAACCAGCCCACGAACAGGATGATGGCCGCCTGCAGCCAGCCGGCCCAGTTGACGCCCAGCAGTTGGTTCCAGAGGCCAGTGCCCAGCTCACCCACGATCTGTCTCCACGATTACCCGGCCACGATTCGTTGTCATTGCGAGCATTCCTCAGAACAGCGCGCTGAACGCCCGCACCAGGGTATTGCGCTGCGGTGTCTCCCGCGGTTCGGCGATTTTCTCCGCGTGGCCCGCCTCCGATGGTGCTCCGTTGCCCAATGCCAGGTCCGCCATGCCGCCGCTGGCCTGCCGTGTCAGGGTCACGTCCTGGGTCCAGAAGCGACCGTCGCCATCACGATACAGGCTGAGCACGGACACCGGCAGCCGCACCTTCTCCAGGAGCAGCGTGGTATCGGCCCGGTTGCGAATGGCCAGGGGCGTGATTGCCCGGCAGGGCAGATGCGGGTGGTCGGCCAGGTTCAGTCGGCAACGGCTGCGGGTGCCATAGCAGAGCACGCCCTCCCGGGTGTTATCCCCGAACCAGGTGTCCGACAGGCGGAAGCTGGGGAACTCCAGCAGCGAGCGCGCCGGTTCCCCAACCCCGATGTTCACCCACAGGGGGTAGCTGAGGTAGAGCCGCACCGCCTCGCCGGAGGGAATGCTCAGCGGCGTCATTGGGCGTGAGACAATGCCGCGGTCCGGCAGACGCACGCCGATCTGAACTACACTGCTGTCTCCGGAGACGACGAACCGCTGCTCGGAACGGTCTTCGGGCTCATTGCGCTGCTCTTGCCGCTCCTCCAGCGTGACCTGGTCGTCGTACAAGTCGCCCTTGCTCTGGTGGCGGATCAGCCATTCCTGCCGGCTCCGGTGGACCGTCAAGGACAACGGGCCCACCGTCAGTGCCAGCGTGTGATCCACCGGCACGGTGAAATCACCCACCCAGGCATCCGGCCTCAGCCGCTCCACCGGGGTCATTGCCCGGCCTCCTCCCGCTGGATCCGGGAAGGCACCATCAACGTGGCTTCGCCGGTGACCACGCGCTTGTCGGCAACGCGGCACTCGGTACGCAGGGTCACGATGTGCTTCTCGGGCATGAGCTCGGTGACTTCCGCACGGGAGACAACGCGATCGCCGATACGTACTGGAGCGCGGAAACGGAAGGACTGCTCCAGGTAGATCGCTCCCGGCCCGGGCAACTGCATGCCGAGCACGGCGGAGATATAGGCACCGCTGAGCAGGCCGTGGGCGATGCGCCCCTGGAAGCGGGTGCCGGCGGCGAACTCCTCGTCCATGTGCACGGGGTTGAAGTCGGTGCTGACCCCGGCGAAATTGGCAAGGTCCGCCTCGGTGACCGTCTTGCCGAAGGAGGCGCTCATGCCCACTTCCAGTTCTTCGAAACAGTAACCCTGATACAAGAGAGATCCTCCCGTCGTCTGCGAGTGCGTGCCTGAGTGCGTCAGCCTACCGTGATCGTTGTCGCAGTGCGAAAACCGCTACCCTTCCTCGGCATCCTGCAGCAGTCGCATGGGCGAGACGCGGTACAGCCGCCGGGTCGCGAGCAGCCCCGCCAGGGCGACGACCACGGCCCCCACCAGCGCACCGATCAACGGGAACCACGGGTTGAAGGCGTAATCCAGCTCGAACAACTGGCGACCGATCACCACGCCGGCAATGGTCGCGGCGGCGCCTGCCAGCAGCCCGGCCACACCGCCCAGCAGGAGGAACTCGACCCCCGCCAGGCGCCGGATCAGGGCGCGCCGAGCGCCCATGGACCGCAGCAGCGCACTCTCGAACTGGCGCTCCTCGCGGGTGACCTGCAACGCCGCCAGCAGCACCACCAGCCCCGAGAGCAGGGTCAGGAAGGCCATCAGTTCCACCACCCGGGCGCCCTGCTCCATGATCCCGCGCACGGTGTCGAGGATGGCGTTGACGTCGATCAGGGTCACACTGGGAAACTCCCGCACTAGCTGCCCCACCAGCGCGGACTGCTCGGAGGGCAGGTAGAAGCTGGTGATGTAGGTGGCCGGGGCGTCGTCCAGCAGGCCCGGGGCCGCCGCGGCGAAAAAGTTGACGTTGAAGCTGTCCCATTGGACGGCGCGGACGTTGGTGATGGGTGCGCTGTAGCGCTGGCCGGCCACCTCGAAGTGCAGCACGTCGCCCACGCCCACCCCCAGGCGCTCCGCCATTTCCTCCTCCAGGGAGAACTGCTCGGCGTCACCGGTGTCGGCGTTCCAGAACTCGCCGGCAACCACGCGGTTGTCCTCCGGCAGATGCTCCAGCCAGGAGAGGTTGAACTCCCGGCCCACCAGGCGCTGGGTGCGCGGCTCATCGAAGTCCGACGGACTGATGTCACGGTCGTTGATGCCCACGAGACGGCCGCGGACCATGGGGTAGACGCTGCTCTCGAGGCCGGCGTCGTCCAGCCTGGCCGCCAGATCGTCCACCTCTTCGGGCTGGATGTTGATCAGGAAGTAGTTGGCGGCATCCTCCGGGACGCCCTCCTGCCAGGTGGCCAGCAGGTCGTTGCGCACCAGGGTAAGCAGCAGCAGCGCCGTGAGCCCCAGCCCCAGGGCCATGATCTGGATGGAAGCAGTCCAGGGGCGACGCACCAGCCCGGAGAGCAGCAGCGAGGCGCTGCCGCGCCGGCCCCGGCCCATGCGCAACAAGGCGATCACGGCGGCGGCCGCCAGGCCCAGGGCGGCCAGCGCCCCTAGCACGGCGCCGAAGACGTAGACGCTCAGCACCAGGTCGCCGGCCTGCCACCACATCAGGCCGAACACCGCCAGTAGCGCGACCACGTAGACGCCGGCGCCCCGGTAGACGTGATCCCCCAGATCCCGCCGCAACACCCGCAACGGCGGGACGCGCTTGAGACGCAGCACCGTGGGTATGGCGAAACCGAGCAGGATCACCTGAGCGGTGAGCAGGCCGATGACACCCGGGCGCCACGAGGGAGCGGGCAGATCCGGCAGGTATTCGGCCACCAGCGCCAGCATCAGCAAATGCACCAGGTAACCGAGTACCGTCCCCGCAAGCCCAGCAAACAGGCCCAGCCAGGCCATTTTCCAGGTGAGCATGGCCACGATCTGGCGCTGGGTGGCGCCCAGGCAGCGCATCACCGCCACGCGATCCAGATGACGGGCGGCGTAGCGGCGGATGGTCAGCAGCATGGCCACACCGCCGACGATCACCGTCAGCAGTGCACTCAGGCCGAGGAAGCGCTCAGCCACCTCCATGGCCTGCGCCACCCCGGGCTGTTCCTGGCCGGGTGCCTCCAGCGCGGCGTCATCACTGAGTTCCGGCTCGACCTGCCGCGCCCATGCACTGACGGCGTCGGCATCGCCGGCCACCAGCAGCCGGTGGCGCACGCGACTGGCCTCCTGCAGCAGTTCGGTCCCGGCAACATCATCCAGGTGCATCATCACCCGTGGGGCCAGGCTCTGAAAGCCACCGCCGCGGTCGGGCTCCAGGAACAGGACCTGACCGATGGTCAGGGTCGAGGCGCCCAGCTCAATGGTGTCGCCGGGCTCCAGCTCGAGTTGCAGCAGCACCCTGGGCTCCACCCAGACCTCCCCGGAGGACGGAACCCCCTCTGCCGGCTGGCGCTGGGCATCGGCGTCGGGTCCGATTTCCAGTTCACCGCGCAGGGGGTAGGCCCCGCCCACGGCCTTGACCGCGGTGAGCAGAGTGTCGTCGCCGGACAGGATGACACTGGTGAACTCCAGGGTCCGCGTGGTTTCCAGGCCCAGGTCCAGGGCGCGGCTTTCCAGTGCCGTGGGTATTTCCGCGGTACTGGAGATGGCACGGTCCGCACCCAGCAGTTCCGAGGCCCGGCCTTCGGTGCCGGCGGCTACCCGATCCGCCAGCCAGGCAACGGCGGTGATGGCAGTGACGGCGAGCACGACCGCGGTGGCCAGCAGACGCAGCTCGCCGGCGCGCCAGTCCCGTTGGAGCAACCGCAAGCCCTGGCGCATGGCCCTCATGCCGCCACCAGCTGGCCGCCGTCCAGATGGAGTACCCGCTGGCAGCGCTGAGCCAGGGCCGGGTCATGGGTGACCACCACCAGGGTCGTACCCTGAGCGCTGTTGAGCTCGAACAGCAGGTCCTGGATGCGCTCGCCGGTGGCACGGTCCAGATTGCCCGTGGGTTCGTCGGCAAACAACAGCCTGGGGGCGCTGACGAATGCGCGGGCGATGGCCACGCGCTGCTGCTCACCACCGGAGAGCTGTTTGGGATAATGGCCGGTGCGGTCCTGCAGCCCGACACGCTCCAGAGCGCGATGCGCGGCGCCCTCGGCATCCGGGCGCTCGGTCAGCTCCAGGGGCATCATCACGTTCTCCAGGGCAGTGAGGCCGCCCAGCAGATGGAACGCCTGGAACACGAAACCGATCTGCTCGCCACGGACACGGGCCCGCTGATCCTCATCCAGCGCCGTCAGCTCGGAGTCGCCCACGTAGACGCGGCCCTCGGTGGGCACGTCAAGCCCCGCCAGCAGGCCCAGCAGGGTGGACTTCCCCGAGCCCGATGCCCCCAGAATGGCGAGCGTTTCACCGCCATCAATGGCAAGATTGATGTCCTGAAACAGGCGAATGACACCTTCGGGACCCTGAAACACCATGCCCAGATTTTCGGTTCGCAAGACGTTGCCCGGCTGCTGGTCCACCATGCGTTGCACGCTCCTGATTCGGTTCAGTGTTGCGATACTGCTGCTGTTGTTGCTGACCCCGGTGCAGGCCGGGGAACGGACCATCCTGGTGCTGGGCGACAGCCTCAGCGCCGCCTACGGCATGGATCGGGACCAGGGCTGGGTGGCCCTGCTGGACCAGCGCATGCGCCAGGAGGGCTACGACTGGCGCGCCGCCAACGCCAGCACCAGCGGCGACACCACGCGCAACGGCCTCAGCCGGCTGCCCCGGGCGCTGGAACAGCACGAACCGGCCATCGTCGTCATTGCCCTGGGCGGTAACGACGGCCTCCGCGGCGTCAGCCCCGGGGAGATCGAGAACAATCTCCAGCGCATGGTCGATACGGCCCGGGAGAGCAGCGCCCGGGTCCTGATCGCCGGCGTGCGCATCCCCCCGAACTACGGTCGCGCCTATACCGACCGTTTTGCCGACACCTTCGCCAATGTTGCCACGGAAAACGATCTGCCGCTCGTGCCCCGGATTCTCGACGGTGTCGCCGAGGATTCGTCGCTGATGCAGTACGACGGCATCCATCCCGGCGTCGAAGCGCAGGAGCGCATCCTGGACAACATCTGGTCGGAACTGAGACCAATGCTGGAGGAGTAAGGTTCCCGGCGCCGGTGGCACCCGATCGGCGGACCTGAAGGTCCGCCCTACGATGCTCACCCTGCGCGGGCTCTGGGAGATCGCGACTGACGTCGCTCCCACAATTTTAGGGTGGACCTTCAGGTCCACCATTCCGCGGTTCGACCAACCACCACGGTTCGCATGTCCCAGAAGGTGGACGTGAACGTCCACCCTACCCCTGGTCGTCGGTCATGACCTCCAGCAGCCGCGGCATGAGGCGGGAGAGCTCCAGGCTCATGATGGCGAAATCGCTGTCGAAGCGTTCGGCGTCGGTGTTGGTCTCGGTCTCGGCGCGTTCGTCCTGGACAGCGTCCAGGAAACGCAGGCGCTTGAGGCTCATGTCGGCGTCCAGGACGAAGCTGACCCGGTCCTGCCAGGTCAGCGCCAGCCGGGAGACGCGCTTGCCGGCCTTGAGGTGGTTCTTGACCTCGGCCGACGACAGATCAAGGCGCTTGCAGCGCACTTCGCCGCCTTCCAGTTCCGGATCCACCAGCACGCACTCGTCGCCCAGTGCGAAATCCGACGGCGGTGCATCCCGGGTGAGCCAGCGGGTCATCACCGCCTGGGGGGCAGTGTCCGCCTCCGGCGGCTGCACCGGGAAAGTGCCTAGCACGTCACGCAGGCGCTCGGTGAACTCCTCGGCCTTTTTCCAGGTGGCGGCGTCCACCAGCAGCCAGCCGTTGCGGGTGTCGATATAGCCGAAGGTGCGCTTACTCCGGCTGAATGCGCGGGGCAGGAGGTCCAGAACGATCTCGTCCTTGAGACGGTCCTTTTCCTTCTTGCGCACCTTGCGGTCTTCCTGCGCCTCGATGGCCTGCACGCGCTCGTCCAGGCTCTCGCGGATGACGCCGGCGGGCAAAAGCTTGCTCTCCTCCTTGAGCGCCAGCATCAGGCACGGCCCGGTGGGATGCACCAGCTGGGTGGCGCCCTCGCCCAACGGCGGGCTGAAGCCGCCGGATTCCATGTCCAGCCGGCCGCAGGGTTCGAAGCCGTCGCGCGCCAGGCGCTCGTCCAGGCTCTCGGCGTCGTAGGGGAAGTCCTGTTCCAGGGTGTAGAGGCAGACGTTCTTGAACCACATTGCGGGGTGTTCCTTGTCGGTTTCGGATTGATGGTCCGGGCGGCTTCAGGCCACGTCGGCGTACCGTAGGGCGGACCTTCAGGTCCGCCGGAAAAAGACATGCAAGCCAAGGAGGGCCATCGAAGCTCGATCGGCGGACCTGAAGGTCCGCTCTACCGCTTCCTTTACATGCAGGCCGAAGCGGCTCGATGCGACGCAGTTTCGGTGCATCAAGATGCACCCTACGGTCTCCTACGGAGATTTAGATCCCAGTGTCCGTCAGGGCCGCGCGGGCGGCCAGGGCGCGGGTGCGGGCGTCGTCACGGTCGCTGCCGAAGGCGACCATGTGGCCCATTTTGCGGCCGGGCTTGGGTTCGCGCTTGCCGTACAGGTGCAGTTTCACCTGCGGATCCCGCAGGGCACGGGCCCAGTCCGGCTCGCCGGCGCTCCAGAGATCGCCCAGCAGGTTGACCATGGCCGCCGGGCGCAGCAGCTCGGTACTGCCCAGGGGCAGGCCGCAGGCGGCGCGCACCTGCTGCTCGAACTGACTGGTGACACTGGCATCGAAGCTGAAATGCCCGGAGTTGTGCGGCCGCGGCGCCAGCTCATTGACCAGGAGTTCGCCGTCGGCGCGGAGGAAGAATTCCACGCACAGCACACCCACCACGTCCAGGCTCTCCATGATTCCCCGCGCCACCTCCACGGCCCGCTCGCGCACCGGCTGGGTCACGGGGGCATCGGGCACGGAGACGTCCAGGATGTGGTTACTGTGGTCGTTGGCCACCACACCCCAGTGCGCAAACGCGCCGTCCAGCCCGCGGGCGGCGATCACGGAGACCTCGCAGTCGAAATCCACCAGGGTCTCCAGGACCGCCTCGCCGGAGCCGATGCTCTGCCAGGCGGCATCGATGTCGGCCTCCGTCCGGATCACGGCCTGCCCCTTGCCGTCGTAGCCGAAGCCGGCAGTCTTGAGCACGGCGGGCAGGCCCAGCTCGTCGATGGCCCCATCCAGCGCAGCGCGGTCGGGGATCTCCCGGAAC
Source organism: Aquisalimonas sp. 2447 (assembly GCF_012044895.1). NCBI lineage: Bacteria > Pseudomonadati > Pseudomonadota > Gammaproteobacteria > Chromatiales > Ectothiorhodospiraceae > Aquisalimonas > Aquisalimonas sp. 2447. The sequence goes on from NZ_CP050695.1 coordinate 3,633,637, forward strand.
GGCGTCACCGGGAAGCGGTTATCCCGGAGAAAGCGCTTCTCCCGCAGCCGGTGCTGGCAGACATGGAGCACCCGCCCCGCCGGTCGCACCGGGGCGTGGCGCTCCGCGCACTCGGTGGTGGCCGAGGGCACGTTCTCGAACTCGAAGGTCACCACGTCCACGGACTGGGCGAAGGCGGTGACGGCATCCAGGTCCTCGTAGGCGGCGGTGAACTCACGGTCCGCCAGGTGGCCGGTGGGCGTATCCGTATCCGGCGACAGGGTGTGCACGCGATAGCCCAGACGGCGGGCAGCGGAGGCCGCCATGCGCCCGAGCTGGCCGCTACCGAGAATGCCGATGGTGGCGCCGGGGAGAATCACCTGACTCACGGCAGGCTGTCCTCCCGCACCTTGCGCGCCTGATGCTCGCGGAAGGCGTGCAGGCGCTGGCGCAGATCCGGGCGGCTGTTGGCCAGAATGGACACGGCGAACAGCGCGGCATTGCGGGCGCCGGCAGTGCCGATGGCCAGCGTGCCCACGGGCACGCCGGCGGGCATCTGGACGATGGAATAGAGCGAATCCAGGCCCTTCATGGTCCGGCTTTCCACGGGCACGCCCAGCACCGGCAGCGTCGTCTGCGCCGCCACCATGCCCGGTAGATGCGCGGCCCCGCCGGCACCGGCAATGATCACCTCCAGTCCGCGCTGCTCCGCCTCGGCGGCGTACTCTGCCATCCATGCCGGCGTCCGGTGTGCGGAGACGATCCGGCACTCATGGGCGACGTGGAACTCGCTGAGGACCTCGTCGGCGTGGGCCATGGTGTCCCAGTCGGACTTGCTGCCCATGATCACGCCTACCAGGGGTTGCTGCGTCATAACGGTTATCCCCGGGAAAAACCCGGAATTCTACCACCGTTCCGTCGGCATCAGGGAGTGCAGGGTTGCCTGGCCGCCGTGAAGCGGCGAATGTCCTCCACCACCCCCGGCAGATCGTCCTGATGGGGCGAGTGTCCGGCGACGGCGTGAATGCGAAGCCGGGAATCCGGCGTGCGACGATGGACGTAGCGCGCCACCTCCATGCCGTAGAAACTGGCCGCGCCGTAGATCAGCAGTGTCGGCACCTGGACCTGCGGTAGCACATCGCGGTAGTCCTGCCAGGAAAAACTCTCCCAGGCGCGGATCCAGGGCGCCGGCTCCAGGGCTTCCAGACGCCGGCGCCGGGTCTCGCGGAACATGGCTTCAAGGCGGGCGGCGCCGCTGCCGGGCGCGACGCGTCGACCACGAGAGATGACGTCCATGGCAGCGGCGGGAAAATCCTGCCACATCCAGTCGATGAGGGCGCGGTTGCTCTCCGGCGGGAAGCCGCCTTCCAGCCCCAGCGCCCAGTCTTCGCCGGTGACCATGCGCGGGGTCTGGTCCACCAGGCAGAGAGTCGTGAGGTCACTGCAGCCATGGCGCCGAACATACTCCCAGCAGGTCAGCGCGCCCATGGAATGGCCCAGCACGCTGGGGCCCTGCGGCGCCAGCGCCGCCACCAGTGCCCGCAGGTCGTCCGCCATGGCGGCAATGGTGGGGTGGTCGTGGTGCCACGGCCGCGCCTCCCAGATGTAGCAGGTGTGCTGATCGGCGAGGCGCTGGATCACCGGCTGCCAGTCGGCGGGTGTCGCCAGCCAGCCCGGGACGATGATCAACGGCGGGCCGCTGCCGGTGCGCTGCACCGGCAGCGACAGACCATCAAGGCTTGTCAGTCGCTCCTGCTTCATGGGATGTTCTGACCGCGGAACGGGCCGTGGATTATGGGCAGCCCCCCGGGCAATCACAAGACATCGGTAATGTGACGCAGTTCACATTCGGCCCTGACAGCGAAGAGGACAATTGCCATTGGGCAAGTCTCCGGAGAATCCGCCATGGACATTAACAGCGCATTCAACTCGGCCTCCGCCGCTCTCCAGCGTGCGGATCAGGGCCTGCAGCGCAACGCGGAAACGGTGGCCCGCACCACCGCTGGTGTCTCGGAGGATGAAGACCTGAACACCGCCCTGGTGGAGTCCACCAGTAACGCGAACCTCGGTCGCGCCGCGGTAAACACCGTGAGCAGCATCGATGAAGCGATGGAAACCCTCGGGCAACTGGTGGATACCCGGGCCTGAAGCACGCCCTCGCACCTGGCCCCGCCCCCCGTCAGGAAGTCCTCAAGCAGCACTCCCGAGCTGGGCCGAGAACACCTGGAGCTGCTTGTCCTCGCGCTGGCAGCTCATGGCAATGTTGCGCAACTTGGATTCCGAGATGCCTCGCAGAATGCGGCCGCCAGGTGCTCCTTCGAAGCCGTGTCGGTACCAGTCGACACTGGCGCCGATCATGGCCGTCAGCCGCGACCACTCCCCGCGATAGTCGGGGTCGGCGTGATGGCTCACCGCGGTAATGATGGGCTCCGGCAACTCCCAGCGCCGCAGCACCGCTGCCCCCGATTGCAGGTGGTCAAAGCCGAGATGATCGATCTCCAGGGCCTCGATGCAATGCGCTCCGTCCGCGGCCTCTACCAGCACTCGATTCATTTCCTGCGGGAAGGTGTAGGCATTGGCCAGAACGCCGATATTGTGCACAAGCCCGGCCAGGTAGGAAGCAGGGGTCCCCGTTTCCAGCGGCACATAGTTTGCCAGCTTACTGGCACACATGGCGACATTCATGCTCGCGCACCAGAAACGCGCCTGGTCGAACGCCGGGCAGGCGTCGGCGCGGAACTGAGCGCTGAGAAGCGCGGTGGAGGCCAGCACCCGCACGCGATTGAGGCCCAGCCGCACGGCGGCGTCGTCGACGCTGTATATGGGCTGGTAGCCGGTGAAGAAGGCCGCATTGGCGGCCGCGACCACCCGTGCACTGGTCCCCGGATCCACCGCCAGCGCCCTGGCCACCTCGGCCAGGGGAGCATCCTTGTCGTTGACCACCGCCAGGATGTCCCGGACGAATCGGGGGAGCGTGGGCAGCTCTTCGAGTTTTTCCAGATCCTGCTCGGTCATTCTTGTCCTTGCAGCTTTTCCAGCCGTTCGATATGCCCCGACTCGTCATAGTAAAGACGAAAACGTCCGTGAACGCCGTCATGGTTCACAAAAGCGCGCAATCGACTGGCTGGAAACTGGATCCAGAGCCCGGTGTCACTCTGAACCACCACACGACTGCCGTGCCCGGCATAGTATGCGAGCATTTCGTCCCGGGAGACGTCGAGGTGAAAGTCAGCGACCGGCATGTCCTGCTGCCCCCTTCCTCGCCCCGGCGCGGCCGGTGACCGTCAGGCTTTCTCCTTGACGTAGCTGCCCGGGGCATCCTCGATGGGCTCGAGCTTACCGTCGCCGGGGGTACGGGCCGCGACCTGGCGGTCGTCCTGCTCCACCAGCCACTGATTCCACTCGGGCCACCAGGAACCGTCGTGGCGTTCGGCGGTGTCCAGCCACTCGGCAGCGGTGGGTGGCGTCTCGGGGCTGGTCCAGTAGCTGTACTTGGTCATGGACGGCGGATTGATGATGCCGGCGATGTGCCCGGCTCCACCCAGGATGAACCGGTTGGGCCCGTTCATCAGGTGCACGCCCCGGTAACAGGTGCGCCAGGGGGCGATATGATCCTCCCGCGCGGAGACGAAGCAGTGCGGCATATCGATGCGACGCAGATCGATGGGCACGCCCTCCAGCACGATGCCGCCCGGATCCTTGAGGCGGTTTTCCTGGTACATGTTGCGGAGATAGAAGGTCTGCATCTCCGCCGGCATGTTGGTGCAGTCCTGGTTCCAGTAAAGCAGGTCGAAGGGGAACGGGTCGTCGCCCTTGAGGTAGTTGTTGATGAAGAAGGACCAGATCAGATCGTTGGCGCGCAGGCTGGCCATGGTATTGGCCATGGCCGGGCCTTCCAGGAACCCCTGGCTGTCCATGCGCCGCTCGAGGTTGTCCAGCTGCTCCTCGTCGATGAAGATCTCCAGCTCCCCCGGGGCGTTGAAATCCAGCATTGCGGTGAAGAAGGTGATGGAGCGGATGCGCTCGTCCCCCTGCTCTGCCATGTAGGCAAGGGTCGCGCCCATCAGGGTGCCGCCGATGCAGTAGCCGACGCAGTTCACCTCGCGCTCGCCGGTGGCCTCTTCAATAGCGTCCAGCGCCGCCAGAGGCCCTTCGAACATGTAGTCGGCAAAGGTCTTGCCGGCGTACTCGCCGGTGGGGTTCTTCCAGGAGATCACGAACACCGTGTGCCCCTGGTCCACCATATAGCGGATCATGGAGTTGTGGGGCTGGAGATCGAGGATGTAGTACTTGTTCAACCACGGCGGCACGAACAGCAGCGGCCGCTTATAAGCCTTCTCCGTGGTCGGGGTGTACTGGATCAGCTGGATGAGATCGTTCTGGTAAATGACCTTTCCCGGGGTCACCGCCAGGTTCCGGCCCACCTCAAAGGCCTCGGTGTCCGACATGTTGATCCGCAACCGCCCCTGGCCGGCGGCCAGGTCATCCAGGAGATTGCGCAACCCCCGCAGCAGATTCTGCCCACCGGTGGACACCGTCTTCTGCAGCACCTCCGGATTGGTGGCGATGAAATTCGTGGGCGAGAGGGCATCCACGAACTGCCGGGTGTGGAAGTCCACCTTGCGGGCGGTGGCCTCGTCCAGACCGTCCACGTTGCGCACGGTGGAGTGGAGATAGTCCGCCGCAAGCAGGTAGGACTGCTTGATGAAATCGAAGATCGGGCTCTCGTCCCAGGCATCGTGGTCGAACCGCTTGTCGCCCCGGGGCGGGTGAATCACCGTGTCACCGGCCTGGCCCCAGAAGCGCATGGCGGTGTTGTTGGCGAGCTGCATGTAGTCCTGCCAGAACGCGATCTGCGCCTGCGCCAGCTCCACCGGATTCGCCGCCATGCGGCTGGCCAGCTGCTGGAACATGCCGGCCAGGTGCAGCGCGTCATCCACGTCGATCCGATACGCGGACTTCTCCCGGCTGACGAAGTCGTTGACCAGCTCCTGGCTGCGGGCAGTAATGTCCACCAAAGTCCGGGATAGCTCCTGGGGGTCCATGGAACCGGTTTGCAGGGTATATCGATCGATCATGGGACTCTCACCTCGGGAAACAGCCGCACCGGCGGCGTCGTTGTATCCTACGGCACAGGGGAGCCCCCCTCAACTGGAAAACCTCACACAGGGGAGGCACAAGATGCTGTTTTCTCGATACTTTAAAAAAAACCTGGAATGACCGAACAGTGTTACCTGGCCCCGATGAGCGGGGACACGGACACGCAGGCCCGGGAACTGGCACAGCGCTGGTCGCTGCCACTGGCCGGCCCCGGTCAGCCCGACGGACTCCGGCTGTGGGTGGGCGATGGGGCGGTGCAACTAGGCGACTCCCGGGCCGGGTCCCCGGGGCCGATCCGCGTGGACTTCCTGGAGCCCGCCTTCCTGCGGCGGCTGACCACGGCGGGCCCGACCCGGGAAGGCCTGGTGCGTGCCGTGGGTGCCCGCCGCGGGGCACGACCGGACGTCCTGGACGCCACCGCAGGACTCGGGCAGGACGCGGCGATTCTGGCCGCAGCCGGATGCCGGGTGACGCTGGTGGAGCGTTCACCGGTGGTCGCCGCCCTGCTGGAGGACGGGCTTCAGCGCGCCGGCCGCGACCCGCGCACCGCGGAGATCCGCGGACGCATGCAGCTGGTGGCCGCCGACAGTGCCACCTATCTACGCGGGTTGCCCGCACACCAGCGACCGGACATCGTCTATCTCGACCCCATGTATGCGGCCAGGCGCGGCGGGGGACGTTCGGGGAAATCCATGCAGCACCTGCAGGCGCTGCTGGGACACGGCGAGACCACGGCGACACTGCTCGACGCCGCGCTGAGCGCCGCCCGGCAACGGGTTGTCGTCAAACGTCAGCGGCGGGCGGCAGCGCTGGCGGAACCGGATCCGGACTTCTCCGTGCCGGGAGCCAGCACCCGCTTTGATGTTTACCTGGTCCCGGGCGCCGGTTCCCGGTAAGCCATCAGGGAATCGTCACAATCTGCAGGCTGCTGGCAACGATCTGGGTCCGGCGCGGCATGGTCAGGCCGCCCGGAGCAGGGCGAGGGTTGTGTCGAGCATGCGGCTCGAGAACCCCCATTCGTTGTCGTACCAGGCGCAGACCTTGATCTGACGACCGCCCTCGGTCACCCGGGTGAGGGAGGGGTCATAGGTCGAGGATGCCGGGTCGTGGTTGAAATCCGACGACACCAGCGGCTCGTCGCAGACCTTGAGTACTCCGGCCAGCGGGCCGTCGGCGGCGGCGCGAATGACTGCGTCCACCTCTCCGGCGTCCGTCGCACGGGAGGGCGTAAAGGTGAAGTCCACCAGCGACACGTTGATGGTGGGTACGCGCACGGCGAAGCCGTCCAGGCGCCCGGCGAGCTCCGGCAGGACCAGGCCCACCGCCGCCGCCGCGCCGGTCTGGGTGGGAATCATGGACTGGGTCGCTGACCGGGCCCGGCGCAGGTCCTTATGGTAGACATCGCTCAGGACCTGGTCATTGGTGTAGGAATGGATGGCGGTCATCAGGCCGTGCTCCACGCCCATGGCCTCGTGAAGGGGTTTGACCAGCGGCGCCAGACTGTTGGTGGTGCACGAGGCGTTGGAGATGACCCGGTGCCCGGACGTGAGCACACCGTCGTTGACCCCGTAGACGATGGTGGCATCCACGTCGCTGCCACCGGGGGCGGAAATCACCACCCGGCCGGCGCCGGCTTCCAGGTGGGCTCCGGCACCGGCACGGCTCGTGAACAGCCCCGTGCACTCCAGCACGGCGTCCACCTGCAGCTCCGCCCAGGGTAGCCTCGCCGGGTCCCGCTCCGCGCAGACCCGAATTCGGTCCTCCTCCACCAGCAGGGCGTCACCATCCACCGCCACGGTGCCGGGGAAAGGCCCATGCACCGTATCCCGGCGCAGCAGGTGGGCGTTGGTGGAGGCATCGCCCAGATCGTTGATCGCGACGATCTCGAGGTCGTCCCGCCGTTCCTGCTCGTACAGGGCGCGCAGGGCATTGCGGCCGATCCGGCCGAAGCCGTTGATGGCAACTCTGTAACTCATCGTTCTCCTCCGTGTGGTCCGTCGGTGGCCCCGGCTTGAAGCGCATGCCGTCCATCGTCGACGGCGCGCGGGCGCGGCGGACACTGGTTCGGTACCATGGGTGAATGCTCGCCTTCATGGTGTTTTCGTTATTAAGCGAAAGTCAATACAACTGAACACAAACGAATACAACCAGTCAATTACGAAGAGGGGCCGATGGATGATCTGACACCCAGGCAGGAACGCATCATGCAGCGCGTCCGTCAGGACGGCTTCGTGGCCATCGACGGCCTTGCCGAGCAGTTCGAGGTGACACCGCAGACCATTCGGCGGGACGTCAACCAACTGTGCGCGACTGGGTTGCTGCGCCGGCATCACGGCGGTGCAGGCCTGCCCTCCAGCGTGGAGAACGTTGCCTACCGCGCACGCAAGGTCATGCAGTTGGATGCCAAACAGCGCATCGCTCGGGCGCTGGCAGCGGAAATCCCGGATCAGGCGTCCCTGTTCGTCACGCTGGGCACCACCAACGAGGAGGTGGCCCGGGCCCTGCTGCAGCATGACGGGCTGCGCATCATCACCAACAACCTGAACGTGGCCACCATCCTGACCAACAACCCCACCTTCGAGATCATTCTTGCGGGCGGCGTGGTTCGCCCCCGCGATCGCGGCATCACCGGCGAGGCCACCATCGATTTCATGCGGCAGTTCCGCGTGGACTTCGGCATCACGGGCATCTCCGGCATCGACGCCGACGGCACGCTGCTCGATTTCGATTACCGCGAAGTCCGGGTGGTTCAGGCGATCATGGCCCAGGCACGTCAGTTCTGGCTGGCCACCGATCACAGCAAGTTCGGCCGCAACGCCATGGTGGAACTGGGCCACCTGCGCGAGCTGGACGCCCTGTTTACGGACCGGGAGCCGCCGGAAGCGTGGCAGGGCCAGCTGCGCGACGCCGGCGTACGCGTTGTGGTGGCCGACCAGCAGTAACCCCTCCCTACCGGTGAACCCGACCCGATTTGCCAGACCGGGTTGCACTTCATTTCTGTCGTGCTATGTTCGTTTTTAGTTGAAACTGAAAACCGATGAACATCATGACAACAGAAAACGCAACATACGACCTGGTGGTCGTTGGCGGAGGCATCAACGGCGCCGGTATCGCACGGGATGCGGCAGGACGCGGCCTGCGCGTGCTGCTTTGCGAGCGCGACGATCTTGCCGCGCACACGTCCTCCGCCAGCACCAAACTGATCCACGGCGGGCTGCGCTACCTCGAATACTACGAGTTCGGGTTGGTGCGAAAGGCACTGCGGGAGCGCGAGGTGCTCCTGCGCGCAGCCCCACACATCATCTGGCCCATGCGCTTTGTCATGCCCCACACCCGGAACCTGCGGCCGCGCTGGATGATCCGTACGGGCCTGTTCCTGTACGACCACTTGGGCGGACGTTCCAGCCTGGCGCGCTCGGGGGCCATCAAGTTGCAGGCACACGACGCGGGCAAGGCTCTGCATGGGGACTTCCGCGACGGCTACATCTACTCGGATTGCTGGGTGCAGGACTCCCGCCTGGTCACCCTGAACGCCCTGGATGCCGCCGAGCGCGGTGCGGACATCCGGCCGCGCACGAGCTGCACCGGGGCGCGTCGTGCCGGCGACCGCTGGCACGTGGAACTGCGCGACGAAACCAGCGGCGACACGACGAACCTGACCGCCAGGGCGCTGGTGAACGCCGCGGGCCCCTGGGTGAGCAGCTTCCTGCAGTCCATCACCGGTGAGCAGCAGCGGCAGGGAGACAAGCAGGTACGCCTGGTCAAGGGCAGTCACCTGGTGGTGCCCCGGCTGTTCGACCACGATCAGGCCTACCTGCTCCAGAATCCGGACGGTCGCGTGGTCTTCGTCATCCCGTACGAGCATGACTACACCCTGATCGGCACCACCGATGAACTTTTCGCTGGCGACCCGGGGAAGATCGCGATCTCGGCGGAGGAAACCACCTATCTCTGCGAAACCGTGGGCCGTTACTTCCGCCGCACCGTGACCCCGGACGATGTGGTCTGGAGTTATGCCGGCGTACGCCCCCTCTATGATGACCACGCCGCGGAAGCCTCCGCGGTGACGCGGGACTATGTGCTCGATCTCGACACCCGGGATGGCGAGGCCCCGCTGCTGTCGGTGTTCGGCGGCAAGATCACCACCTATCGCACACTGGCCGAGGACGTGCTTGCGCAGCTGGCCGCCCCGCTGGGCATCACGGACAGGCGCTGGACCGCCGCCACCACGCTGCCCGGCGGCGACATTCCCGATGCGGATTTCGACGCCTGGCTGCCGACGCTGGCGCAGAGGTACCCCTTCATCCCCGAGGGTCTGCTCTGGCGGTATGCCCGCAACTACGGCACCCGTATTCACACACTGCTCGGCGACGCCCGCTCCCTGGACGACCTGGGGGCGCACCTGGGCGACGGCATCTACGCCGCGGAACTGGAGTACCTGGTCCGCTACGAGTGGGCCCGAACCGCGGAGGACGTTCTCTGGCGACGTTCCCGCATGGGCCTGCACATCACCGAGGACACCGGGTGCACGCTCCACGCCTGGTTCGCGCATCGCACCGAACACCCCCCTGCGGCGCGAAGAAGTGCGAGCGGCTGACACACCCTGCAGCGAACAACCCGGAGGCGGCGCGACAACCAACGACGGGCCAGATAGCCCACGCGTCGGACTCCGGGATCACAATAAAACGGAGGAGAAGAGACGATGACACCTTTCATCGGCGAGATCATAGGGACGATGATCCTGATCATTTTCGGCGGCGGCGTGGTCGCCGGCGTGGTGCTGAACCACTCCAAGGCCCAGGCCGGCGGCTGGATCGTGATCACGGCAGGCTGGGGCATGGCAGTGGCATTGGCCATCTACGCCGTCGGCGACATCAGTGGCGCCCACATCAATCCGGCCGTCACCGTGGGGCTGGCCGCCATTGGCGCATTCCCCTGGGCAGACGTGCCCGCCTACATCCTCGCGCAGATGATCGGCGCCTTCATCGGCGCCTGCGTGGTCTTCCTGGCCTACTATCCGCACTGGGCCGCCACGGAGGACCAAGGAGCCAAGCTGGCGGTGTTCAGCACCGATCCGGCCATTCCGCACACGCCGGGCAACCTGCTCTCAGAGATCATCGGCACGTTCGTGCTGGTACTGGGCATCCTGTTCATCGGCGCCAACGAGTTCACCGAAGGACTCAACCCGCTGATCATCGGGCTGCTGATCTTCGCCATCGGCCTGTCCCTGGGTGGACCCACCGGCTACGCCATCAACCCCGCCCGGGACCTGGGGCCGCGTATTGCCCACTTCGTCCTGCCAATCGCCGGCAAGGGTGATTCCAACTGGCAGTACGCCTGGATTCCGGTCATCGGCCCGCTGATCGGCGGGACCGCGGGAGGCCTCTTCTACGCCTTCGTGTTCGAGGCAGCCAGCCCCACCGCCATGCTGATCGCACTGGGGATTCTTGCAGCCTGCGTGGTGGCAGCATTCACCGGCCTGCAGCACGCCCCGGCGGTGAGCGTCCGGAACGCGGCGGAGGAACACGATCCGGGCGCCTGAGCGCCCCGGAACCACCACAACGTCAGTACAGACCAATCAAGACAAGGTTCGGAGGAGTTGCACCATGGAAAAGCCCTACATCCTGGCATTCGACCAGGGAACCACGAGCTGCCGCGCCATTCTGTTCGACCGTGACGCCAATATCGTCGGGATCGCCCAGAAGGAGTTCAACCAGTACTACCCGGAGCCCGGCTGGGTGGAACACGACGCCATGGAGATCTGGGGCGCCCAGATGGGCGTGGCTCGGGAAGTTCTGGAGACAAACGGCATCAAGCCCTCCCAGGTCGCCGGTATCGGCATTACCAACCAGCGCGAGACGACGGTGGTGTGGGACAGAGAGACCGGCAAGCCGGTACACAACGCCATCGTCTGGCAGGACCGTCGTACCGCGCCCCTGTGCGACGAACTTAAGGCGCGCGACCTGGAGGAAACCATCCGCAGCACGACGGGCCTGGTGGTGGACGCATACTTCTCAGGCACCAAGATCCGCTGGATCATGGACAACGTGCCCGGCGTGCGTGAACGCGCCGAGCGCGGCGAGCTGCTGTTCGGCACCATGGATACCTGGCTGGTGTGGAACCTCACCCGCGGCGAACGGCATGTCACCGACTACAGCAACGCCTCCCGCACCCTGCTGTACAACATCCACACCCTGGAGTGGGACGAGCGGATGCTGCAGGAGCTGGACATCCCCCGGTCCATGCTGCCGGAGGTCCGCCCCTCCAGCGAGGTCTATGGCACCACCGGCAAGGAGATGTTCGGAGGCGCCCAGGTCCCCATTGCCGGCATCGCGGGGGATCAGCAGTCGGCGTTGTTCGGCCAGACCTGTTTCGAGAAGGGCATGGTCAAGAACACCTACGGCACCGGCTGCTTTCTGCTGATGAATACCGGCGAGACCCCAGTACCCTCCCAGTCAGGCCTGCTGACCACCATCGCCTGGGGGCTGGACGGCAAGGTGGAGTACGCCCTGGAGGGGGCGATCTTCATCGCGGGGGCGGCGGTGCAGTGGCTGCGCGACGAGCTCAAGCTCATCGACTCGGCGGAGGACTCCGAGTACTACGCCGGCAAGGTTCCGGATTCGGGCGGCGTGTACGTGGTGCCCGCGTTCGCCGGCCTGGGCGCACCTTACTGGGACATGTACGCCCGCGGCGCCATCTTCGGCCTCACCCGGGGCACCCGCAAGGAGCACATCACCCGCGCCACGCTGGACTCCCTGGCCTATCAGACCAAGGACGTCATCGACGCCATGCAGGCGGACTCCGGGATCACCCTGAAGGCCTTGCGGGTTGATGGTGGCGCGGTTGCCAACAACGTCATGATGCAGTTCCAGGCTGACATGCTGGGCGTCAGTGTGGAGCGACCCCGGGTAACCGAGAGCACGGCCCTGGGTGCCGCCTATCTGGCGGGCATCGCCGTCGGCATGTGGACCAAGGACGAGGTGGTCAACAAGGGCGCCCTGGATCGTACGTTCACCCCGGACATGGACCCGGCCGTCAGAGAGCAGCGCTACAGGGGCTGGAAGAAGGCCGTGCGGCGCACCATGCACTGGGACAAGGACGAGGACTGACCGCTGCGTCCCACCGGCACGGCGAGACGCCGTGCCGGTCTTGCATTCCCTTTAGCCGGGAAACGCCGGCCTTCCATGCACAGAAGTTCGACATTTCCAATACAATACGGGAGCATCACGACCAGGCCCGTGATTGTCCGATGGGAGTCACGCCGCGGGCGCACGCAACCATGGCGACACGACCCTTGCAGCATGGCAGTCTGTGCCGGGTCTCCACGGGTTGCCCATCACCAGATTGAGCCGACACCCGGCAAGGACAATGGACACCATGCGCGACGACACCCAGGACCAGCCGGCAGCGCCGGACTCCGGAACCGACTCCACACAGCGGTTTCTCGACGATGTCCTGGACGGTCTCGCCAGGTCACCGGCGCAGCTCTGGCCGAAGTACTTCTACGACGAGGCGGGCTCGCAGCTGTTCGATCGCATCTGCGAACTGCCGGAGTACTACCCCACCCGCACGGAAATGGCCATTCTCGAGCGCTCCGGTCCGGCCCTCGGGGAGCGGCTCGGGCCCCGCGTGCTGCTGATCGAGCCGGGCAGCGGCAGCAGCGCCAAGGTCGGACTGGTCCTGCAGCATCTGCAGTCACCGGCAGGCTACGTGCCGGTGGAGATCTCCGGCGAGCACATGCATGCGAGCCTGGGGCCCCTGCGCGAACAGTTCCCGGCGCTGCCCGTTCACCCGGTGTGCGCGGACTTCACACAACCGTTCTCGCTGCCGGAAGGAATCCCGGAGCACCGCAGCGCGGTGATCTTCTTCCCGGGATCCACCATCGGCAACTTCCCGCCGGAGGAGGCGGCACGCCTTCTGGGCCGCTTCCGCGGACTGCTAGACACGCACGGCGGGCTCTTGCTGGGCGTGGACCGGCGCAAGGACGCGGAGATCCTCAAAGCCGCCTACAACGACGCCGCCGGAGTCACCGCCGAGTTCAACCTCAACCTGCTCAGGCGCATGCAACGGGAACTCGGCGCCAAACTGGACCCGAAGGGTTTTCGTCATCAGGCCGTCTGGAACGACGCCGAAAGCCGCATCGAGATGCACCTTGTCAGCCAGGGCCGACAGCACATTGCCGTTGGCGGGCGCAGCTTTCAGTTTGATCCTGACGACCGTATCGTCACCGAATACAGCTACAAGTACTCCGACGGCGGCATCCGTGACGTTGCCGCCCGGGCCGGTTTCGATGTCACGGATGGCTGGACCGATGAACGGCGCTGGTTCAACGTGCTCTACCTCACCCCGTCGACGGTGTAAGGCTACGGCGCGTGGTGCCCGAGCACTCAGGGCAGGATGACGCTGGCCAGACGGTGGCTGGCATGGACGGTTGCCGCGGCCGCTGGCTATGTGTCTGGGGCAACGTGAACCAACCGGGCCAGGTGCGTGCCGCGCTCCTGGACCAGCTCAGCGACCTGGACACGCTGGTTCCGCAGCCAGTGGTCGTCGGCGTGGACATCCCCATGGGCCTGTCGGACACCGGGCCGCGAGACTGCGACCGGGCGGCGCGCGCTGCCCTCGGGCGCCCCCGGGGCAGCAGCGTTTTCCCCGCCCCGCTGCGTTGCATGATCGACGCTGAAGACTACCCGGAGGCCTGCGCAATTGGCCGCGCCAAATGCGGCCGCGCACTCTCCCGCCAGGCCTGGAACATCGTGCCGCTGATCCGGGCAATGGACGGTTTCCTGCGGGAGCGGCGGGACTGGGCCGAGCGCATCCACGAGGTGCACCCGGAGGTGAGCTTCATGGTTTGGAACGGCGGTTCGCCCATGACCCACAACAAGAAGCGCTCCGCGGGTGACTGGGAGCGCGCCGCCCTCATTGAACAGAACCTCCCGGGAGCGCTGGCGGCAACGAAGCGCGCCCTGGCCGGGCAGCGGTACGCACCGGATGACCTGGTGGACGCCGTGGCGGCGTTCTGGAGTGCGGGACGGATTGCACGGGGGCAGGCCGTGTCGATGCCCGAGGCACCGGAAAGGGATGCGTACGGCCTGCCCATGGTGATCCGGGCGTAGGGAATCCATAGGGTGCATCTTGATGCACCCTACGAAGCGGCATGACGAGCCAACCATCCCGCCGTAGCGGACGTAGATACCGTGGGGGTGGGGACCATGAACCAAGAAAAACGGGGCCCGGGCACTGGTCCCGAGCCCCCAATCACTATGGCCGCATCGACTTACTTGGCGTCGTGGAAGCCCTTGCCTTCCTTCGCCAGCTGCTCCAGCAGCGGCGACGGCTTCCACTGCTCGCCGCCCTGTTCCTT